>JBOHYC010000396.1:0-6752 GCA_050737755.1 Lysobacter sp.
TGCACGTCACCACCTGGGACTACGACAGCGGTTACCGCACGCTGGCACCCGAGGCGGGCGCCGCGACATTCGGCGGCGGCGAACCCGACGATCCGCGGGTGATGGACGCCGCCACGGTGGTGCTTGAGCGGTAGTCTGCAAAGACACCGTCCCAGCCACCGACAAAGGATCTGCCGTGTTCAAAGCCCCAACGCTGCTTCTGGCCGTTTGCCTCGCGTTCGCCGGAAGCCCGATAGCTTCCGCGCAGCCGCACGACAACTCGGCCGACGAAGCCGCCGTCGCCCAGGTCGTCGAGTCATTCAGGACGTCCATCATCAACAAGGACAAGGCGACCTACATGAGCCTGTTCTTCTCCGACAAACCGGAGGACATCGGCTGGCAGTTCGTCTCCGAAGACATCCGGCTCGAGCACATCCGAAAGACCAAACCGGACGCAATCAAGGCGCGGCAAATTCCGCGGGTCAACTTCATCAGTCTGATCGACAACGTCGTTGCCACCGAAGAGCCGCGAGAGGAAACCTTCTCCGGCATCAGCATCGATACGGACGGGGAAATCGCGTCGGTCTCGTTCGACTACACGTTCCTGGCCAACGGCAAGAAGACCAACTGGGGCAGGGAGATGTGGCAGCTCATCCGCACCGAGGGCGGGTGGAAGATCTTCTCCGTCATCTACACCATTCGCGACAAATGGTCCGCCGGCGAGGACGTGACGCCCCCGGCCCGGTAGCGCGCCAATCAGCGCAACAGCAGCACCGGCACCTGGCAGCTGCGCAGCAACTGGGTGGTGGTGCTGCCGAGGATCATCGTGCGGATGCGCGAGTGGCCGTAGGCGCCCATCACCAGCAGGTCGATGCCATTGCTTTCGACCTGTGCGGCGATGACGCTGTCGGGCGCACCTTCGACGATGCGTGACTGCGGCTGGAAACCGGCCTGGCCGAGGCGCTCCACCGCCCACGTCAGATCGCGCCGGTTCGCTTCGTCGTCCTTGCCGACCATGAGCACCTCGCAAGCGGTGCCGTGCAGCAACGGGCTGGCGGCGACCATCTCCACGCAGGCGCGGGTGGTCGCGCTGCCGTCGTAGGCGATCAGGAAACGCTCGATCGGGTGGAACGCGCGCGCCGCCACCAGAACCGGGCGATGCACGGCGCGAACCACGCGTTCCAGATTGCTGCCGAGGTGGCCCTTGGCGAAGTCGGCGTGTTCGCCGCGCTTGCCGATCACGAACAGGCGGGTCTCGGATTCGAGATCGAGCAGCGCCTCGACCAGCGCGCCGTGGCGTTGCAGCACGCGGGCGGTGACGCCGTGCGCCTGCGCGACGTCATCGCGCAACTGCTCCAGCAGGGCCTGGCCATGCTCGCGCGCAAGCCGCGCGCGGCGTTCGTCGAGGTCGGCCAGCTCGGCCAGCAAAGCTTCCTGCGAACCCAGCGACAGGTTGCCGCTCAGGTCGGCGCGGCCGGTGCCGACTTCGCGGTCGATGGTGTGGATCAACTCCAGTTCCGCGCCCAGCTTCGAGGCGGCCCAGCCGGCGAGTGCGGCCACGCTCGGTGCGTAGGTCGAGGCGTCGACGGCGGCGAGCACGCGGCCGGCGGTGTTGACGTTCGAAAGCGACACAGTCGGGTTCGTCGTACTCATCGGCATGTCCTCAGTGTCCGCCCATCAGGCGTTCGGCGTCGGGTTTGTCGTGCACGCCCAATCGGTCGATCAAGGTCCGGCTGGCCTCGTTGAGGCCGACGACGTCGACCCGCGTGCCTTGGCGACGGAACTTCAGCACCACCTTGTCCAGCGCACCGACCGCGCTGAGGTCCCAGAAATGCGCGCCGGAGACATCGATGGTGACGTGCTCCAGCACTTCCCTGAAATCGAACCGTGCGGCGAAGTCGGTGGCCGATGCAAAGAACACCTGCCCGGTCACGACATAGGTACGCGATGTGCCGCCGTCGCCGGTGCTGGAGTCGATATGCAACACCCGCCCGACCTTGCGGGCGAAGAACAACGCCGACAGCAGCACCCCGGTCAGCACGCCCTTGGCCAGGTCGTGGGTGGCCACGGTCACCGCCACGGTGCCGAGCATCACGATGCTGGACGTGCCCGGATGCGTGCGCAGGTCGCGGATCGAAGACCAGCTGAAGGTGCCGATCGAGACCATGATCATCACCGCCACCAGCGCCGCCATCGGGATCTGCTTGACCCACGGGCCGGCGAACACCACCAGCACCAGCAGCACCGAGCCCGCGACCAGCGCCGACAGCCGCCCGCGGCCGCCGGATTTCACGTTGATCACCGACTGCCCGATCATCGCGCAGCCGGCCATGCCGCCGATGAAGCCCGAGGCGATGTTCGCCACGCCCTGGCCCATGCACTCGCGGTTCTTGTCGCTGGGGGTGTCGGTCAGGTCGTCGACGATCTGCGCCGTCAGCAGCGACTCCAGCAGGCCGACCACGGCCAGCGTGGCCGACACCGGAAGGATGATCCACAGGGTTTCCAGCGTTAGCGGAACATCCGGGAACAGGAAGGTCGGCAGGCTGTCGGGCAGCTCGCCCATGTCGCCGACGGTGCGGATGTCCAGCTTCAGCCAGATCGCCACCAGGGTCAGCACCACGATTGTCACCAGCGGCGACGGGATCGCCTTGGTCAACCGCGGGAACAGGTAGATGATCGCCAGCCCGGCGGCGGTCATCGCGTACACCGTCCACGGCACGTTGGTCAGCTCGGGCAACTGCGCCATGAAGATCAGGATCGCCAGCGCATTGACGAAGCCGGTGATGACCGAGCGCGACACGAAGCGCATCAGCGCGCCGAGCTTGAACGCGCCCGCGACGATCTGCAGCATGCCGGTCAGCAGCGTGGCCGCGAGCAGGTACTGCAGGCCGTGGTCCTTGACCAGGGTGACCATCAGCAGCGCCATCGCGCCGGTCGCCGCGGAAATCATGCCGGGCCGGCCACCGGTGAACGAGATGACCACCGCGATGCAGAACGCCGCATACAGGCCGACCTTCGGGTCGACCCCGGCGATGATCGAGAAGGCGATGGCCTCGGGGATCAGCGCGAGCGCCACCACCAGGCCGGCGAGCACGTCGCCACGGATGTTGCCGAACCATTGCTGGCGCAGCGTGGATGCAATGTTCAAGACGAAATTCCCTGCGGCCGGGCAGGTGCTGCCCGGGTGTTGCGAAAAGACGATCGTGGAGACGACCAGACCCATGCCCGCGTCGAGCGGGCGCGCGAAAGACAAGCGCTAGGGTGGGGTGGTCACGATGGGAACGATCCGTCAGTCGCGGTTGGCCGGCCGCGGCGCGGCTGGGGGCGCATTGTAGCGAATGCGCGTTTCCGGTCGGGATTGGATGGTCGCTGGTGTCATGGCTCCGCATCGGCCGCGAACGACCGTGTTACCGCGCCGGGTTATGCTGCAAAAGTGCGGCGATAAGTGATAACACCGCAATGTCGGCGTATATCGCCAACGTTGCCTTGCTGGGGCGAGAGCCCATCTAGTGCCATTGACTATCGGATAGCACCCTGATTTTGGGGTGTACAAAGCGTTAGGGCTAGCCGAAAACCCAAGTGACTCAGAGCGTATGGCGATCCTCATTCCGAACCTAAAAGCAGCCAAAGCTGCCAAACAGAAGCCGACCGAGGGTGAAGTATCTCTGCTGGGGTTTCTGGCGACCCATTTTGATGACCACGTTGAGGTCTATTTTCAGCCCTGCTTCAACGGAGATCGGCCTGACATAGTGCTTGTGTCTCCCAAAGCAGGGGTCGTCATCATAGAGGTCAAAGATTGGAACTTGGATCTCTATCGTGTCGATGAAAAAAACAAATGGACGGTCAATCTTCCATCAGGACAGCATTCGGTAAAGTCTCCTTTCGCCCAAGTTTTCGCCTACAAGAAGAACTTCTTTGATATTCACGTCAACGGTCTGCTGGAGAAAAGCCTCAAGAATGATGCCTTCTTCAAGGTGATCAAGACCTATGTGTATTTCCATCATGGAAACAATGTGGCGATAGAGCGGCTGTATCAGCCTCACTTGGAGAGGCTTCATGATGAGTCACGTGGGAATGATGATGCTTTCAAGAAAAAGCAAATAGACTTCGGCCGCTACGAGAGAAGGCGCGAAGGGATTAACCGTGCGAAACGCAAATTTGAACGGGATATGTCTCTATCGCTACACAAAACCCGTCTTGAAAAAATCAGGTTCCCCATTACGGCTGAAAAAAACGTCTTCGATGAGTCCGTCTACAACGAATTCAAGCGGCTGCTTAATCCGCCCTATCATTATGCTTCGGAAGGTAAGCCGCCGAACTACACCGAAAAGCAGGCCAAGCTGATTCAGAGCGTTCCAGGGGCACGTGTCAAGATTTGCGGTCTTGCTGGATCAGGCAAGACTGTTGTTCTCGCGGGTAGAGCCGTCAATTCCCACAAGCGGCATAGTGGCAGAGTTCTGATATTGACTTTCAATATCACGTTACGAAGCTATATCCATGACAAGATTAGCGCCGTCAGGGAGGACTTCTCCTGGTCCGAATTTGACCTCAACAACTACCATCGCTTTATCTCCATTGCACTGAACAACTCGGATATTCCTGTTGAACTTCCCGAAGAGCTTCAGTATGACGGTACGAATCGTGAGATGGCGCGAATAATTGCTCTCAAGCGCAATCAATATTTCGAAGAAAAATACTACAGCAATCTAAAAGTCTTTGACGGCGCGGAGATCAAGACTAAGTACGAAACAATCTTGATTGACGAGGTCCAAGATTACAAGCCCGAGTGGATCAAGATTATTCGATCCTATTTCCTTGAGGCAGGCGGAGAGATGCTTCTTTTCGGTGACGAGAAGCAGAACATCTACAAACGAGCACTTGACGAAGAGCGGCGCTCAAAGGTTGTTGAAGGTTTCGGGAAGTGGGTGAAGCTCAACAAAAGTTTCCGCTATGCGGCCGAGTCTCCAATTATTCCACTGGTAGAATCGTTTCAGAAAAGTTTTCTCCATCAGAGCTATGAAGTAGACACCGATGAGTCTTTCCAGTTAAGCCTCACCAATGTTGGAATTCAAGCCTGTGGGATCTTTGACGCAGCAGATCCAGGCCAACTCGCCGCAAAGATCATCGCGATTGCCAAAAGCAATATGATTCATCCGAACGATATCTCTGTCATTTCCTCTCAGGAGGAGACTCTTCGGAATCTAGATCACGTGCTTCGTACTTCAGAATTACACAAGGAACGCACGCTTTGCTCCTTTCCTTCACGTGAGGTGACAGGGCACCCAAAATATTCAAAGAGCTACGAGAAGATCAGCGGCGCGAAGAAAATTGGATTCAACCTAAATAGTGGCGTAATGAAGCTTAGTTCCACGCATAGTTTTAAGGGATTTGAATCCCCATTTGTTTTTCTTCTTGTTAATAAAAATGACAGTCCAGAAATGGTATTCACGGGACTCACGCGCGCTAAAGAGAACTTGATGGTTCTGATGGAGACGGGTAGTCCTTACTTAGATTTCTTTACTAGGCACCTCAACAAGCTGGAGATCGAACACACTAACTGCCCTCCGGGAGACACCATAAAAGCTGCCCTTATTACGGACTAACTGGATGTACGAGAAGCAAGTCGGATGTCTTTCGAAGCTGCTTCGCGACGCGACTAACTCACGCGCTAGGCCGTGTTGCTCCTGCGCCCTACTCATGTCGACCTACGTCTTCGCGATCACGTTCGTACCGCTTCGTGAGCGGAAACGGCGGCAACCAGGCCTCGCGACGGACGGTCCAAAGTTCATAAGTCGGCATCAGTTGATCGGGGGCGTCCAGGCATCCCAGGTTCACTTCGATTTCGTCTGCGCTGCGTCCAAAGACGGAGGAGCCGCAGCGGGGACAGAAGAACCGCCCGGCGTAGTCGCGTGTTTCGCCATCGATCGTCACCGCGTCCTCGGGGAACACGGCGGACGCGTGAAACAGCGCGCCATGGTGTTTGCGGCAGTCGAGGCAGTGGCACAGCCCGACCCGGTACGGGCGTCCCGACGCCACGATGCGGACGTCGCCGCACAGGCAGCCACCGGTGAATCGTTCCATGCCATGTCTCCTCTGCAGTGCTAACCGCCCGCGCCGGACATAGAGTACGGCCGTTGATCCGCACCACTCGCCCACGTCGTGTCCGCGCCCGTCTGCATCGTGAAGCGCAGCTCGCCGCCGGCCATGATCTCTTCGTGGGTGATGTAGCTGCGCTCCAGCGGCTTGCCGTTGAGCCTCACCGCGCCGACATACGGGTTGGCGTCGTCGAGGCCGTCGGCGACCACGGTGAAGCGCTTGCCGTTGGGCAGGTTCATCGTCGCGCGCGGCAGGAACGGGCGGCCGATCACGTACTGGTTGCTGCCCGGCGCGACCGGGTAGAAGCCCAGCGAGGTGAACACGTACCAGGCCGACATCTGGCCGAGGTCGTCGTTGCCCGACAGCCCGTCCGGGCGCGGTGCGTACTGGCTGTCGACTATTTGCTTGAGCCGCTCCTGGGTGCGCCACGGCTGGCCGGCGTAGGCGTACAGGTAGGCGACGTGGTGGCTGGGTTCGTTGCCGTGGGCATACCAGCCGATCAGGCCGGTGATGTCCTCCATGTGCTCGAACAGGCCAGGGTCGACCTCGGCGTCGAACACCTGGTCGAGCTTGGACACCAGCGCGTCGTCGCCGCCGAGCGAGTCGATCAGTCCGGCCACGTCCTGCGGCACGTACCACGAGTACTGCCAGGCGTTGCCTTCGGTGTAGTCGGTGCC
>JBOHYC010000397.1:0-1548 GCA_050737755.1 Lysobacter sp.
CCGCGCGCGAGGAGCAGATCGGCCCCGAGACGATGCGCATGCTCGAGAAGCACATCATGCTCAACGTGCTCGACCAGAGCTGGAAGGAGCACCTGGCCAAGATGGATTACCTGCGCCAGGGCATCCACCTGCGCGGCTACGCCCAGAAGCAGCCAAAGCAGGAGTACAAGTCCGAGGCGTTCCGGTTGTTCAGCGACATGCTGGAGAAGGTCAAGCTGGAAGTGGTGACCCTGCTGGCGCGCGTGCGCATCCGCAGCGAGGAGGAGATCGCCGCACTGGAGGCGCAGGAGCGCGCACAGGCCGAGGCGCGTGCCCGGCAGATGCAGTTCCAGCACGCCGATGCAGGTGGCCTTGGTGCCGACGAGGAAGCCGAGCAGGCTGCCGCCGCCGCGCGGGCCAACCAGGCCTTCGCCAACGTCGGTCGCAACGATCCGTGCCCCTGCGGCAGTGGCAAGAAGTACAAGCACTGCCATGGGCAGCTGGCCTGACGAGCGTCGCATGAGCCGGTGAAAGGCGACCCTCCATCGCGAATAGTGGAAGTGGTCGCCGGCGTCATCCGTGACGCCCGCGGCCGCGTCCTGCTGACCCGCCGCACCGAGGGCCGTGACCTCGCCGGCCTGTGGGAATTCCCCGGCGGCAAGCGCGAGCCGGGTGAGTCGCCGGAAGCCGCGCTGGCCCGCGAACTCCATGAGGAGTTGGGCATCACCGTCGAGATCGGCGCTCCGCTGATCAACGTCCCCCAGGCCTATCCCGACAAGCGTCTCCGGCTGGACGTACGCGTTATCAAGGACTGGCACGGTCCCGCCCGTGGGCGCGAAGGCCAGGCATTGGCCTGGGTGCCGCCACAGAAACTTGCGAGCTACGCGATGCCGCCCGCCGACCGTCCGGTGGTGGGGGCGTTGCTGCAACCCGATTGCTACCTAGTCACGCCGCCGCCCGACGACGACAAGTCCTGGCTGGCAACACTCGACCGCGCGCTTGCAGCGGGTATCCGCCGGATCCACCTGCGCGCACCGGAGAACGATCGCGATCGCTGGTCAACGCTGGTCGGCCGCGCCGTACGCCGCTGCCGCAAGGCCGGGGCGCAGGCGATGGTAAACGGCGATATCGAACTGGCCCGGGAACATGGCATTGGGCTGCATCTGCGTGCGGCGCAATTGGTTGGCCTGGATTCGCGCCCCGTCGCCACCGACGTGATGCTGGCCGCCTCCTGCCACGACCTGGACGAGCTGCGCGCCGCTGAAGCGCTCGGGTGTGACTTCGCTGTGGTCGGCACGATCAAGCCAACCCCGAGCCACCCCGGCACGGTGGGCATCGGCTGGGACGGCTTCGCGCGTCTGCGTGAGCAAGTGTCGTTACCGCTGTATGCGATCGGCGGGCTGGGTCCCGACGACCTGGCCGAAGCGCGCCAGCACGGAGCCCAAGGCATAGCCGCCATACGCGGCCTATGGCCAGCGTGAGAGGCGCTTCGTTGTAGGAGCGACGTAAGTCGCGATTTCACTGATATCCGGTTTCGCCGTGCAATCGCGACTTACGTCGCTCCTACAT
>JBOHYC010000398.1:0-2361 GCA_050737755.1 Lysobacter sp.
CAGGGCGAGCGTCGGGCGCTGCTCGAGCACGACGTCGACGCCCTGCTGCACTCCACCCAGGCCAAGCTGAGCGCACTGCGACTGGTCGAATCGCAGCCGCTGCGTGGCAACGACCCCGCTCGCGTGACCGCGCTGAGCGAGCTCAACCGTGCCAATTCCATCCTGCTCGCCCGGCGCCGCCGTGAGGTGAACTGGGCCCTCCGCCACCTTGGCCGCGTCGAAACGACGGGCGTGTACGATGCCGGTGGGCAATCGAGCGCGCGTCCGCAAGTGCGCTGCCTCGGAGTGGGATGAGCGAACAACCCGACACACCGACCGCCGCCGCGGACTGGGATGTAGACATGCCTTGGGCGCTGGCTGCGATCGACACCGCGGTGGTACTGATCGACGGCGAGGGCAGGGTCGCCCGCGTCAACGACGCGGCGCGCATTCTGGCCGCGCGGCTGGAGCCGGATGCCGCTCCGGACCTGCTGCTTTCGAGAACCACGACCGGAGCGTCGTGGGACATCGCGCAACGCGACGGCCGCTGGGTGGGCGAAGTCGCCATCGCGGATCCGCCGATGGTGCTCGAGGTCAAACTCTATTGCGGCAGCGACGGGCGCACCAATCGCCGCTTCGCCACCTTCAGCGATGTCTCCGCGCGCTCCGCCCGCGAGGGTGAACTGCAGCAGCGCCACGACGAACTGCAGCGCACCTATCGAAGCCTCGCCGGCGCCCAGGAACAGTTGCTGCAGTCCGAGAAGATGGCCTCGATCGGCCAGCTCGCCGCGGGCGTCGCCCACGAGATCAACAATCCCATCGGCTACGTCCACTCCAACCTCGGCACGCTGCAGGAATACACCGGCGCGCTGATGGCGCTGATCGAGGGCTATGCCAACGCGCTGGCGTCCGATGACCCGGCATCGAGCCGTGAGGTGATCCGCCACATGCGCGAGCGACTGGATTTCGACTTCATCTCCGGGGACCTGCCGCAACTGCTGTCGGAGTCGCGCGAGGGCATCGAGCGGGTCACCAAGATCGTGCAGGACCTGAAGGATTTCTCGCGCGTCGGCCGCGATGAGGCGATGCGTCCGTCGGACCTGGAGCGCGGACTGGAATCGACCCTCAACATTGTCTGGAACGACCTCAAGTACAAGGTCCGGGTCGAGAAACACTACGGCAGGCTGCCGCTGGTCGAGTGCCACGCCTCGGAGATCAACCAGGTGCTGATGAACCTGCTGATCAACGCCGGCCAGGCGATCACCGAGCGAGGCACGATCAGTCTGGCCACCGGCTGCGAGGACGACGAAGCCTGGATCAGCATTGCCGACAGCGGTTGCGGCATTGCCGAGGATGCGCTGCAGAAGATCTTCGACCCGTTTTTCACGACCAAGCCGATCGGTCGCGGCACCGGGCTCGGGTTGGCAATCTGCTACAGCATCGTGGCCAAGCATCACGGACGGATCGAGGTGTCGAGCCGGGTCGGCACGGGGACCACGTTCCGCGTGGTGCTGCCGGTGCGGCAACCGGTGGGCGACGCGCCGGCCGGTCCGGATCCGGCAGGCTAGTACGCCGCCTCGCCGCTGGCGCGTCGCTCGTACGCGCGGAACGCGGCATGGATGTGCTCGCGCAGCTCCTCGTCGTTCCACGGCTTGGTCAGGAACCGGTAGATCGCGCCGCGGTTGATCGCCTCGGTGATCGTGGTCACGTCGGTGTAGCCCGACAGCACCATGCGGATGGTGTCGGGGTACAGGTCGCGCACGCGGCCGAGGAACTCGGTGCCGCTCATGTCGGGCATCCGCTGGTCGGACACGATCACCTGGACGGTGTTGCTGGCCAGCAGGTCGAATGCCTGGCGCACGCTGTTGGCGGTGAGGATGTTGTAGCCGTCGCGGCGGAACAGGCGGACCAGCGAACGCAACACGTTCTCCTCGTCGTCGAGCAGCAGCACGGTGCGCTCGGGGCGGGTCGCGGCGAACGCACCGGGGAGCAGGAACCGGCGCCCGATCAGTTCGTCGAGCTGGTCGGCGGGCAGCGGTTCGCTGAACAGGTAGCCCTGGAAGAAGTCGCAGTGGTTGCGGCGCAGGAAGCCCAGCTCGCCTTCGTTCTCGACGCCCTTGGCCGTGACCTTCATGCCGAGCCGGTGGCCCATCGCGATAATGCCGCGCACGATTGCCGCGCTGCGGGTGTCGCTGGCGACGTTGCGGATGAAGCTGCGATCGATCTTGAGCCTGTCCAGCGGATACTGCGCGAGTGCGGCGAAGCTGAGGCCGCCGAGACCGAAATCCTGCACGGTCAGGGTGGCGCCGAGTTTGCGCAGGCCATCCAGCGTGTCGAACACCTGGCGGGCATCGAGCGCGAGCACGTTCTCGGAGATCTCGA
>JBOHYC010000399.1:0-2681 GCA_050737755.1 Lysobacter sp.
CCCTCGACGGTTGCATCGTCAGCCACGACCTGGATGCCGCGCTGGAAGGGGTCGATGCGGTGATGATGCTGCGCCTGCAGCGCGAGCGCATGGACGAGGGCCTGATCGATTCGATCGATGACTACCATCGCGACTACGGTCTTACTGCTCAACGCCTGCGCCGTGCGGCACCCGACGCGGTGGTGATGCACCCCGGCCCGATCAACCGCGGCATCGAAATCACCGACGAGGTCGCCGACGGCCCGCAATCGCGGGTACTGGCGCAGGTCCGCAACGGTGTCGCCGTGCGCATGGCAGTCCTGGAAAGCCTGCTGGCAGCACCCCAGGCGTAGCGCCGATCATTCCGGATCGGGCGGTGGCGCCTCATGGCGTATATGCAGGAACCGCGCGAAACGGGGCACGCCATTGGCCGTCAATCCGTTGTAGCGATAGGTCACCAGCGATCCCACTGGCGGCGGGTCCGCGCGCTGTGCGTCGGTGAACCCACTGCCCAGACGGAACTGCAAACCGTCGGTCCGCTCGACGATCAATGCGCCGAGCATCCCCGCATACTTGCCACGTCCGGCGGTATGCCCGACCACCGTCGCCTCTTCGTCCTCGTAGGGTTTGTACTTGAGCAGGTGGTCGCTGCGGCCCAACGCATAGATCGCGTCGCGATGGTGCAGCATCAACCCTTCGCCACCGGCCGCGACCACCCGGTCCAGCCGTGCATCCAGCTGCGCCGCGTCGTCCACCCTGAACTGGCGGACGGGCTGCAGCCATTCGACTCCGATTTCGTCCAGCATCGTCCGCATGCGCATCACGCGCGCCTCGAAGCGCGCAGTACTGCCGGGCAGGTCGAACACCATGAAGTGGACGCGCCGCCATGCGTCCTCGTCCGGATCGATAGCGCGGACCAGGCCGCTGACTTCCTCGAACTGTCCGTGTCCGATCCACAACTCGCCGTCCATGGGAACCGTCGGCCAGTTGGCGGTGAACCATGCGGGCGCGTCAACGCGGTGCCCGCCCCGCGTCCACAACGCATGCCCATCCCAGCGGCCACGCACCCCGTCGAGTTTCTCGCTGACCCAGTAATTGGAGACATCGATACCGGATTCGTAACCCGTCGCCAGCATTAGTGCGGGCGGCTCTGCCTCCCGCGCCGGCGACAGCGACGGGCAGGACAACAATAGCAGGCACGGCAACCACAGACGGGCGATACGCAGGTACATGGACTCATCCTTGAGTTAGGCAGCAATGTGTTGCGATTATGTCTGAATCAAGCCGATTTGCGTAATAGAGCTAGAGCAGTGCCAAGTTTTTTCTGCCAGGGCTTTGATGTAACGAAGGAAGTTCGGCTTGAACGAATTGTTAGGTTACTGCCACGCGACGAGCGCGACTCACAGAAATAGCCTGACCGAGGAGAGCGCCGACAGCTGTTGCTGCACCGGAGAGCAGCATGACAACCCAATTGTATTGAAGCATGCCAACAATCGAGACCGGGCCTGCCGGCGCAGCAATTCGATACAGCAGGTAAACAATTGCAATCCAGATGAGAAGCCAGACCGCCATTGCTGGCAGCAAGAACCGATGGCCGGCGACCCAGCCACCCACCACGGCGGCAACGAAAAACACCAAGGCCGACTGTGCAACACCCCAGGCTACAGAAGCGTCGAGGTCCGGCAACAGGGCCGCAGCCACCTGAACCATGAACATGGCGAGTATGCCGAGAGCAGTTCTTCTTCTGGACATCGACGTTGTCTCCTTGGCAACCTAACGCCTGAGTTAAGCCGACTTGCGTAGTGGAGCCAAAGCTACGGCAAGCTTTGTCTGCCATGGCTTTGGTGTAACGAAGCAAGTTCGGCTTGAACGAACTGTTAGGTGCCGGCCCTTGACGCCGCGTCAGCCTTGTTGTTCAAGTATACGTACAACTGGAGGTGGCTATGGACGCGATCACTTACAGCACTGCACGGGCCAAATTGGCCGACACTATGGACCGCGTTTGCGGCGACCACGAGCCTATCATCATCACCCGCAATGGCCAGCAGGCGGTTGTGATGATGGCGCTTGATGATTTCAAGGCGCTTGAGGAAACCTCCTACCTGCTGCGTAGCCCGAAGAACGCTCAGCGTTTGCTTGAGGGCATTGCAGCTCTTGAGTCTGGGAAGGGCAAAGAGCGGAGCTTGGCCGAGTGAAGCTGGTCTCCTCCGAGCAAGCGTGGGAAGACTACTTGTACTGGCAGAAGATCGACAAAAAACTAGTGCAGCGCATCAATGGCCTGATCAAAGAGATCAGCAGGACGCCGCATACAGGGACCGGGAAGCCGGAGCCACTTAAGCATGCGCTCGCCGGCTATTGGTCGCGACGCATCAATGATGAGCATCGAATCGTCTACAAGGTGGCCGATGACTCGTTGTTTATCGCTCAGTTGCGATATCACTACTGACGGCACCTAACGCCTGAGTTAAGCCGACTTGCGTAGCGTAGCCGGCAACGTGGCAAGCTCTACCTGCCACGTTGTTGGTGTAGCGAAGCAAGTTCGGCTTGAACGAATTGTTAGACCGCGTCCGGGCTGTGCGCAGGCATCTGCCAGGCCTCAAGCGTTACACCCTTGTGGTGCGCGAGGTCTGAGCGAACCTGCAGGATAAGGCGCTCCAAGCGCTCGCTGTCTCCGAACTCATCGGGGGTTATGTCTGTGACTC
>JBOHYC010000400.1:0-3108 GCA_050737755.1 Lysobacter sp.
GGTGCGACCTTCGGCCTCGCCCGCAACAACGCGCCAGAACTCGGTGACCTTGAAGTCCGCGGTCATGTGCTGCAGCTCGCCTTCGATCCGGCTCTGCGGCTCGAACTCCACAAAGGTCTTCGTGTTCGCGGCAGTCAGGATCGCCGGGTCCAGCTCGGTCTTGCCGGGGCAGTCGCCGCCGACGGCGTTGATGTGCATCCCCGGCTTGATCATGTCGGCGCTCAGGATGGTCGCGTTCTTCTTGTCGGCGGTGACGGTGGTGAGGATGTCGGCGCCTTGCACGGCTTCGGCGGTGTTCGCCGCGCGGACGACGCGCAGCTTCGGTGCGGCGTCGGCGAGGTTGGCGACGAGCTTGTCGGTGGCCGCCGGGTCGACGTCGTACAAACGTACTTCCTCGATGCCGATCATGTGGTGGAAGGCCAGCGCTTGGAACTCGCTCTGCGCGCCGTTGCCGATCAGCGCCATCACCTTCGCGTCCTTCCGCGCGAGTTTCTTCGCGGCCATGATCGAGGTCGCCGCGGTGCGGATCGCGGTGGTCATGGTCAGCTCGCTGAGCACGGTCGGCATGCCGGTCTCGACATCGGCCAGCGCGCCGAACGCCATCACCGTCGACAGGCCGTGCTTGTAGTTCTCCGGGTGGCCGTTGACGAACTTGAAACTGTATTCCTTGTCGTCCGCGACCGGCATCAGCTCGATCACGCCAACGTCGGAGTGGGCGGCGGTGCGGGCGGTCTTGTCGAAATCGTTCCAGCGGCCGAAGTCGGCTTCGAGGTAGTCCACCAGGCGCGAGAACATCTGCGGCAGGCCGTGGGTGGCGACGATCTTGGCGACGTCATGGGTGGTCAGCAGGGTGGTCATGTGGACTCCTTCCAATGGGGCGACGCAGGCGGCGTCGGCATGGATTCCATTGTCCGGATGGGTGCGTCAGCGCGAAATGGCAGGAATGCGTCGTTTTCACCAGATTCGTGGCAAATTGCCACCGATGACTGACGGAATGCGCAAATGGACGACCTCGACCATCGCCTGATCGCCAAACTCCGGCATGACGCCCGCGCCCCGGTCGCCAGCCTTGCGCAGGCGCTGGGGGGGTCGCGCGGCACCATCACCAATCGCATGGCGAAGCTGGAACGCGACGGCGTGATCGTCGGCTACACCGTGCGCCTGCGGCCCGATGCGACCCCCGACGAGATCCGCGCCTGGACCAGCCTTGCGGTCAAGGGCAATCAGCACTCGGTGATCCGCGCACTGCTCGGCGAGCCGGGCGTCGCCGAGTTGCACGACACCAACGGCCGCTGGGACCTCGTCGCCGAACTGCGCGTCGGCGACCTGGCCGAACTGTCGAAGGTGCTCGAACGCATCCGCAAGATCCCCGGCATCAGCGGCAGCGAGACCAGCGTGCACCTGCAGACGTTCCGGGGTTAGCGGGCGCGGTTATTTCTCCAGCGCCTCCACGGCCGCGAGCATCTCGCGCACATGCCGATTGGGGTTGAGATCGGAGTAGGCCGCGGCGATCGTGCCGTCGGGCGCGACCACGTACGAAGTCCGGTCCGCCCACTCGGGCTTCTTGTCGAGCACCGCGTCGTACTCGGCGGCGATCTTCGCGCCGGTGTCGGCCGCGACCGGGAACTTGCCGCCGCAGGTTTCGGTGTTGCTGGAGAACTCGGCCAACTGGTCGACATTGCCGGCCGTCACCCCGATCACCGAAGCGCCGTGCGCCTTGAACTTGTCGACCGCCTGCGAGAACAGCGCCGCCTCCACGTTGCAGCCCGGCGTGTTGGCGGCCGGGAAGAAGTACACCACCACCGGACCCTTCTTGAGCGCATCGCTCAACTCGAAGGTGAACGCCTCGCCCGCCAAATAGGCCGGCGCAGTGAATGCCGGCGCCTTGTCGCCCGGCTTGAGTTCGGCGAGGGCGGGGCCGGCTAACGCCGTGGCGCAGACAGCGCCGAGCACGGCAAGCTTGAGGTGTTTCATGGCAACGCTCCTGATTGGTGGGGGCAGACGCCGCGGGACTTCGGCTGAGCCCATGCTACGCCCGCGTGGGGTTACCCTCGGTCCACGCGTCGCCGCATCGATCTGACTGCCGGAGAACCCATGTCCACGACCGACCCACGCATCGACGCCTACATCGCCCGCCAGGCGGATTTCGCCAAGCCCATCCTCGACGAACTGCGCCGCCGCGTGCACGCCGCCTGCCCAACGGCCCAAGAAGCGATCAAGTGGGGTGCCCCTGCATTCACCTATAACGGCAAGCTGCTCGCCGTCATGGCCGGCTTCAAACAGCACGCCGCCTTCAACCTATGGCACGGCAAGCAAGTGGTCGGTGCGGACAGCGCGGCGCAGGACGGCATGGGCCAGTACGGCCGCATCACCGCAATGAAGTACCTGCCCAGCAAGCGCGAGACCACTGCCCACATCCGCGCCGCGATGGCATTGATCTACGCCGGGACCACCGCGCGCACCGCCAGCAAACCCAAGCCGCCACCGGAACTGCCGGACGACCTCGCCAAGGCGATGGCCGGCAACAAGGCGGCTCGCGTCACGTGGGATGGTTTCACCCCCGGCAAGCGCCGCGACTACGCCGACTGGATCACCGAAGCCAAGCGCGACGAGACCCGCGCCCGCCGCGTCGCCCAGTCGGTCGAATGGCTGGCGGAAGGCAAGGTCCGGCACTGGAAATACCAGGACTGCTGAGTGATGCGCGGCCGAACCGCTTTCGAGTCCGGCGAACCGGTTGGACGTTCGGAGTATCTGCTGCGGCGCGGCAGCGAGGTCTTCCTGTAGGAGCGACGTAAGTCGCGATCGCACGGCGATCCCGGATGGCGAAGTCGCTCACGACTCACATCCCCCCAACAAACGCGATGAAAAGATGGCCCTCCACCCACAGTGTCGGCGCCAAGCCGCGCCGGCCCCACGGAGGCTCCCGTGACCCCATCCGTCCCCCCGGTGAAGGACCCGCGCGACATCCCCGGACAGGTTCCAAACCCCGTCCGCGACCCGCCGCCCGACCGACCGGTCGATCCCACTCCGGACCGCCCGGTCGACCCCGGTCCCGGGCGCCCCGGGAAGCCGATCATCGACCCCACGCCGGGCCAGCCCGGACAACCC
>JBOHYC010000401.1:0-22563 GCA_050737755.1 Lysobacter sp.
TTGCCATCAATAACAGCAGCAAGAAGCTGTCGGTCTCCGACGAGATCTTCGGCCGCGAGTTCAGCGAAGACCTGGTCCACCAGGTGGTCGTTGCCTACCGCAACGCAGGTCGCGCCGGTACCAAGGCACAGAAGACCCGCTCGGAAGTCGCCGGCACCACCAAGAAGTCGAAGAAGCAGAAGGGCGGCGGTGCGCGTCATGGCGCGCTTACGGCCCCGATCTTCATCGGCGGTGGCGTGACCTTCGCGGCCAAGCCGCGCAGCTTCGCGCAGAAGGTCAATCGCAAGATGTACCGTGCAGCGATTGCTTCGATCCTGTCCGAGCTCAACCGCCAGGGCCGTATCACGGTCGTGGAGTCGCTCGACCTGGATTCGCCGAAGACCTCGGGCATGGTTGCCAAGCTCAAGGAGCTCGAGGCCGGTCGTCGTCCGCTGCTGGTCACCGAGGATGCCACCGAGAACCTGTATCTCTCGGCGCGCAACCTGCCTTACGTGGAAGTCCGTGACGTCCAGGGCCTCGATCCGGTTGCGCTGGTTGGCGCCGACACGGTCGTGGTCACTGCCGACGCGGTCAAGAAGATCGAGGAGTGGCTGGCATGAATGACGCCAAGCTCTACAACGTAATCCGTGCGCCGCGCGTGTCCGAGAAGACCGCCCGCCTGCAGGAAGTTTCCAACCAATATGTCTTCGAAGTGGCGACGACAGCGACCAAGGCCGACATCAAGGTCGCCGTGGAGAAGCTGTTCGACGTCAAGGTCGAGGCTGTCAATGTGGTCAACGTGAAGGGCAAAGCCAAAGCCTTCAAGAACCGCATGGGCCGTCGCCCCGACTGGCGCAAGGCATACGTGAAGCTGGCCGATGGCCAGTCGATCGACGTGATGGCCAAGGCCTGAGGACTAGACCCATGGCATTGATGACTTTCAAACCCACCTCGCCCGGCCGTCGCTCGATGGTCCGTGTGGTGACGCCGGGCCTGCACAAGGGCGCGCCGCACGCTGCACTGGTCGAGAAGAAGAGCAAGACCGGTGGTCGCAACCACCACGGTCGGATCACCACCCGCCACATCGGTGGTGGCCACAAGCAGCACTACCGCATCATCGATTTCAAGCGCAACAAGGAAGGTATCCCGGCGCGCGTGGAGCGGATCGAATACGATCCCAACCGCACCGCCCATATCGCCCTGCTGTGCTATGTCGATGGCGAGCGTCGCTACATCATCGCGCCGAAAGGCCTGAAGGATGGCGACCAGGTGATCGCGGGCCGTGACGCCCCGATCCGCGTCGGCAACACCCTGCCGCTGACCAACATCCCGATGGGTTCCACCATTCATTGCATCGAGATGAAGCCGGGCAAGGGTGCGCAGATCGCACGTGCCGCCGGTGCCGGCGTGCAGCTGGTCGCCCGCGAGCAGGGCTGGGCCACGCTGCGCCTTCGCTCCGGCGAAATGCGCCGGGTGCCGGCCGAGTGCCGCGCCACCATCGGTGAAGTCGGCAACAACGAGCACAGCCTCGAGAAGCTCGGCAAGGCCGGTGCCAAGCGCTGGCGCGGCATCAAGCCGACCGTCCGCGGTGCGGCCATGAACCCGGTCGACCATCCACACGGCGGTGGTGAGGCCAAGGCTGGCCAGGGCAACCCGCATCCGGTCACCCCGTGGGGCGTGCCGACCAAGGGTTACAAGACTCGCAAGAACAAGCGTACGCAGCAGTTCATCGTTCGCGATCGCAGGAGCTAATCGGCAATGGCACGTTCACTGAAAAAAGGCCCGTTCGTCGACCACCACCTGATCAAGAAGGTGGAGGCCGCGGCCAACAACAAACGCCCGATCAAGACCTGGTCGCGCCGCTCGATGGTGCTGCCGGAGATGGTGGGTTTCACCATCGCCGTGCATAACGGTCGCAACCACATCCCGGTGCTGGTCAACGAGAACATGGTTGGCCACAAGCTCGGCGAGTTCGCCCTGACCCGTACCTTCAAGGGTCACGTGGCCGACAAGAAGAGCCGTTAAGGAGATGACCACTATGTCTTCAAATGACACTGGCGCCAGGGCTGTCCTGCGCAGCGCCCGCATCTCCGCCCAGAAGGCTCGCCTGGTCGCCGACCAGGTGCGCGGCCTGTCCGCCGAGCGCGCGGTCAACCTGCTGAAGTTCTCGGACAAGAAGGCCGCCTCGATGATCCGCAAGGTCGTCGAGTCCGCCATCGCCAACGCCGAGAACAACCAGGGCGCCGACATCGACGAGCTCAAGGTCACGACCATCATGGTCGACGAGGGTCCGACGCTGAAGCGTTTCATGGCCCGTGCGAAGGGACGCGGTACCCGCATCCTCAAGCGCACCAGCCACATCACCGTCGTCGTCGGCGAGGGGAAGTAACTCATGGGTCATAAAGTTCATCCGACCGGTATCCGCCTTGGTATCTCCAAGGACTGGAACTCCAAGTGGTTCGCCGGCAAGAAGCAGTACGCCGAGTACCTGATCGCCGACCTCAAGGTCCGCGAGATGCTGCGCAAGAAGCTTGCCCAGGCGGGTATCTCGCGCATCTTCATCGAGCGTCCGGCCAACAATGCGCGCGTCACGATCCACACCGCTCGTCCGGGCGTGGTGATCGGCAAGCGCGGTGAGGACATCGACAAGCTGCGTAAAGAGGTCAGCGACATGATGGGCGTTCCGGCGCACATCAACGTGACCGAAGTGCGCAAGCCCGAGCTCGACGCGCAGCTGGTCGCCGAGTCGATCGCGCAGCAGCTCGAGCGCCGCATCATGTTCCGCCGTGCGATGAAGCGCGCGGTCGGCAACGCGATGCGCCTCGGCGCACTGGGCATCAAGGTCAACGTCGGTGGCCGCCTCAACGGTGCGGAAATCGCCCGTTCGGAGTGGTACCGCGAAGGCCGCGTGCCGTTGCACACCCTGCGCGCCGACATCGACTACGGCTTTGCCGAAGCCAAGACGACGTACGGCATCATCGGCATCAAGGTATGGGTCTACCGCGGCGAGATCTTCGATTTCTCCCAGGTCGGCCAGGAAAAGCCGGACGACAGCCCGCGTAGCGATCGTGGCGACCGCCGCGACCGTGCGCCCCGTCCGCCGCGCGAACAGAGGTAACGGATCATGTTGCAACCAAAGCGAACGAAGTACCGGAAGGTACACAAAGGCCGCAACGATGGCCTGGCCTGGAGCGGCAATGCCGTCAGCTTCGGCGAGTACGGTCTGAAATCGACCGCGCACGGCCAGATCACCGCGCGCCAGATCGAGGCCGCGCGCCGTTCCATCAGCCGCTACGTCAAGCGTGGCGGCAAGATGTGGATTCGCGTGTTCCCCGACAAGCCGATCACCAAGAAGCCGATCGAGGTCCGCATGGGCTCCGGTAAGGGCAACGTCGAGTACTGGGTCGCGCAGATCCAGCCCGGTCGCATGATCTACGAGATCGAGGGTGTCGACGAGACGGTGGCGCGCGAAGCGTTCCGCCTGGCCGCGGCCAAGCTCTCGGTGACCACCACTTTCGTGACCCGGACGGTGCGCTGATGGAACTCAAGCAAATGCGTGAAAAGTCGGCCGACGAGCTCCAGACCCACCTGACCGACCTGCACAAGGAGAGCTTCGCCCTCCGCATGCAGGCGGCCACCGGCCAGCTCGCCAAGACCCATGAAACCCGCCGGGTTCGCCGCGAGATCGCTCGCGTCAACACCCTGCTGGGTCAGAAGAAGTAAGGACCTGTCATGACCGACAACAATACAGAGAAGGCAGTACGCACGGTCGAAGGCCGGGTCGTCAGCAACAAGATGGACAAGACCGTCACGGTGCTCGTTGAGCGCCAGGTCAAGCACGCGTTGTACGGCAAGTACATCCGTCGCTCGTCCAAACTGCATGCACACGATGCCGACAATACGTGCAACGAGGGCGACGTGGTCCGGGTTACCGAGATCGCGCCGATGTCCAAGACCAAGAACTGGCGCGTGGTCGAGATCGTCTCGCGCGCGGCCGAATAACGAGGAGGGCTGAATCATGATCCAGATGCAAAGCTACCTCGGCGTGGCCGACAACTCCGGTGCAAAAGAAGTGATGTGCATCAAGGTGCTGGGCGGTTCCAAGCGCCGTTACGCCGGTATCGGCGACATCATCAAGGTCACCGTGAAGGATGCGATCCCGCGCGGCAAGGTCAAGAAGGGCGACGTCTATGACGCCGTCGTGGTCCGCACCCGCAAGGGCGTCCGTCGCCCGGACGGCTCGCTGATCCGCTTCGACGGCAACGCGGCCGTGCTCCTGAACAACAAGCAGGAACCGATCGGCACGCGCATCTTCGGGCCTGTGACCCGCGAACTGCGTTCCGAGAAGTTCATGAAGATCGTCTCGCTCGCACCTGAAGTGCTCTGAGCGGAGGAAGAAGACATGAACCGTATCAAGAAGGGTGACCAGGTAATCGTCACCGCCGGCAAGGACAAGGGCAAGAAGGGTGATGTGGTGCGCGTGGCCGGCGACAAGGTCGTCGTGTCCAACATCAACATCATCAAGCGCCACACCAAGCCGAATCCGCAGGCGGGCCAGCCGGGCGGCGTGATCGAGCGCGAGGCGCCGATCCATATTTCCAACGTGATGCTGTTCAACCCGGCTTCGGGCAAGGGTGAGCGCGTTGGTGTCAAGGTGCTGGAGGATGGACGCAAACTGCGTGTGTTCCGCTCCAGCGGTGAGGCGGTCGACGCCTGAGGAATGCAGAAATGACCACCAGGCTTGAAAAGTTCTACAAAGAAGAAGTCGTGCCGGCGCTGACCGAGAAGTTCGGCTACAAGAATCCGATGGAAGTGCCGCGCGTCACCAAGATCACCCTGAACATGGGTGTGGGTGAGGCCGCCACCAACAAGAAGATCCTTGAAAATGCGGTCGCCGACATGACCAGGATCTCCGGCCAGAAGCCGATCGTGACCAAGAGCCGCGTGTCCGTGGCTTCGTTCAAGATCCGCGACGGCTGGCCGATCGGCTGCAAGGTGACCCTGCGTCGCGCCAAGATGTTCGAGTTCCTCGATCGCCTGGTCAACGTCTCGCTGCCGCGCGTCCGCGATTTCCGCGGTGTCTCGGGCAAGTCGTTCGACGGCCGTGGCAACTTCAACATGGGCGTCAAGGAACAGATCATCTTCCCGGAAATCGATTACGACCAGGTCGACGCCGTGCGCGGCATGGACATCGCGATCACCACGACCGCGAAGACCGACGCCGAAGCGCGCGCCCTGCTGGAAGCGTTCCGCTTCCCGTTCCGCAACTAATTTCGAGGATCCACAGATGGCAAAGACCTCCATGGTCAACCGCGACATCAAGCGGGCCAAGCTGGCCGCGAAGTATGCGGTCAAGCGCGAAGAGCTGAAGAAGATCATCTCCAGCCCGACCGCATCGTACGAAGAGAAGGAAGAGGCGGTAGTCAAGCTGCAGAAGTTGCCGCGTGACTCCTCGCCGAGCCGTCAGCGCAATCGTTGCGCCCTGACCGGTCGTTCGCGTGGCGTCTACGCCAAGTTCGGCCTAGGTCGCAACAAGCTGCGCGAAGCCACCATGCGTGGTGACGTGCCGGGCCTGCGCAAGGCCAGCTGGTAACAGCTGGCGAACTGGCCGGCGAGTCTGCTAGACTTGCCGGCTGGCAATTCCAAAGCGTCACGGTTTTCCGGCCGTGGCGTCACAACTGAAATTCGCAATCGCGCGGATATCGGTGCACTCATCAGGTAATTACACATGAGCATGACTGATCCCATCGCCGACATGTTCGTCCGCATTCGCAATGCGGCCGCGGTCGGCAAGCCCTCGGTGAAGATGCCGTCGTCCAAGATCAAGGTGTCCATCGCCAAGGTCCTGCAGGACGAAGGCTACATCCTCGGTTCCAGCGTCAACGACATCGGCGGCGGCAAGAACGAGCTGCAGATCGAGCTGAAATACTACGAAGGCAAGCCGGTTATCGAGCAGCTGAAGCGCTTCTCGCGCTCGGGTCTGCGCCAGTACCGTGGCAAGGACGAGTTGCCGAAGGTCCTGGGTGGCCTCGGCGTCGCCATCATTTCCACCTCCAAAGGCATCATGACTGATGCGCAGGCGCGCCAGCAGGGCGTCGGCGGTGAAGTCCTGTGCTTCGTGGCTTAAGGGAGTAACGACCATGTCCCGAGTTGCCAAGAAGCCGATCGCCCTTGCCAAGGGTGTCGAAGTGAACGTCCAGCCCGAGAACGTGACCGTCAAGGGCCCGAAGGGCACCCTGTCGATCGCCAAGCCGGCCGACATCGAAATCAAGATCGAAGACGGCCACGCGGTGCTGTCGACCCAGGATCCGGAGCGCATCGCGCTGACCGGTACCCTGCGTGCGATCGTCGCCAACATGGTCCACGGCGTTTCCGAAGGCTTCGAGCGCAAGCTCGAGCTGGTCGGCGTCGGTTACCGTGCCGCGATGCAGGGCAAGGACCTGAACCTGTCGCTGGGCTTTTCCCATCCGGTGCTGTTCAACGTTCCGGAAGGCATCACCGTTTCCACCCCGACCCAGACCGAAGTGCTGGTGCAGGGCGCCGACAAGCAGCGCGTTGGTGAAGTGGCGGCCAAGATTCGCGGCTTCCGTCCGCCGGAGCCCTACAAGGGCAAGGGTGTGAAGTACGCCGGCGAGACCATCATTCGCAAGGAAGCCAAGAAGGCCTAACCGGGCTTTCAGCTTTCGAGGATCAGACAATGAACAAGAACATCGCCCGCCTGCGTCGCGCCAAGTCGACCCGTTCGCACATCCGCAAGCTCGGCGTGCCGCGCCTGTCGGTGCTGCGCACCGGCCAGCATCTGTACGCCCAGGTATTCACCGCGGATGGTTCGCAGGTCCTGGCTGCCGCCTCGACCGTGCAGGCCGACGTGATGGACGGCCTGAAGAACGGCAAGAACGCCGATGCCGCCGTAAAGGTCGGCAAGGCGATCGCCGAGAAGGCCAAGGCTGCCGGTATCGAGAAGGTCGCCTTCGATCGCTCCGGTTACCGCTACCACGGTCGCATCAAGGCCTTGGCCGACGCCGCCCGCGAGGGTGGCCTGCAGTTCTAAGCTTTTGTTCCAGCCGCCGGCGCGGTTTCGCGCCGGGCGCGGCCAGGATTCTTCCCTGTTCGCGAGACACCCGCGGTACTCCACAACCATAAGCGGCCAAGCCGCAACATACTCAATTCCAGGAACGATAAAGATGGCTAACGAACGTGATTCGCGGGGGCGTGGCAACCGCGACGAGATCGACGACGGCATGATCGAAAAGCTGATCACGGTCAACCGTGTCAGCAAGACCGTCAAGGGCGGCCGCCAGTTCACCTTCACCGCATTGACGGTGGTGGGCGACGGCGCCGGCAAGGTCGGTTTCGGTTACGGCAAGGCACGCGAAGTGCCGGTCGCGATCCAGAAGTCGATGGAGTATGCCCGCAAGAGCATGCAGACCGTCGACCTCAACAACGGCACCTTGTGGCACTCGGTCAAGTCCGGCCACGGCGCGGCGCGTGTCTACATGCAGCCGGCGTCCGAGGGTACCGGCGTGATCGCCGGTGGCGCGATGCGCGCCGTGCTCGAGGCGGTCGGGGTGAAGGACGTGCTGGCCAAGGCCATCGGTTCGCGCAACCCGATCAACCTGGTTCGCGCGACCCTGCGCGGCCTGTCGGAAATGCATTCGCCGGCCCGCATCGCGGCCAAGCGCGGCAAGAAGGTCGAGGATCTGAACCATGGCTAAGTCCAGTGAGAACAAAGGCGGCACCGTCAAGGTGCGCCTGGTCAAGGGCCTGCGTGGCAGCCAGGGCCGTCACCGCCTGTCGGTCAAGGCGTTGGGTCTGCGCAAGATCAATGACGTCCGTGAACTGAAGGACAGCCCTCAGGTTCGCGGCCTGATCAACACGGTCCATTACCTGGTCCGGGTCGAGGAGTAAACACCATGCATCTCAACACTCTCAAGCCCGCAGAGGGCGCCCGCGAAGACCGCAAGCGCGTCGGTCGCGGTATCGGTTCGGGCCTGGGCAAGACCTGCGGCCGCGGCCACAAGGGCTCGTTCGCGCGTTCGGGCAAGGGCAAGATTCGCGCCGGCTTCGAAGGCGGCCAGATGCCCATGCACATCCGCCTGCCGAAGGTCGGTTTCCGCAGCAAGACCAAGAACGACACCGCCGAGGTCATGCTGTACCAGCTCGATACGCTTGAAGCGGGCGAGATCGATTTCGCCGCATTGCTTGCCGCCAAGCTGGTGCCAAGCAAGGCCAAGCGCGCCAAGCTGGTCGTCAAGGGCGAGCTGACCAAGAAGTTCGTGCTCAAGGGCGTGCTCGCCACGGCCGGTGCCAAGGCCGCGGTCGAAGCGGCCGGCGGCAAGGTCGAGGAGTAAGCCACGCATGGCGCGCAGCGGTAACGCTATGGCCGGCATGGGCGGCGGACTCGGTAAGTTCACCGAGCTCCGCCAGCGCCTGCTGTTCGTGATCGGCGCACTGATCGTGTACCGCATCGGTTGCTACATTCCGGTGCCGGGAGTCAATCCCGAAGCCATGCTGCGGCTGATGGAAACGCAGGAAGGCACCATCGTCGACATGTTCAACATGTTCTCCGGTGGCGCGCTTGAGCGTTTCAGCCTGCTCGCGCTGAACGTGATGCCGTACATCTCGGCGTCCATCATCATGCAGTTGATGGTGCAGATTCTGCCCAGCCTGAAGGCCATCCAGAAAGAAGGCGAGTCGGGCCGGCGCAAGATCAACCAGTGGTCGCGCCTGGGCGCGATCCCGCTGGCCGTGTTCCAGTCCTGGGGTATTGCGACGGCGCTTCAGGCCGGCGGTGCCAGCCAGGGCATCCCGGTGGTGTACAGCCCCGGCATGGGCTTTGTGTTGACCGCAGTGATCTCGCTGACGGCCGGCACCATGTTCCTGATGTGGCTGGGCGAGCAGGTGACCGAGCGTGGCGTCGGCAACGGCGTGTCGCTGATCATCTTCGCAGGTATCGTGGCGGGTCTGCCGTCAGCGGTGTTCGGCATGTTCGAACAGGTCCGCAACGGCGAAATGGGTACGCTGACCGCGCTGGCCGTTGCCGCCATCGTGTTCGCCTGCACCTATTTCGTGGTGTTCGTCGAGAGCGGGCAGCGGCGGATCACGGTGAACTACGCACGCCGCCAGGGTGGCCGCAGCGCGTACATGAACCAGTCCTCGTTCCTGCCGCTGAAGCTCAACATGTCGGGCGTCATCCCGCCGATCTTCGCGTCCAGCATCGTGATGTTCCCGGCGACTGCCGCGACCTGGTTCAGCCAAGGCGACTCGTCGTCGTTCATGCTCAAGGTCAGCCAATGGCTCAACCCGGGCGAGCCGCTGCACATGCTGCTGTATGGCGGAATGATCGCCGGCTTCGCGTTCTTTTACACGGCGCTGGTGTTCAATTCGCAGGAAACCGCGGACAACCTCAAGAAGTCGGGTGCGCTGATCCCGGGTATTCGTCCGGGCAAGGCGACTGCCGACTACGTTGATGGCGTGTTGACCCGTTTGACCGCCGCGGGCGCGGCTTATCTGGTGCTGGTCTGCCTGTTGCCCGAGGTGATGCGCAGCCAGATGGGTATTTCGTTCTACTTCGGTGGCACCTCGTTGCTGATCGTGGTCGTGGTGGTGATGGATTTCATTTCGCAGATCCAGGCGCACCTGATGTCGCACCAGTACGAGAGCTTGCTGAAGAAGTCCAACCTGAAGGGATCCCGCGGCGGCCTCGCCGGACGCTGAGGATCGGAAACACGTTTTTTACGGACCCCGGGCTCTGCTCCCGGGTTCCAGCAGGGCGACTCGGGCGGCGGTCTCGCGCACGGGTGGGTTCGGACCGATCTGCGCGCCAGAGTAGCGCGCGGTGTCGGGGAGGGCGGCTTGACACCGTCCGTCCCGGCAGTCCGGATCCGTCGCCGGAGCATGGGCACACTCCCCATGCCGTGGCAAGGCTGCGTCCAGGCGCGGTCATGCTTCCTTGTAACCCGAGACTTTGATATCATTTCTGATTCACTCGCTTGAGTGTTCACGTACGCCGGGTTGTCAGGGCCCGGATGCCAAACCAGTTGGAGATCGCGTTATGGCGCGTATTGCGGGCGTCAATCTGCCTGCCCAGAAACATGTCTGGGTTGGGCTCCAGAGTATCTACGGCATCGGCCGTACCCGTTCGAAGAAGGTGTGCGACTCGGCCGGCGTGAATTCGTCGACCAAGATCCGCGACCTGTCCGAGCCCGAAGTCGAGCGCATCCGCGCCGAGATCGGCAAGTTCGTGGTCGAGGGTGACCTCCGTCGCGAGATCGGCATGTCGATCAAGCGCCTGATGGACCTGGGTTGCTATCGCGGCCTGCGTCACCGTCGCGGCCTGCCGCTGCGTGGCCAGCGCACCAAGACCAACGCACGCACCCGCAAGGGTCCGCGTCGGGCCATCAGGAAGTAAGGGGTAGATCATGGCCAAGCCAGCTCAAGCCAAGACGAAGAAGAAGATCAAGCGGGTCGTCACCGACGGCATCGCCCACGTCCACGCTTCGTTCAACAACACCATCATCACGATCACCGATCGCCAGGGCAACGCGCTGTCGTGGGCGACTTCGGGCGGCGCGGGTTTCCGCGGTTCGCGCAAGTCGACCCCGTTCGCCGCCCAGGTGGCCGCCGAGAAGGCCGGCCGCGCTGCGCTCGACTACGGCGTCAAGTCGCTGGAAGTGCGCATCAAGGGCCCGGGTCCGGGTCGGGAGTCCGCCGTTCGTTCGCTGAACAACGTCGGCTACAAGATCATCAACATCATCGACGTGACGCCCATCCCGCACAACGGATGCCGCCCGCCGAAAAAGCGTCGCGTCTGAGGAGCTGAAGAAAAATGGCTCGTTATATTGGTCCCAAATGCAAGCTCTCCCGTCGCGAAGGCGTCGATCTCGGCCTGAAGTCGCCGGCCCGTGCGCTTGATTCGAAGTGCAAGCTCGATCAGAAGCCTGGTCAGCACGGCGCGACCCTGCGTCGCGGCAAGCTGTCCGACTATGCCAACCAGCTGCGCGAAAAGCAGAAGGTCAAGCGTATCTACGGCCTGCTGGAGCGTCAGTTCCGCAATTACTACAAGAAGGCTGCTGCCAAGCGCGGCAACACCGGTGAAATCCTGTTGCAGCTCCTCGAGACCCGACTGGACAACGTCGTGTACCGCATGGGCTTCGCGGTGACCCGTCCGGCGGCCCGTCAGCTGGTCTCGCACCGCGGCGTCACGGTCAACGGCAAGTCCGTCAACCTGCCGTCGTACCAGGTCAAGGCCGGTGATGCAGTGGCGCTGTCCGAGCGCGCGCAGAAGCAGTTGCGCGTGCAGGAATCGCTGACCGTCGCCCAGCAGATGGACCTTTCGCCGTCCTGGGTCGAGGTTGACAGCAAGAAGTTCGCGGGCGTGTTCAAGGCGGTTCCGGATCGTACCGATCTGCCTGCCGACATCAACGAAGCGCTGATCATCGAGCTGTTCTCGAAGTAATCCATCTGTTCTTGAGCCTTCGGCCCCCCGGCCGTCGGCTCGCAGGAGACTCCACAACATGACGGTTACCGCCAATCAGGTACTGCGTCCCCGCGGTCCCCAGATCGAACGCCTCACGGGCAACCGTGCCAAGGTCGTGATCGAACCGCTTGAGCGCGGTTACGGCCACACCCTGGGCAACGCATTGCGTCGCGTGCTGCTGTCGTCGATCCCGGGCTTCGCGATCACCGAAGTCGAGATCGACGGCGTGCTCCACGAGTACACCACGGTTGAAGGCCTGCAGGAGGACGTGCTCGAAGTCCTGCTCAACCTCAAGGACGTTGCAATCCGGATGAACACCGGCGAGTCGGCGACGTTGTCGCTGAGCAAGCAGGGTCCGGGCATCGTGACCGCGGCCGACATCAAGGTCGACCACAACGTCGAGATCCTCAACACCGAGCACGTGATCGCCCACCTGACCAAGGACATGGCGATCAACATGCGGTTGAAGATCGAGCGCGGCTACGGCTACCAGCCCGCCGCCGCCCGTCGTCGCCCGGACGAGGAGACCCGCACCATCGGTCGCCTCATGCTGGACGCGAGCTTCAGCCCGGTTCGCCGCGTCGCGTATTCGGTCGAGGCCGCCCGCGTCGAGCAGCGTACCGACCTGGACAAGCTGGTCATCGACATCGAGACCAACGGCACGATCGACGCCGAGGAAGCCGTGCGCACCGCCGCCGACATCCTCAGCGACCAGCTGTCGGTGTTCGGCGATTTCACCCACCGCGATCGCGGTGCGGCGAAACCGGCGAGCAGCGGTGTCGACCCGATCCTGCTGCGTCCGATCGACGACCTCGAGCTGACCGTGCGTTCGGCAAACTGCCTCAAGGCCGAGAGCATCTACTACGTCGGCGATCTGATCCAGAAGACCGAAGTCGAACTGCTCAAGACGCCGAACCTTGGCAAGAAGTCGCTCACCGAGATCAAGGAAGTGCTCGCCCAGCGCGGCCTCTCGCTCGGCATGAAGCTTGAAAACTGGCCGCCTGCAGGCATTGCCTCGCACGGCATGATGGGCTGAGCAGCGCTTGCCGCTGCGCTATAAAACCTAGGAAACACGACCATGCGCCACCAGAAATCCGGACGCAAATTCAGCCGTACCAGTGCCCATCGCGATGCGATGTTCACCAACATGGCCGCGTCCCTCATCAAGCACGGACTCATCCGTACGACCCTGCCGAAGGCCAAGGAGCTGCGTCGCGTCGCCGAGCCGCTCATCACGATGGCCAAGAAGGATGGCGTCGCCAATCGTCGTCTCGCCTTCTCGCGCCTGCGCGACAAGGAAGCGGTCGGCACGCTGTTCGTTGAACTCGGCCCGCGTTACAGCGAGCGTCCGGGCGGCTACCTGCGCATCCTCAAGTGCGGTTTCCGCGCTGGCGACAATGCGCCGATGGCATACGTCGAGCTGGTCGGCCGCCCGCAGGCTGCGGCGGAATAATCGGCTGTTCGGCTCGGCCGGTGCATGCTGGTCGAACATGCTTTCCTGTCGCGACGCATGTCGTGACGACGGGATTGCAGTGATATGAAAGCCCCGGCCTCGTGCCGGGGCTTTCGCATGTGTGACGCGGACCGGCCGCGCAAGTGCCGAACGCGTCTTTCCAGCCACTCCGCAAACTCGTATCGTGTCGGCCCATGAATCCCGATACCTACCGCGCGTCCTTCCGCAGCCGTTTCCTGCTCGGCTTCCTTGCCTGTGCCGGCCTGATCGCATACGCGCTGTATACCCAGTTCCATGACGGCCTGACGCCATGCCCGTTGTGCATCTTCCAGCGCATTGCGTTCGCAGCTCTTGGGGTGGTGTTCCTGGTCGGTGGATTGCACGCGCCGCGCGGTGTGTCCGGCCGGCGTGTGTACGGGGTGCTGGCGCTGCTTGCCTCGCTGGCGGGGATCGCGGTCGCGGGCAACCACGTGCGGTTGCAGCATCTGCCGCCGGACCAGGTGCCGTCGTGCGGTCCCGGTCTCGACTACATGTTTGATGCCATGCCGATTGGCGGCGTGATCCGGACCGTCATGACCGGTTCGGGTGAATGCGCCAACGTCGACTGGGCGTTCCTCGGCCTGTCGATGCCGACCTGGAGCCTGGTCTGGTTCGTGCTACTGGCTGGCTGGGCGGCATACGCGGCATTCCGGCGCGGTTGATATCCGCAGCCGGGGTCGTCCGGCATGTGGATATGAACGATTGTTGCCGCGGTAACCGTTGCAGCACCGGCGCGGTCGGTGGATGATGGTTTGCTGCTCCGCAACAAGCCTTGTCGACGACCATGCCCAGCCCTGACCGCAACCTGCAACCCGTCAACCTGCCGACCGAATGGAGCGCGAACTCCTGGCGCGGCCGTACCGCGATGCAGCTGCCGAGCTATCCGGACCAGGGCGAACTGGCAGGCGTGCTTTCCGAGTTGCGCGGGCTTCCGCCGCTGGTGACCTCGTGGGAGATCCTCGCGCTCAAGCAGCAGATTGCCGACGCGCAGGAAGGCAAGCGTTTCCTGTTGCAGGGTGGTGATTGCGCCGAGACGTTCGACGCCTGTTCGTCGGACGTCATCTCCAACCGGCTCAAGGTGTTGCTGCAGATGAGCCTGGTGCTGGTGCACGGGCTGCGCAAACCCGTCATCCGGGTCGGGCGGTTTGCCGGCCAGTACGCCAAGCCGAGGTCGGCCGACACCGAAACCGTCGACGGCATCACCTTGCCGACGTACCGCGGCGACATGGTCAATGCCCCGGAGTTCAGTGCCGCCGCGCGGCGTCCGGACCCGCGCCGGATGATCAAGGCGCATGCGCGCTCGGCGATGACGATGAACTTCGTGCGCGCGTTGATCGATGGCGGTTTCGCCGACCTGCACCACCCCGAATACTGGAACCTCAGCTGGGTCGGCCATTCGCCACTGGCCGACGAGTACCGCCGCATGGTCACCGCGATCGGCGACGCCGTGCGCTTCATGGAGACGTTGTCGGGACAGGAAGTGCATAACCTCAACCGGGTGGATTTCTACACCTCACACGAGGCGCTGCTGCTGCCGTACGAGGAATCGCTGACCCGCGAGGTTCCGCGCCACTGGGGCTGGTTCAACCTCAGCACCCATTACCCATGGATCGGCATGCGCACCGCTGCGGCCGACGGCGCCCATGTCGAGTACTTCCGCGGGATCCGCAACCCGATCGCGATCAAGGTCGGGCCGACGGTGACGCCGGACCAGTTGCTGCGACTGACCGATCTCCTCAATCCGGACGACGAGCCCGGCCGGCTGACCTTCATCCACCGGATGGGTGCCGGCCACATCGCCGACAAGCTGCCGCCGTTACTGGACGCGATGCGTCGCGATGGCCGTCGGGTGCTGTGGGTGTGCGACCCGATGCACGGCAATACCGAGGCCACGACCAACGGCTACAAGACCCGACGCTTCGCCAATATCGGCCGTGAACTGGAGCAGGCGTTCGACCTCCACGCCGCGGCCGGCACCCGTCTCGGTGGCGTGCACCTGGAACTGACCGGCGAAGATGTCACCGAGTGCCTCGGTGGCGCGCGGAAGCTGACCGAGACCGACCTCGAACGCGCCTATCACTCGACCGTCGATCCGCGCCTGAATTACGAGCAGGCGCTGGAAGTGGCGATGCTGATCGTGCGCAAGCAATCGAACATCGGCGGGGCTGCAAGCACCGACTGAAGGCGCCGTGCTAGCCTCGGCGCCCAGTCTATGGCAGGACGGGCATACCGATGTCGATCTCTTTTCGCGTTGTCGCCGGGGCGATACTGCTGGCGCTTGCCCCAACCGTCTGGGCACAGCCCGGGCAACCGGCGCGGGTCAGTCTGGTTCCGCAGGACAGCGGCGTCGACGTGCGTCTACGCGGACTGTCCGCGGTCAGCGACAAGGTCGCCTGGGCCAGCGGTGGGGAGGGCACGGTGCTGCGGACCGTCGATGGTGGCCAACATTGGCAGGTCATCAAGGTGCCCGGCGCGGCCGACCTCGACTTTCGTGACATCGAAGGCGTCGACGCGGAGCACGCGGTGGTGCTGAGCATCGGTCCCGGCGAGGCGTCGCGGGTCTACCGCACCGGCGACGGTGGCCGGAGCTGGCAACTGGCTTTCCAGAATCGCGATCCCGATGCGTTCCTTGACTGCATGGCTTTCGAGGGAGCGCATGGAGTGATCCTCGGCGACCCCGTGGACGGGCGTTTCCAGGTCCTCGAAACCCATGACGCTGGCGAATACTGGACGTTGCGTGGGGACAGCCCGGAAAGCACCAGCGGCGAGGCGGCGTTCGCGGCCAGTGGCACCTGCATTGCGCTGGGCGGCGGCAACATCGTGTTCGTCACCGGTGGCGCGAAGGCGAGGGTGCACTACCTGCCCGATACCGCAGGCGGAGGAAGTCCCCGCTGGCAGGTGACGCCCGCCATGGGCACAAATCCGTTGCCATCGGCTGGCTACTTTTCCGTCACCACCACTCCGCGGGGATTTATTGCGGCAGGTGGCGACTACGAGCAGCCCGATGTCGATGGACTGCTGGCCACATTGCCAATGAACCATGCTCCCGGCGCTTCCGCCACGCTCGGTTACGAGGCGCAACCGAGCCCTGCTGGCTACCGGTCGGGTATCGCCTGCACGGGCGACGCGGTCAGTTGCATCGCGACCGGTCCATCGGGCACCGACTGGTGGAATGGCGAAGCTTGGGCTGCGGCGTCGCCGCTGGGCTTTGATGCGGTCGACCTGGTCGGCGATACGGGCTGGGTCAGCGGTGAGGGTGGTCGGATCGCCCGCATCAAGGTCGATTGACCACGGCTGGCGGGAGGGTGGGCAGGAACCGGGGTGGGGTGCGGGCCTGCGTCGCCTGCTCCAGCGAGTAGGCCAGGCCGATCAGTTCCGGCTCGCTCCATTGGGCCCCCATCAGGATCACGCCGACCGGCAGGCCGTGGACGTCGCCGATCGGGACGGTCACGCTGGGATAGCCGGCCACAGCGGCCGCGCCATAGCCTGCGCCGCCGAAGTGGTCGCCGTTGACCAGGTCCGTGACCCATGCCGGGCCGGTGGCGGGTGCGATCAGCGCATCGAGGTTGTCGTGTTCCAGTGCCGCATCGATGCCTTCTGGTCCCGCCAGCCGCTTTGCCTTGCTCGCGGATTCCCGATAGTCGGCCTCGTCGAGCGATCCCTTTTCCTGCGCCTGCAGCAGGATCTCCTGCCCGAACCAGGGCATCTCGCGGTCGGCATTGGCCGTGTTGAACGCGATCAGTTCCGCCAGCGAGCCGACCGCCGTTCCGCTGTCGCGCAGGTAACGATTGAGGCCCTCCTTGAACTCGTACAACAGCACGGTGTACTCGGCGTCGTCCCAGTCGCCGGCGGTCGGGAGCTTGCTGTCGACCACGGTCGCGCCGGCGGCCTTCATCGCCGCTATCGTGCGTTCCATCGCCGCGTCGAGGTCGGGGTTGCGACCCATCGCATCCCGCAACACGCCAATCCGTGCGCCGTCGAGCGCGGCGGGGTCCAGTGCATCGGTGTAATCCTTTCGACGGTGTGCCACCGCGGCCACGGTGGCGGCATCGGCTGCGTCGTCGGCGCTCGCCATCACCCCAAGCAACAAAGCGGCGTCGGCGACGCTGCGGGCCATCGGGCCTGCGGTGTCCTGCGATTGCGCGATGGGGATGATGCCGCTGCGGCCGATCAGGCCAACCGTCGGCTTGATCCCGACCAGCCCGGTCATCGCCGCTGGACAGATCACGCTGCCGTCGGTTTCGGTACCGACGCCCGCCGCCGCCAGGCTGGCCGCGATCGCCGCGCCGGTGCCGCTGCTTGAACCGCACGGGCTGCGATCGAGCACATACGGGTTGCGGGTCTGCCCACCGCGTGCGCTCCAGCCCGAGCTCGATCGGGTCGAGCGGAAGTTCGCCCATTCGCTGAGGTTGGTCTTTCCGAGGATCACTGCGCCGGCCTCGCGCAATGCACGCACCAGCGGCGCGTCCGTTTTAGGCCGGTGTCCGGCCAATGCCAGTGAACCGGCCGAGTTCACCATCGGGGTGGCGTCGATGTTGTCCTTGAGCAGCACGGGGATGCCATGCAGCGGGCCGCGTATATGACCGGCCCGGCGTTCGGCATCCAGCGCCTCGGCTTCGTCGAGTGCTGCGGGGTTGGTTTCGATCACTGCGTTGAGCGTCGGGCCGGCGTCGTCGATCGCTGCTATCCGGCCAAGGTACGCGCGGGTCAAAGTGCGGCTGTCGAGTTCACCGCCGGCCATCCGTGACTGCAACGTCGCGATGTCGAGTTCGGCAATCTCCAATTGGGTGTCGCCGCCGGGCGATGTGGATGGCCGCAAGTCCGGCTGGACATGGCTGCAGGCGAGCAGGCAGGTGGACAAAACGGCGCAGGTCAGCAGGCGCATCACGACTCCCGGTTACCGGATGGCTCGCCGAGGATAGCCGGATGCCGGACATAAAAAACCCCGCCGAAGCGGGGTCTTCCAAACTTGGGCGTGGAATCAGACGCCGCGCGAGGCGCGCTTGCGATCGCTTTCGGTCAGGTGCTTCTTGCGCAGGCGGATTTCCTTCGGGGTGACTTCGACCAGCTCGTCATCCTCGATGAAGTCCAGCGCCTGCTCCAGCGTGTACTTGATCGCCGGGGTCAGCTTGATCGCGTCATCCTTGCCCGAGGCGCGCATGTTGGTCAGCGGCTTGGTCTTGATGGCGTTGACGGTGAGGTCGTTGTCCTTGGAGTGGATGCCGATCAACTGGCCCTCGTAGACGTTGTCACCCTCCGCGGCGAACAGCTTGCCACGCTCTTCCAGCGGCCCCAGCGAGTAGGCGGGGGTGGCGCCGGCGGCGTTGGCGATCATCACGCCGTTCTGGCGCTTGGCGATCGCGCCGGCTTCGCGCGGACCGTAGTGGTCGAACACGTGGAACAGCAGGCCGGTGCCCTGGGTCAGCGTCTTGAACTCGTTCTGGAAGCCGATCAGGCCGCGCGCCGGAATCATGTAATCCAGCCGCACGCGTCCCTTGCCGTCGGATTCCATGTTGGACAGCTGGGCCTTGCGGATGCCGAGCTTTTCCATCACGCCGCCCTGGTGCGGCTCCTCGATGTCGACCACCAGTTGCTCGACCGGCTCCATCTTCTGGCCGTCGATTTCCTTGACGATGACCTCGGGGCGCGACACCGCCAGTTCGAAGCCTTCACGGCGCATGGTCTCGATCAGCACCGACAGGTGCAGCTCGCCACGGCCGGAGACCAGGAACTTGTCCGGGTCGGAACCTTCCTCGACCTTCAGCGCGACGTTGTGCAGGGTCTCGCGCTCCAGCCGCTCGCGGATCTGGCGGCTGGTGATGAACTTGCCGCCGCTGTGATCCTTGCTGCCGGCGAACGGCGAGTTGTTGACCTGGAAGGTCATCGAGATGGTTGGCTCATCGACGGTCAGTGCGGGCAGGGCCTCGGGGGTATCCAGCGCACAGATGGTGTCGGAGATGCTGAGGTCGGCGACGCCCGAGATCGCGATGATGTCGCCCGCCTCGGCTTCCGGCACCTCGACCCGCTCCAGGCCCATGAAGCCCAGCACCTGCAGCACCTTGCCCTGGCGCTTCTTGCCCTCGCGGTCGACCACGCTGACCGGCATGTTGGTGCGGACCTTGCCGCGCTGGATGCGGCCGACGCCGATCAGGCCGACGAAGTTGTTGTAGTCCAGCTGGCTGACGCGCATCTGGAACGGGCCTTCCAGGTCGACTTCCGGCGGCGACACGTGCTTCATGATCGCTTCGTACAGCGGAGTCATGTCGCCGTCGCGGGCGCTGTCGTCGAGGCTGGCGTAGCCGTGCAGCGCCGAAGCGTAGACGATGGGGAAATCGAGCTGCTCGTTGGTCGCGCCGAGCTTGTCGAACAGGTCGAACACCTGGTCGATCACCCAGTCCGGACGCGCGCCCGGGCGGTCGATCTTGTTGACCACCACGATCGGCTTGAAGCCCATCGCGAATGCTTTCTGGGTGACGAAGCGGGTCTGCGGCATCGGGCCGTCCATCGCGTCGACCAGGATCAGCACCGAGTCGACCATCGACAGCACGCGCTCGACCTCGCCGCCGAAGTCGGCGTGTCCCGGGGTGTCGACGATGTTGATGCGGTTGCCCTGCCAGGTGATGGCGGTGTTCTTGGACAGGATCGTGATGCCACGTTCCTTTTCCTGATCATTGCTGTCCATCACGCGCTCGGCGAGCACGGTGCGGTCGGAGAACGTACCGGATTGCTTGAGCAGGCAATCGACGAGAGTGGTCTTGCCGTGGTCGACGTGGGCGACGATGGCGATATTGCGCAGGCGTTCGATGGACATGGGGAAGGGCGCCGCAGCGCTACTTTTCTGCAAGGAAGTCGACCAGTATATCGTTATTGTGTCCTCGCGAGGCGACCGGCTCTGCGTGGGTTAAACTTGCCGGTCTGGGCGCTCCCCGCGCCCCCGACCCCAAGCCCCCCGGAGCAAGCCATGAGCCTGATCGCCACCTTCGACACCGACCGCGGCCCGATCCGCATCCAGCTGGAGCCCGAGAAGGCGCCGCTGACCGTCGCCAACTTCGCCAACCTGGCCAAGCGTGGCTTTTATGACGGCCTCAACTTCCACCGGGTGATCAACGACTTCATGGTCCAGGGCGGCTGCCCGCAGGGCTCCGGCACCGGTGGTCCGGGCTACCGCTTCGAGGACGAGGCCAAAAACGGCCTCAGCCACGATCGCGGCGTGTTGTCGATGGCCAATGCCGGCCCCGGCACCAACGGCAGCCAGTTCTTCATCACCCACGTGCAGTGCCCGTGGCTGGACGGCAAGCACACCGTGTTCGGCAAGGTGATCGAGGGCCAGGAGATCGTCGACAGCGTCAAGCAGGGCGACACGATCAAGTCGGTCAAGCTGGAAGGTGACGTCGATGCGGTGCTGGCCGCCAAGGCCGACCGCGTGGCCGAGTGGAACAAGACGCTCGACGCCAACGCCTGATCCTGCTGTAACGGCGGCACCCGACGCCCGTCCCCGGTCTCCGGAGGCGGGCGTTCTGCTGTTGGGGGCGCGGCGCTGCGCCGGTCCCGGAAGGTTTCACGTGCTACCATTTTGGGGCTAATTTCCGCCGGTTTTACCGTTGTGCCGGCCCTGTCACGAACCCCACCTGAGGTCACCAAGATGCCCCAGCTCGCCCGGCGCATCGGTCGCGCCAAGCCCAGCGCGATCATGCAGATTGCCGAGAAGGCCAAGCGCCTGAAGTCCGAAGGCCGCGACATCATCAGCTTCTCGATCGGCGTCCCGAACTTCCTGCCCGGTGAGCACGTCTACCAGGCCGCCCGCGACGCCCTCAGCCACGACAGCGGCCAGTACGGCAGCAACCGCGGCGCCGATGCGATGCTCGAGGCGTTCCTGCAGCACATCGAGAAGATCGGCCTGACCGGCTACACCAAGGCCAACCTGGCCACCGGTGTCGGCGCCAAGCACGTGCTCTACAACCTGGCCGAGGCGTTGCTGGACGAAGGCGACACGATCGCCTTCCCGACCCCGTACTGGACCAGCTATCTCGATATCGCCGAGATCCTCAATGCCAAGGTCGACCTGCTGCCGTGTGGCCCGGCGCAGGACTACAAGCTGACCCCGGCCCAGCTCGACGCCGCACTGGCGAAGAAGCCGCGCATCTTCCTGTTCAACAATCCCTCGAACCCGACCGGCATGGTCTATTCGAAGGACGAGATCGGCGCGCTGGCGGACGTGATCGCCAAGTATCCCGACACCTGGATCATCACCGACGACATCTACAACCGGATGGTGTTCGACGGCGTCGGCTACCACAACTTCGTGCACGCCCGCCCGGAACTGAAGGACCGGGTGATCTTCGTCGACTCGCTGTCCAAGACCTACGGCATGCCGGGTTGGCGCGTCGGTTTCATGGCCGGGCCGGAAGTGGTCGCCCAGGCCGTGGTGACGATGAACTCCAACCACATCACCAGCCTGCCGGAAGTCGTCAACGCCGCAGCCACCGCTGCGCTGTCCGGTCCGCAGGACGTGCCCGACGCCAAGTGCGCCGAGTTCCAGGCCAAGCGCGACCAGGTCATGGACGTGATGGACAGCCTGCCGGGCGTGGTCTGCCCGCGGCCGCAGGGCGCGTTCTACGTGTTCCCCGACATCAGCGTCGCTTTCGGCAAGACCCACGGCCCCAGCGGCAAGGTCATCAACAACGACGTGGACTTCTGCAGCGTGCTGCTGGAAGCCAAGGGTGTCGCCTGCGTGCCGGGTTCGGCGTTCGGCGAGCCGCGCGCGCTGCGCATCAGCTACACCTGCCCGACGCCGCAGCTGGCCCCGGGCATGCAGCGCTTCAAGGAATTTTTCAACGAACTGAGCTGACGGCGCGCTCGCGTCGTCGCTTGATAACCGTTATCCGTAATCTGGAGATCGCCCCATGAAGTCCCCCGTTCGCGTTGCCGTCACCGGTGCCGCCGGCCAGATCGGCTATTCCCTGCTGTTCCGCATCGCCTCCGGCGAGATGCTCGGCAAGGACCAGCCGGTCATCCTGCAAATGCTCGAGCTGCCGATGGAGAAAGCCCAGGCCGCGCTCAAGGGCGTGATGATGGAGTTGGAGGACTGCGCGTTCCCGTTGCTGGCCGGCATGGTCGGCACCGACGACGCCGAAGTCGCGTTCAAGGACGCCGACATCGCCCTGCTGGTCGGCGCGCGTCCGCGCGGCCCCGGCATGGAGCGCAAGGACCTGCTGCTGGAGAACGCCAAGATCTTCACCGCCCAAGGCGCGGCGCTGAACAAGGTCGCCAGCCGCGACGTCAAGGTGCTGGTGGTCGGCAACCCGGCCAACACCAATGCCTACATCGCGATGAAGTCGGCGCCGGACCTGCAGGCGAAGAACTTCACCGCGATGCTGCGCCTGGACCACAACCGCGCGCTGAGCCAGCTGGCCAACAAGGCCGGCGTGCCGGTCGGCGACATCCGCAAGCTGGTCGTGTGGGGCAACCACAGCCCGACGATGTATCCGGACTACCGCTTCGCGACCGTCAATGGCGAGTCGCTGAAGGACAAGATCGGCGATGCCGACTGGAACGCCAACGACTTCATCCCCAAGGTCGGCAAGCGTGGCGCGGCGATCATCGAGGCGCGCGG
>JBOHYC010000402.1:0-2699 GCA_050737755.1 Lysobacter sp.
GGGGCCGACGATCACCACCATCAACAGGCCCATCAGCAACAGCGCGGCAACCTGCGGCAGCAGCATCGCCAGCAACCGCGGCAATTTGCCGTCGCGCATGCCCTGGATGAGATGCGCCGGCGTCGCGCTACGGCCATGGTCGACCTCGCGGGCGGCGTAGAGGATGCCACCGAACAGCAACGGCCCGGCGAGTGCCAGCAGCAGGCTCAGCCACAGCTGGCCGCTGGCCGTGGCCAGTGCCGACAGCCCGCCCCAGATCAAGCCGAGCAGGCCCAGTGCCAGCGGCGCCTTGCGCAGCAGGGCGATCCCGCCGAGCAGCCATTCCGCGCCCGCGCCAAAGGGCACCTTGCGAATATCGTTCATTGCCCATCACCTTCGAGGAGAGGCCGCCGGTTGCGGGCGGCAATGCCGCAACTTAGCAAGCCGGCGGCGCCGCGGTCACCTTTTTCAGCGCGCGTCGGCGCGCTCGCGCACGACGTGGATGAAGCGGCGCAGTACCCGCCGCGCCTCGGGAGCAGCACCGACCGTGGCGAGCATCGCCTTCGGGTCCAGGCCCTCGCGCTGCAGCGGGACCTTGCGTGCCTGGATGTAGCCGCGCATGTGGGTCGCGCTGAATTCGGGGTGGAACTGCACGCCCCAGGCGCTCTCGCCCCAGCGGAACGCCTGGCAGGGATCGCCGGCCGAACGGGCCAGCACATGGGCGCCTTCGGGCGCGCGCAGCACCGATTGCAGATGGGTCAGCTGGGCCGCGAACCGGGCCGGCAGCACTTCGAACAGGGCGTCGTCGCCAGCCGCCGGCAGCAACTCGACCTCGACCGTGCCCATTTCGCGACCCTGCGGGTTGTCGCCGACCTCACCGCCCAATGCATGCGCGAGCAGCTGGTGGCCGTAGCAGATGCCGAACAGCGGCAGCCCGGCGTGGGCGGCCTCGCGCAGCCACGCCGCGGTCGCCTCGCTCCAGTCGAGCCGGTCGGTCACCATCGCGCCGGAACCGGTGATGATCACGCCGGCAAAACCCTCGCGGCTCGGCAGCGGCTCGCCCTGCTTCACATCGACCACCACCGCATCGTCGCGCGACAGCCCGGCGGCGACGCGGATCCAGTGGGCAAAGTCGCCATGGCGACGCATCGGCGCGACCGGCTTGCCGGTTTCGAGGATCAGGAAGGGAGCGTTCATCGGGTCTCGGGAAAGGTTGCGGGCCGGCGTTGGCGGGCCGCGCGGGCGGGGCTGAATGGCCGGCCGCCGTATACTAGCCCGCTTTGCACCACGGTCTTGAGACATGTCGCACGCCGGCGAATCCAACCGGGCTTCGGCCCCGACGTTCCAGCAGTTGATCCAGCGCCTGAACGCCTACTGGGCCGAACAGGGTTGTGTGCTGATCCAGCCGCTCGACATCGAGGTCGGCGCCGGCACCTTCCACCCGGCAACCTTCCTGCGTTCGCTCGGGCCGGAGCCGTGGAACGCCGCCTACGTGCAGCCCTGCCGCCGCCCGACCGACGGCCGCTACGGCGACAACCCCAACCGCCTGCAGCGCTACTACCAGTACCAGGTCGCGATGAAGCCGTCGCCGGACAACATCGTCGAGCTGTATTTCGACTCGCTCAAGGCGCTCGGCGTCGACCCGCTGGTGCACGACCTGCGGCTGGTCGAGGACAACTGGGAATCGCCGACGCTCGGCGCTTGGGGGCTGGGCTGGGAGGTCTGGCTCAACGGCAAGGAGGTGACTCAGTTCACCTACTTCCAGCAGGCCGGCGGGATGGAGTGCAAGCCCGTCCTGGGTGAGATCACCTACGGGCTGGAGCGCCTGTGCATGTACCTGCAGGGCGTCGACAACGTGTTCGACCTGGTCTGGACCCACGGCCCCGATGGCGCGCCGGTGACCTACCGCGATGTCTACCACCAGAACGAAGTCGAGCAGAGCACCTACAACTTCGAGCATGCCGACGTGGCGGAACTGTTCCACCGCTTCGACGCCTGTGAAGCCGAAGCGCTCAAGCTGGTCGAACTCGACCTGCCGCTGCCGGCCTACGAGCAGGTGATGAAGGCCAGCCACAGTTTCAACATGCTCGACGCCCGCCGCGCGATCTCGGTGACCGAGCGCCAGCGCTACATCCTGCGCGTGCGAAAAATTTCGCAGGCGGTGGCCGAGGCGTACTTCGCCCAGCGCGAGAAGCTCGGCTTCCCCGGATTGAGAAAGCCGGCCGGCCAGGAGGCCGCGTGATGACCGACCACACCAACAACATGCAACCGCTGCTGGTCGAGCTGGGCACCGAAGAGTTGCCGGTCAAGGCGCTGCCGAAGCTGGCGCAGGCGTTTTTTGACGGAGTGATCGACGGGCTGGCCAAGCGCGGCATCGCGTTCGAACGCGGCGAAGCCAAGCCGCTGTACTCGCCACGTCGGCTGGCTGTGCTGCTGCCGGGCGTCGCCGCCGAGCAGTCCGAGCAGCGCTCCGAAGTGCTGGGCCCATACCTCAACATCGCGCTCGATGCCGACGGCCAGCCGACCCGCGCATTGCAGGGTTTCGCAAGCAAGGCCGGGGTCGAGTGGACCGCGCTGGAAAAGACCACCGACGCCAAGGGCGAGCGCTTCGTGCACCGCTCGGTAAAGCGTGGCGAGAAGACCGCCGATCTGCTGGCCGCGGTCGTGACCGATGCGATCGCGGCGATGCCGATCCCCAAGCCGATGCGCTGGGGCGACCA
>JBOHYC010000403.1:0-2727 GCA_050737755.1 Lysobacter sp.
GATCAGTCGCCGGCCGGCAAGGCCTCCGATGTCGTGGTCACCCACGAGCTCAACGAAGTGAACATCAGCTGCCTGCCGAAGGACCTGCCGGAGTTCATCGAGATCGATCTCGCCGAGCTGACCCTCGGCCAGACCATCCACCTGTCGGAGCTGAAGCTCCCGAAGGGCGTGGAGATCCCGGAGCTGAAGCTCGGCAAGGAACACGACGTCGCCGTGGTCGTGGCGCGTCAGGGCCGGGTCGAGGTCGAAGAGACCACCGAAGGCGCCACCGAAGCCGAGGCCGCTGCGGCCGCGCCGGCCGAAGTGCCGGCGGCCAAGGTCGAGAAGGACGAGGAATAAGCCAGCGTCCGGCCGGCATGCCCTTCGCGGGCGTGCCGGCTTGCTGGTTGTTCCCCTTCGATGGCCGGACTGCGCCTCATCGTCGGGCTGGGCAATCCCGGTCCCGAACATATCCGGACCCGGCACAATGCCGGGTTCTGGTTTGTGGACGCCTTGGCGGAGAAGTTTGGCGGTCGTTTCGGAGTGGATTCCAAGTTGTTCGGCGCGACCTGCAAGGTCGAAATCGCGGGCCAACCGGTCTGGCTGTTGAAGCCGGCCACCTTCATGAACCTGTCCGGCAAGTCGGTCACCGCGGCCCTGCGCTACTGGAAGATCGAGCCCGAGCAGGCCCTGCTCGCGCATGACGAGCTCGACCTGCCCCCGGGCACCGCACGTCTCAAGTTCGACGGCGGCCACGGTGGCCAGAACGGCCTGCGTGACACCATGCGCCTGCTTGGGCATGGCGGTTTCCACCGCCTGCGGGTAGGCATCGGTCATCCCGGCCACAAGGACATGGTCACCCCGTGGGTGCTCGGCCGGCCCGGTGGCGATGATGAAACGTTGATCCTGCGCGCCATCGACGACGCGATCGACGTGATGCCGCTGGCAGTCGATGGCGATTTCAACGAGGCGATGAAGCGCCTGCATACGCCGCGCTCCTGAGCGGCCAGGCACTCATCCCATGCTCCACCCAATCAATCAAAGCGAGTAAAGCGTCATGGGCATCAAATGCGGCATCGTCGGCCTGCCCAATGTCGGCAAGTCGACCCTCTTCAATGCCCTGACCAAGGCCGGCATCGCCGCGGCCAACTTCCCATTCTGCACGATCGAGCCCAACGTCGGCGTGGTGCCGGTGCCCGACCCGCGCCTGAACGCGCTGGCCGATATCGTCAAGCCGCAGAAATGCATCCCCACGGCGGTCGAGTTCGTCGACATCGCCGGGCTGGTTGCCGGCGCCGCCAGCGGTGAAGGCCTGGGCAACAAGTTCCTCGCCCACATTCGCGAGGTCGACGCGATCACCCACGTGGTGCGCTGCTTCGAGAACGACGACGTCATCCACGTCAACAACAGGATCGACCCGATCGCCGACATCGACACGATCGACACCGAACTGGCGCTGGCCGACCTGGATTCGGTCGAGCGTGCCCTGCAGCGGGCCGAGCGCAGTGCCAAGACCGGCGACAAGGACGCCAAGGTCCGGGTCGAGGTGCTGGCGCGCGTACGCGAAGGTCTGGATGCCGGCAAGCCGGCGCGTGCGCTGGATCTGTCCGATGACGACCGCCTGGCCGTGCGTGACCTGTTCCTGTTGACCCTGAAGCCGGTGATGTATGTCGCCAACGTGCTGGAGGACGGGTTCGACAACAACCCGCATCTTGACGCCGTGCGCGCCCGCGCGGTCACCGAGGGTGCCGAGGTGGTGCCGGTGTCGGCTGCAATCGAGGAGGAATTGAGCCAGCTTGATGACGCCGATCGCGACGAGTTCCTGTCCGACCTGGGTCTCGACGAGCCCGGCCTGAACCGCGTCATCCGCGCGGCCTACAAGCTGCTGGGCCTACAGACCTACTTCACCGCCGGGGTCAAGGAGGTCCGCGCCTGGACCGTCAAGGGCGGCTCGACCGCGCCGCAGGCCGCCGCGGTGATCCATACCGACTTCGAGAAGGGCTTCATCCGCGCCGAGACGATCGGCTATGACGACTTCATCAGATACCGGGGCGAGGCCGGTGCCCGGGACGCCGGACGGCTGCGCCTGGAAGGCAAGGAGTATCGTGTGCAGGAAGGCGATGTCCTGCACTTCCGCTTCAACGTGTAGGTCGATTGAAAAAACCCCGAATCCGGCATTGACTTCCCGGCAAACGCGCTCCAGAATTGCGGGCTCTTTGGAGGGATACCCAAGCGGCCAACGGGGGCAGACTGTAAATCTGCTGGCTTACGCCTTCGGTGGTTCGAATCCACCTCCCTCCACCAGCTTCCGGTCGGCATGCAGCACGTCGGCCCGGCAGGTGGAGATGCTCCACCCGGATGCCTTACCAGCAACCGGCGCAGTACCCAAGCAGGTTTGTCCGGCGCGGGAGTAGTTCAATGGTAGAACCTCAGCCTTCCAAGCTGATGGTGCGGGTTCGATCCCCGTCTCCCGCTCCATTGATGCCGCGACGTAGTACCTGCTGGAACAACTTGCTCACGTAGCTCAGTCGGTAGAGCACCTCCTTGGTAAGGAGGAGGTCGAAGGTTCGATTCCTTTCGTGAGCACCACATTTCAACTTCGCACACCATTGAGAAGCAGCCATGGCCAAGGGTAAGTTCGAGCGCACCAAGCCGCACGTGAACGTCGGCACGATCGGTCACGTCGACCACGGCAAGACCACGCTGACCGCAGCGCTGACCAAGGTGGGCGCGGAGCGTTTCGGTGGC
>JBOHYC010000404.1:0-8696 GCA_050737755.1 Lysobacter sp.
GTGCGTTCGCGACTTACGTCGCTCCTACAGGACCGGCGCGCATTGGCGGCCGGATCGGGGCAGGCATCGCCGCCCGGCTGCGGTAAGGTCGGTGCTTCGTTCCAGGGGATTCCATCCGATGCACCTCAAGACACTCAGGTTGCGCGCCCTCGTGCTGGCGCTCGGTTTCACGTTCGCCGCGGGCGCGATCGCGCAGACGGCACCGGCGCCGCTCGATGCCGCGGCGCCAGATTCCGCAACGCCAGCCGACACCACCGCCGCACTGCAGGACTTCGACGCCTACGTCGAGAACGTCCGCAAGCAGTTCGACGTGCCCGCCATCACGGTTGCCATCGTCAAGGACGGCAAGGTCGTGCTCGAGCGCGGCTACGGGGTAAAGGATCTGGAATCGCGCGAGCCGGTCGACGAGAAAACCCTGTTCGCGATCGCCTCCAACACCAAGGCGTTCACCGCCGCCTCGCTGCAGATGCTGGCCGAGGACGGCAAGCTGGAGATGGACGACCGCGTGATCGACCACCTGCCGTGGTTCCGCATGTCCGACCCCTACATCACCCACGAGATGCGCATCAACGACCTGCTCGCGCACCGCAGCGGGCTCGCGCTCGGCGCTGGCGATCTGCTGTATTGGCCGGGCACGGATTACGACACCAAAGAGGTCGCGCGGCGCCTGCGCAACGTGCCGATCGACGGCGGTTTCCGCGCCCAGTACGCCTACGACAACATCCTGTTCGGCGTCGCCCAGTTGGTGGTCGAAGCGGCCAGCGGGCAGTCCTACGAGGATTTCCTGCGCAGCCGCATCCTGCAGCCGCTGGACATGGACGCGACCCGCTTCAACAGCGACCGCCTGCAGCCCGACGACAACGTCGCGACGGGCTATTCCAAGGCCAACTTCGAGGACCTCGTCGCTGCACCGCGGATGTCGTGGGGCAACGTGTCGGGCGCCGGTGGGTTGTACTCCAGCGTGCACGACCTGACCCGCTGGGTGCGGATGCAGCTCGACCAGGGCGTCATCCCCGGAACCGACGGCGAGCGCCTCTTTAGCGAGAAGAGCCAGCGTGAGATGTGGACGGTGATGACGCCAATCCCGGTGGTGAAGGCCAAGATCCCGGAGCTGGAAGCGGCGACCCCGAACTTCCGCGGCTACGGCCAGGGCTGGAACCTGACCGATTACCGCGGCGAAAAGCTGGTCTGGCATACCGGTGGCTGGCCCGGCTTCGTGTCGCGGATCACGATGGTGCCGGAGCAGGAGCTGGGGGTCATTGTGCTGACCAGCGGCGAAGTGGGCGGTGCGTTCAACGCGGTGACGATGCGCGCGCTGGACGCGATGCTCGGCGCGCCGCAGACCGACTGGACCGCGGCCTATGCCAAGGCCCGGGGCGAGTCGGAAGACGAGGCCGCGAAAGACTGGAAGAAGCACCTCGCCGAGCGCGATGCCAACAGCAAGCCGTCACTGCCGCTGGCCGACTACACCGGCACCTACACCGACCCGTGGTACGGCGACATCGAGATCAGCCAGCAGGGCGGCAAGCTGCGTATCGCCTTCAGCCACACCGAGGCGCTGGTCGGCACCCTGTCGCACTGGCAGCACGACACCTTCGTCATCCGCTGGGACCAGCGCTGGCTCAACGCCGACGCGTTCCTGACCTTCAGCCTTGATGCCGACGGCGAGATACGCGAGGCGCGGATGGAGGCGATCTCGCCAATGACCGACTTCAGCTTCGACTTCCACCACCTGCGGCTGGTCCCGGAAAAGTCCGCCAAATCCGAATCGGAGTCCTGAGATGAGCTGGATCGGCATCATTCTCGTAATTCTCGGCCTGTGGCTGGCGCTTAAAGTCGCCGGTTTCGCGCTCAAGTTGCTGATGTGGGCGCTGGTGCTGTTTGGCCTTTATTGGCTGTTGGCGCCGATGCTGGGGTTGCCGGCTGTGTTCTGAGCCGGTCGTCCCCATGTCTGGGGTTCAACCCCTACGCAGGCTCCGACATGGTCCCGTATTCGCTCCTCGACCTCGCCCCCGTCACCGAGGGCAGTGATACCAGCCAGGCGTTCGCCCACACGCTCGACCTCGCGCGCAACGCCGAACGGCTCGGCTACCACCGCTACTGGCTGGCCGAGCACCACAATATGCCCGGCATCGCCAGCGCCGCGACCTCGGTGCTGATCGGCCACGTTGCCGGTGGCACCTCGACCATCCGGGTCGGCGCCGGCGGAATCATGCTCCCGAACCACTCGCCGCTGCAGGTGGCCGAGCAGTTCGGCACGCTGGCCTCGCTGTACCCGGACCGCATCGACCTCGGCCTGGGCCGTGCACCCGGCACCGACCAGGCCACGATGCGTGCGTTGCGACGCTACGTCGACGGTGCCGACACCTTCCCGCAGGACGTCGTCGAGCTGCTGCACTACTTCCAGCCGGCCGAGCCCGGGCAGGCGGTGCGCGCGGTGCCCGGTGCGGGCCTCGAGGTGCCGGTCTGGCTGCTGGGCTCCAGCCTGTTCAGCGCGAAGCTGTCCGCCGCATTGGGTCTGCCGTTCGCATTCGCCTCGCACTTCGCGCCCGATGCGATGGACCAGGCGCTGGCCCTGTACCACCGCGAGTTCACGCCGTCGGCGCGGCTGCAAAAGCCATACGCGATGCTGGCCCTGAACGTGGTCGCCGCCGAAAGCGATGCCGAAGCGCGGCGGCTGTTCACCACCCAGCAGCAGTCATTCGTCAATCTGCGCCGTGGCCGCCCCGGGCTGGTGCCGCCACCGATCGACGATATCGAATCGTGGTGGACGCCGATCGAGAAGCATGGTGTCGAGCGCGCGCTGGCGTGCAGCGTGATTGGCGATGCCGACACGGTGAAGCAGGGCATTGCAGCGTTCGTCGAACGTCACCGGCCGGACGAGTTGTTGCTGACCGCCAACGTGTTCGACCACGCCGCGCGGGTGCGCTCGTTCGAGATCGCAGCGGACGTGATGCGGGCGGGTTAACCGCCTTCCTTGACGTCGACCAGCTCGACTTCGAACACCAGCGAGGCGTTCGGCGGGATCACCCCGCCGGCGCCCTTGCGGCCGTAGCCGAGGCCGGCCGGGATCAGCAGCACCCGGCGTCCACCGACGTGCATGCCGGCGACGCCGTCGTCCCAGCCGCGGATCACCCGGCCGGCACCGAGCATGAAGGTGATCGGTTCGCCGCGTTCGATCGAGCTGTCGAACTGCTGGCCACGCTGGTTGGGCGCGTCCTCGTCGTACAGCCAGCCGGTGTAGTGCACGCTGACCTCGTCGCCGGACGAGGCGACCGCGCCGGTGCCGACCTTGAGATCGATCCGCTGCAGCTCGGCGACGCTGCCGCCCGGCGGCGGGCCGGGGTCGGCGCAGGCCGCCAGCAACAGGCCGCACAGCAATACGGCGACGAAGCGGAAGGGACGAATGCGCATCGGGCGGATTTCCTGAAGGAGACGCTTCAGGTTAGCCGATCCCGCCGCGACGCTGCCGCTGCGATCGACCATACTGGCCACCCCTTGCCGCTGAAACCCGCAATAGATGAGAACCCCCGAAGGCCTGCAGTCATTGATCGACGACGGCGTCATCGACGAGGTGATGCGCCCGCTCAAGAGCGGCAAGGAAGCTTCGGTCTACGTGGTCCGCGTCGGCGAGGAGATCCGCTGCGCGAAGGTCTACAAGGACATGGCGCAGCGCAGCTTCCAGCAGCGCGTGCAGTACCAGGAAGGCCGCAAGGTGCGTGGCAGCCGCCAGGCCCGGGCGATCGGCAAGGCCACCAAGTTCGGTCGCAAGGAACAGGAGGCCGCCTGGAAGAACACCGAGGTCGACGCGCTGTACCAACTGGTCGATGCCGGCGTGCGCGTGCCGCAGCCACACGGGTTCTTCAACGGCGTACTGGTGATGGAACTAGTGGTCGACGCCGATGGCCATTCGGCGCCGCGGCTGGGCGAGGTCGAGTTGTCGCCGGTACAGGCGCGCGGCTTCCATCGCTTCCTTGTCCATCAGGTACAGAAGATGCTCTGCATCGGCCTGATCCACGGCGACCTGTCGGAATACAACGTGCTGGTCGCGCCGGATGGCCCCGTCGTCATCGACTTCCCGCAGGTGGTCAGCGCCGCCGGCAACAACGCCGCGCGGCGGATGCTGCAGCGCGACGTCAACAACCTGACCCTGAGCCTGGGCCGGTTCGCGCCGGAGCTGCTGTCGACCCATTACGCCGAGGAGATGTGGGCGCTGTATGAAGTCGGCGAACTGCGACCGGACAGCGAGCTCACCGGCGAGTTCGAGTTCGACGAATCCGCCGCCGACCTCGATAGCGTGCAACTGGCGATCCGCGACGCCCGCGAGGAGGCGCTGATCCGCCAGCAGGGTCGCGAGGCTGCCGAACAGGACGACTGAGCGGCCGCCTGGCTAGTCGTCGCGGCCCACGTGGTTCGCGAAATGCCGCCTGCCACGCAGCGGCATCAGCAGCTGCCCCCACAGTCCGCGCGGCACGGTTTCCAGTTTCATCACCCCGTATTCGTCCGGCCACGTCCCGGCCGGCGGCCGCTTGAACGTGCCCATCAGCATGTCGATGACCGGCAGGTGGATCGCGTAGTTCACGTCGATGTAGTCGATGTGCCGCGCATGGTGCCAATGGTGGTAACGCGGGGTGACCAGCACGTACTCCAGCCAGCCGAAGTTCAACCGCAGGTTGGCGTGCGCCAGTACCGCCTGCGCCCCGACCAAGATCACGTAGCCGTTTACCGCGTCGGCCGAGAAACCCAGCACCACCAGCGGCAGCAATACCATGCTGCGGGTCAGCAGGATTTCCAATAGGTGGATGCGCGAGCCCGCCAGCCAGTCCATCTTGCGGCTGGAATGGTGCACTGCGTGGAAGCGCCAGAGCCATGGAACGTTGTGGTAAGCGCGGTGCAGCGTGGCCTGCGCCAGGTCGGCCATGAACACCGCGAACACGAACTGCAGCCACACCGGCAGCGACTGGATCGCCGCCTTCAGCGCGGGGAACAGCGCGAACGCCGCCACCGCCGAGGTCGACGCCGTCACCGCGATCAGGATGAACTGCACCAGCACGTGGCTGATGAAGAAATAGGCCAGGTCGGTACGCCATTCGCGTCGCAGCGGCGACATCGGCCGCACGGCCATCATCTTCTCGATCGGGATAAACACCAGCGCCGAGAAGAACAGCGAGATCACGAACCAGTCCAGCCCGAGCGAAAACGGGGTCGACTCGATCGCATCGAAGTGCACCGTCGCCCCACCCAGCATCACTGCCAGCGCGGCACTGCCAACACCGACCATCGCCACCCGTTTGTTGCGGTTGCGCAGGATCGCCACGGTGCCGAACACGAATGCCGCGACCAGTCCGAACAGCAGCAGATGACGGGCGAAGCCCTCGTCGTAGACCGCGCGGAAATCGCGGCTGGTCAGCAGTTGCGGGAAGTGGAAGCACAACACGCCGAGCAGGGCCGAGAGGCCGAGGCCCGCGGAGATGTGGGCAAACCACGAGGGTGTAGTGCGTTCCATGCGGGTTCTCCTAAAGTGCGCTTCCTGCGGCGTGGCCAGACGCCCAGGCCCACTGGAAATTGTAGCCGCCGAGCCAGCCGGTGACGTCCAGCACCTCGCCGACGAAGTACAGCCCGGGCACGTGCCGCGACTGCATGGTGCTTGACGACACGCCGTCGGTATCGACTCCGCCCAGGGTGACCTCGGCCGTGCGATAGCCCTCGGTGCCGCTGGCGACCAGCGGCCAGTCGGCCAGCACCGCCGCGACCTCGCGTAGCTGCGGCAGATTGAGCTGCTTGATAGGCCGTGATGGCTGCAGCTGCGGCAGCCAGACCTCGCACAGGCGCTGGGCAAAGCGCTTGGGAAGCAACTCGCCGAGCAGAGTCCGCAGCTCCGCGGCCGGCCGTTCGCCCTGCAACTGCAGCAACACGTCGAGCGCGTCGCGACCCGGCAGCAGGTCCAGCTGCAACGTTTCGCCGGGCTGCCAGTAGGAAGAGATCTGGAGGATCGATGGCCCGCTGATGCCGCGATGGGTCACCAGCATGAAGTTGCTGAAGTCCTGCCCGTTGCAGCTGGCCGTGACCGGCAACGCCACGCCACTGAGCTCTGCCAGCCGCTCCTGATGCTTGCCGCTCAGCGTCAAAGGCACCAGCCCGGCGCGGGTCGGCAGCACGGCATGACCGAACTGCCGCGCCAGCTCGTAACCGAACCCACTGGCGCCCATGCTGGGGATCGACAACCCGCCGGTCGCCACCACCAGCGCCGGGGCGGCGAACACGCCGCGCGCGGTGTGCAGGTGGAACAGTTTCCCGCCCGCCGCACCGGCCTCGCCATGCACCACCCGGTCGACGCCGCACGAAATCTCGACCCGCACACCGGCCTCGGCGCATTCGTCCAGCAGCATCTTCACGATCAGCTTGGACGACACGTCGCAGAACAGCTGGCCGAGTTCCTTCTCGTGGTACGCGATGCCGTGGCGTTCGACCATCTCGATGAAATGCCAAGGCGTGTAGCGGGCGAGGGCGGACTTGCAGAAATGCCGGTTGGCCGACAGGAAGTTCTCCGGCGACGTGCCGGTATTGGTGAAGTTGCAGCGCCCTCCGCCCGACATCAGGATCTTCTTGCCGACCTTGTTGGCGTGCTCCACCACCAGCACCCGCTTGCCGCGTCGGCCGGCGGTGATCGCGCACATCAAACCGGCGGCGCCACCGCCGATCACCAGGACGTCGTAATGCTCCATCGCCGCGCGCTGACTCAGCGCGGCGCCATCCGCACCGTCGGCCGCACCGACGTGCTGCCACGCTCACCCATCAGCTGAAGCTCGCCATCCTGCACCAGCGCATTGAGCCGCATCCCGCGCTCGCCGATCGCCGGCAGCGCATCGACCACTTCGGCCGGGAGGTCGATCACGGTGACGTTCTTCAGCCGGGTCAGCGAACTGGCGATCTTGTCCCACCAGATATCCGAGGCGCGCCCGCCGTAGTTGACCACCACCACGTGCTGCGCGCGGCCGCTGGCCTTCTTGATCCGCGACTCGTCGGGATGGCCCAGCTCGATCCACAGCTCGATCTCGCCGGTGTAGTCGCGCTTCCACAACGCCGGCTCGTCCTCGTCGCTGATGCCGCGGCCGAACTCCAGCCGCTCGTCCGCATACAGAGCGAAAGCCAGCACCCGCACCATCAACCGCTCGTCGGTTTCCGACGGATGCTGGGCGAGGGTGAGGTTGTGGGTCGCGTAGTAGTGCCGGTCCATGTCGCTGACCTGCAACTCGGCTTTGACGACAGTGGAATTGAGTGCCATTGGGTCGCGCTCGCGGAAAGGCGGCCATTCTAGCGCCCGTGCTCCGCTGGCGCCGGACGAACTTTTTCTGTCGTCGGTCTGGACCGAAGCCCCGGCGGGACTAACGCTTGAATTCCGTGTGTTGCTCCAACTGGTAGATCGCGTCCTGGATGTCGTCCAGTTTGGTGGTCAGCGCGGCCTGAGCGTCGTACAGCCCTCGGTTGTAGTAGTACGCGCCCAGTTCCTCCGAGATGAAATCAAGCAGGAACTCCGCATCGAACTGGCCGATGTCCTGCCGGAGCTCTTCCGAAAAGTAGAGCCGGATCCTGCGGACGATGAGTTCCTTTTCATCCTTGCTGAAGGTGATCTGTTGCATTGAAGTTGAGCGCTTTGTTGGATGCGATGCCTGCGTGGAAGGCGTGTTCAGGCTTTCGGCTCCGCCCAAACGGCACCGCTTACTCCTGGGCTCGACGCCTGAACTGAGCCGACCGGGAATCGGCTTCGGCTCGAATGAACTTTTACACTTGGCCCGTCACGTACTGTACCCCCAGGCTCGACAGCGCCACGGCAGCCCAGACACCCAGGCCCAGCGCGATCGGCTTGAAGCCCGTCGCCGCCATCCTGCGCAAATCCGCGGACAGCCCGATTGCCGTCAACGCGACGATGATCAGCAGTTTGGCGCCCAGCCGGATGGCGGGCTGCCACGCCTCGGGAATCAGCCCGGCGGTGCTTACCGCCGAGGCGACCACGAACCACAGGATGAACCACGGGATCACCTTGCGCAGGTCGAAATCGGCGCCGCCTTGCTTCTTGTGCCGCCATGCCTCGATCGCGGCCAGCAGCAGGCACATCGGAATAATCAGGGTGGCGCGGGTCAACTTGACGATGGTGGCGTGGTCGCCGGCCGCCTGGCCGTAGCTGTATCCGGCGGCCACCACCGACGAGGTGTCATTGATGGCGGTGCCGGCCCACAGTCCGAAACCCTCCTGGCTCATGCCCATCAGGTGGCCGAGGGCGGGGAACACCAACACCGCCACCAGGTTGAACAGGAAGATGGTGGAGATGGCGAACGCGGTGTCGTGTTCGTCGGCCTTGATGATCGGGGTCACCGCGGCGATCGCCGAACCACCGCAGATCGCGGTGCCCGCACCGATCAGCAGCTTCAATTTGGATGGAATACCTAAAAGGCGACCGAGCAGCAGCGCGGCGACGAATGCTGCGGCGACGCTCACGAGGGTCACGGCGAGCGAGTCCATCCCGGTCCGCGCGACCTGGGTCAGGCTCAGGCCGAGGCCGAGCGCGACGATCGACCACTGCAGAATTTTTTTGCCGGCGAAACGGATTCCGGGCTGGCAGGCCAGCGGCGGCGCGACGAGATTGCGCACGAGCACGCCCAGTACGATGCCGAATACCGGACCGCCAATCAGCGGCA
>JBOHYC010000405.1:0-7090 GCA_050737755.1 Lysobacter sp.
CCCGGCGGCCGCGAGATCACCTTGCTGACCGACGGCATGCGCTGCGCGGCCTGCGCCTGGCTGATCGACCGCGCACTTGCGCGCGAGGACGGCGTGCTCGAAGCCGGCGCCAACGCGATCACCGGACGCATCCGGGTAGCCTGGGACCCGCAACGCACCACGTTGTCCAAGCCGCTGCGGCAACTGGTCGCACTCGGCTACCGGCCGTACCTGGCCAGTGGCGAAGCGCGCGAGGCCGCGCGCCGGCGCGAGCGCAACCGCGACCTGGTGCGGATCGGCATCGCCGGACTCGGCTCGATGCAGGCGATGATGCTGGCCGGCTCGCTGTACCTGGACACCACCGGCAGCATGCCGGTGCCGACCCGCGACTTCTTCCGCTGGCTGACCCTGCTGGTCGCGACGCCGGTGGTGTTCTACGCCGGCTGGCCGTTCATCGCCGGCGCCTGGCGCGAGTGGCGCCACCGCCAGCTCGGCATGGACACGCTGATCGCCGGCTCGACCCTGCTGGCGTACTTCGCCAGCGCGGTCGAGACCGTGCGTGGCGGCGAACACGTCTGGTTCGATGCGGCCGTGATGTTCGTGTTCCTGCTGCTGGTCGCGCGCCAGCTCGAACAGCGCGCACGCAACATCGCCAGCGCCCAGGTCGATGCGCTGGCACGGGCGCGGCCGGCATTCGCGACCCGCGAACGCAACGATGGCAGCCGCGAGTCGGTGCCGCTGGCTGCACTGGCGGTCGACGATGTCGCCTGCATCGCGGCCGGCGAGGCGGTGCCCGCGGATGGCGTGCTGCTGGACGACTCGGCACGGTTCGAGGAGGCGCTGCTGACCGGCGAGGCCAACCCCGTCGACAAGCACGCCGGTGACCGCGTGTTCGCCGGCACCGTCTGCCGCGAGCGGCCGGCGCGGATGCGGGTCACCACCACCGGCAGCGCGACCCGGCTGTCGCAGCTGTCGCGGCTGGTCGAGCGCGCGCAGTCGCAGCGGCCGGCGCTGGCGCTGATGGCGGAACGCATCGCGCACTGGTTCGTCGCCGGGCTGCTGTTGGCGACGGTGGTTGTCTACTTCGCGTGGCGTGCGCATGACCCGTCGCGTGCGTTCGAGGTGACCCTCGCGCTGCTGGTGATCAGTTGCCCCTGCGCGCTGTCACTGGCGGTGCCGGCGGCGCTGGCCTCGACCCACGGCGCGCTGGCCCGGCTCGGCGTGCTGGCGGTGCGCGAGAACGCGCTGGAACGCCTCGCCGATGCCACCGACATCGTGTTCGACAAGACCGGCACCCTCGGCGACGGCCGCCCGGTACTGGTCGAACGCAAGGCTTTCGACGGGATCGAACTGGCCGACGCATTGCGCATCGCCGCCGCGCTGGAACGCGACAGTGGCCATCCGATTGCGCTCGCGTTCGCGTCCGTCGGCGGCGCCGACCTGCCGGCCGCACGCGAGCTGCGCACGGTGCCGGGCCACGGCATCGAGGGCGTGGTCGACGGTCGGCACTGGCGGCTTGGTCGCGCCGGTTTTGCCGCGGCTGCGAGCGCCGCGACCGATGCCAACGACGATGCCGGCCTCTGGCTCGGTGACGGCGAGCGCGCACTGGCGCGGTTCGAGCTGGCCGAGAACGAGCGACCCGACGCCCGCGTCGCGATCGGACTGTTGCGCGACCAGGGCCTGGCGGTGCACCTGTCGAGCGGCGATGCGGCGGTGCCGGTGCGGCGCTTCGGCCGCCAGCTCGACATCGACGCGGTGCATTTCCGCCAGACCCCGGAGGACAAGCTCGCGTTCGTGCGGAACCTGCAGGACGACGGCCGGCGGGTGGCGATGGTCGGCGACGGCCTCAACGATGCCCCGGTACTGGCCGGCGCCGATGTCTCGCTGGCGATCGGCGACGGCGCCGCGCTGGCCCAGCGCGCGGCCGACCTGGTGCTGACCGGCCGCTCGCTGAAGCGGATACCGCAGGCGATCGAGCTGGCCCATCGCACCCGCCGGGTGATCCGCCAGAACATTGCCTGGGCGCTGGGCTACAACCTGCTGGCACTGCCACTGGCGGCCGCCGGAATGGTCACGCCGTGGCTGGCCGCGCTCGGCATGGCGCTGTCGTCGCTGATCGTCACCGCCAATGCGCTGCGCCTGACCCGCGCGCTGCCGGGGCACGACCGATGAACATCCTGCTTTTCCTTATCCCGGTCAGCATCGTGCTGATGGGCCTGGCCATCTGGGCGTTCGTCTGGGCGGTGCGGCGCGGTCAGTTCGACGACCTCGACACCCCGGCGATCGACATCCTGCGCGAGGACGTCCACGACCGCCGCGTGCAGCCGCCGCCACCGTCGAACGACGGCGACGCTGCCGGTGCTGGTGCCGGGGCGGGTGCTGGTATCGGAACTGCAGCCGATGTCGCCCCGCTTCGCAACAACGCGCCACCCGCCGACCCGCGCCGCGACTGACATGCCGATCGACTGGCTCACCCTCGGCGCCGCCCTGCTCACCGGGCTCATGGGCGGCGTGCACTGCGCGGCGATGTGCGGCGGCATCGCCACCGGGTTTTCGGCGATGGGCCCGCATGCACGCTGGAAGTACGCGATCGAACCCAACCTAGGCCGGGTGCTCGGCTACGTCGTGGCCGGCGCGATCGCCGGTGGCATCGGCCACGGCATCGTCGACCTGGCCCGGCTCGATTGGCTGGCCTGGACGCTGCGTGCAGCGGTCGGGCTGGTGCTGGTGGTGGTCGCGCTGCGCCTGCTCGATCGCAACGGCCGCCTCGCCTTCCTCGCCCTGCCCGGCGCGAACGGTGTCTGGAACCGCTTGCGCCCGTTGCAACGGCGCTTGCTGCCAGCCAACAGCAGCGCCAAGCGGATAGGCCTCGGCCTGCTCTGGGGCTGGATGCCCTGCGGCCTCAGTACCACCATGCTGGCCGCGGCGTGGCTGCAGGCCGACGCCCGCAATGGTGCGCTGACGATGGCCGCGTTCGGCCTCGGCACACTGCCGCTGATGGTGTCGCTGACCTGGTCCGGCGCGCGCCTGGGCCAGCGCCTGCAGCGCGGCGGCTGGCGCATCGCGATCGCATTGCTGGTGCTGGCGACAGGGCTGCTGACAATCGCCTCGCCGTGGCTGATGCAGGTACCGGCGCTGCACGGCTTTCTCGCCGCGCTGGGCTGCCTGCCGCGCGGCGCTTGAATGCCCCGGCTGAAGTGCCTGCCTGAAACTGCTTGTCCGACAGGCTTGGCTGAAGCGCCCCGCGTTGAGCGCCGGACCTGAAGCAATACGCCCTGCACCGCGGGCACCGCAGCCGGCGGCGATACAATGCCGCCCATGGATATCTTCAAGAGCTTCACCCTGGAAGCCGCGCACCGGCTGCCGAACGTGCCCGAAGGCCACAAGTGCTCGCGCCTGCACGGCCACTCGTTCCGGGTCGAGCTGCACCTGTCGGGCGAACTCGGCGCCGACACCGGCTGGGTAATGGACTTCGCCGACGTCAAGAAGGCGTTCCAGCCGCTGTACGACCGGCTCGACCACCACTATCTCAACGACATCGAAGGGCTCGACAATCCGACCAGCGAGCGGCTGGCGGTATGGATCTGGGAACGGCTGAAGCCGACCCTGCCGCTGCTGAGCGAAGTTGTGGTGCACGAGACCTGCACGTCGGGATGCCGCTACCGGGGGTGATGGCGCAGTGCGGGTAGGCGCCTGTGTAGGAGCGACGTAAGTCGCGAACTCACTGATCCATCGGATGTCGTGCTGAGCGCAACATCACGAGGCGCGATCGGGATTTCGAGCCTGTCCACGAATTTCGATCGACGATTGCCGTGGCGTTCGCGACTTACGTCGCCCCTACAGGTCATGAAATGACCGGATCGGGGCTGGCTGAACAATGTTCAGCTTTCCCACCTCGCGAATGTTGCATCGCAACAAAACCTGCTTTATGCTGCACCGCACAAACCGGCAATCCTTGTCGGCGCAGCAGGAGCCCAGCCATGAACCAGCAGTTCAACGAGCAGTTCGTCGCCGCCACGCGCCAGTTCGCGGACACGGCAGCCCAAGTCAACCGTATCGCCCTCGAGAACGCCCAGGCCGTGTTCGGCCTGCAGCTGGCGACCCTCGAAGACCGCGCCAACGCCGCGTTCGCCTTCTGGGGCGAAGCCGCCGAAGTGCGTGACGCCGATGGCCTCAAGAACCTGTTGCCGAAGGGCGCGCAGGTTGCCCGCGAGACCGTCGAGCGCAACGTCGCCACCGGCCAGGAAGTGATCGGCCGCACGGTCAAGGCCAACGAGCAGATCGGCGAGATCGCCAAGTCGCAGTTCGAGGCCGCCGCCAAGAGCACCCAGGCCAACGTCGAGCAGGCCACCAAGGCCGCGACCGAGAAGGCCGAGTCGTTCGCCCGCGGCGCGACCAAGGCTTCGAAGGCCAAGTAATCCGGCCGGCGCCCCGGCGCCAGCCAGCACTTCTCTCTCTCCGGTTCCGGCTGGAACACGAAACCCGGCAGCGCAGGCTGCCGGGTTTTTTGTTGCGTGCTCCCGCAGCTCGGGCTGCCGGATTTATGTTGCACGCCCCGGCAGCACGGCCGCCGGTTTGGTTGCGTGTCTGCCCGGTCAGTGCGCCGGCTCGGCCTTCGCTTCCAGCCGCGCCTGTTCGGCCGCTACCTTCTGGTGGTCGCGGCCGATCAGCAGGTACATCACCGGCACCACGAACAGGGTGAAGAAGGTGCCGATCGACATGCCGCCGACGATCACCCAGCCGATCTGGTTGCGCGCCTCGGCGCCGGCGCCCGACGCGATCGCCAGCGGCAGCGAGCCCAGCACCATCGCGCCGGTGGTCATCAGGATCGGGCGCAGGCGCAGCGCCGCCGATTCGATAACCGCGTCGAGCTTGGCCTTGCCCTGCTCCTGCAACTGGTTGGAGAACTCGACGATCAGGATGCCGTGCTTGGCGATCAGCCCCACCAGCGTGACCATGCCGATCTGCGAGTAGATGTTCCAGCTGCCGCCACTGAGTTTCAGCGCCAGGAACGCGCCGAACGCCGCCAGCGGCACCGCCAGCAGGATCACCAGCGGATCGACCCAGCTCTCGAACTGCGCCGCCAGCACCAGGAAGATGAAGATCACCGCGAGCAGGAAGATCTGCCCGAACTCGCTGGCCGACTCGCGGAACTCGCGCGACTGCCCGGACAGGTCGTAGCTGGCGTCGGGAGCGACCTCCTCCAGCGTCGCCTCCAGCCAATCCAGCGCCTCGCCCATCGGGTAGCCCGGTGCCAGGCCGGCACTGATGGTCACCGCGCGCAGCTTGTTGAAGTGGTTGAGCGACTTGGCCGCGACTGTCTCCTTGACGTCGACCAGGTTCGACAGCTGCACCATCTGATCGTTGTTGCCGCGCACGTAGATGTTGGACAGGTCGCCCGGGGTACGGCGGTCGGCGTCCTCGACCTGCACGATCACGTCGTACTGTTCGCTGCCGCGCTTGAAGCGGGTCACGTTGCGCCCGCCGAGCATGGTCTCCAGAGTGTGGCCAACGGTCGCCACCCCGCTGCCGACCGCGGCGACCTTCTCGCGGTTGAGCGAGACCTTCAGCTGCGGCTTGTCGAGCTTGAGGTCGCTGTCGGGGTTGGTGAAGTTGCCGCTCTCGGCCATCTTGCCGAGCACCTGCTGGGCGATCGCGTCGAGGTCCTCCCAGCTGCCGCTGCTCTGGATCACGAAGTTGACCGGCTGGCCGAAGCCCTGCTGGCCGAGCGGCGGCGGCAAGGTCGGATACGCCATCACCCCGGGAATGCCCATGAACTGCGGGAACAACTGGCCCTGCACCTCGGCGGCGGAGACATCACGGTCTTCCCAGTCGCTGAGCATCACGAAACCGATCACATTGGTGACGGTCGGGAAGCCCGACAACACGAAGTAGCGCTCGACGCTCGGCACCTGGCTGAGGATGCCCTCGATCATCTGCCCGTATTTGTCGGTGTAGTCGATCGTCGCGCCTTCCGGGCCTTGCCCGAACGCGACGATCACGCCCTGGTCTTCCTGCGGCGCCAATTCCTTGGGCATCAGCACGAACAGCCCGATCGCCAGCGCTGCAATAACCGCAGCCGCGCCGACCACGATCCAGCGCAGCGCCAGCAGTCGGGTCAGCACGCGACGGTAGGTCCGGTCGATCCAGCCCAGCACGCGCTCGCCGGCCTCGTAGAAGCGGCCGTGCTTTGTTTCGTGGCGCAGTAGCTTGGACGACATCATCGGCGACAGCGTCAATGCGGTGAAACCCGACACCAGCACCGCGCCGGCCAGGGTCAGCGCGAACTCGACGAACAGCTTGCCGGTGCGTCCGGTCGAGAACGCCAGCGGCACGTATACGGCGACCAGCGTCAGGGTCATCGCGACGATCGCGAAACCAATTTCCTTGCTGCCCTGCAACGCCGCCTGGTACGGCGGCATGCCTTCCTCGATGTGCCGGTAGATGTTCTCCAGCATCACGATCGCGTCGTCGACCACCAGCCCGATCGCCAGCACCATCGCCAGCAAGGTCAGCGTGTTGATGGTGAAGCCGAACGCGTACATCAGGGCGAACGCGCCGACCAGCGAAACCGGGATCGTCACCAGCGGAATCAAGGTCGCGCGCCAGCTGCGCAGGAACAGGAAGATCACGATGACGACCAGCAGCACCGCCTCGAACACGGTCTTGAACACTTCGTCGATCGACTTTTCGATGAAGATCGTGCTGTCGAACGCGATCTCCAGCTTCATGCCCTCGGGCAGGGTCTTCTCGATCTCGGGCAGCAGCGCGTGCAGGTCGGCGGAGATGTCCAGCGGGTTGGCGACCGCCTGCTTGACGATCGCCAGCGGCACTGCGGTGACGCCGTTGGCGCGCGCACGGAAACGTTCTTCCTGCGCGCCCAATTCAACCCGGGCGACATCCTTGAGCCGAACCAGGTAGCCGTTGACGTCGCCCAGGATGATGTCGCCGAACTGCTCGGCGGTGCGCAGGTCGGTTTCGGCGAGCACGGTGAACTCGCGTGCATTGCCCTCGACCCGGCCGGCCGGGATCTCGACGTTCTGCGCACGCAGCGCGGCCTCGACATCGGCCGGAGTCAGGCCGAAACCGGCCAGCCGCTGCGGCTGCAGCC
>JBOHYC010000406.1:0-28630 GCA_050737755.1 Lysobacter sp.
AGTGGGCACTGAACGTCAGCTACCTGTGGTCCAAATCCGACGGCAACATCGAAGGCCCGGTGAACTCGGACACGGGCTATGCCGACACCAACCTGGTGCAGTACTACGACCATCCGGCCGTGAACGAGCGTTTCGGTCCCACGTTCAACGACTTCCGCCACCAGATCAAGGCGCGCGGCAGTTTCAAGTTGAACGATATGTGGAGCTTTGGTGCCACGCTGACCACGCGTTCGGGCGGTCCGATTACAGCGTTCGGCGTTCGCTGGCCGGATGACAACCGCAGCGCAGGCGGACCCAGCGAGTTCAGCGGCGGCGGTTCGGGCTGGTTGTGCGTATCCGGATGTGACGACTACACCACGCGGGAACTGGTGTATTCAGAGCGCGGCGCGTTCGGTCGGATGCCCTGGGTCACCAATCTGGGTGTCAGTACGACCTGGACGCTGCCGTCGGAAAGTATTGACCTGAAAGCTCGACTCTCGGTTTACAACCTGTTGAACAGCCAGACCGAAGTCAACGTGCATTCCCGCTACGAAAGCACCCCCGGCAACAAGATGCCTTACTTCGGGGAAGCCACGGGCTGGCAGTCGCCACGCTATGCGCAACTGGTAGTGACGTACGCATTCTGAGTCATACCCCTTTGGCGGCCCGTTGATCGGGCCGCCATTTTTTTGCGCGGACCCCATCGTTGAAACCGGGGAACGCGGGGTTGGAAGTGGAGAAGAAAAACATGAACATCCGCATTGGCATCGCGTGTGCGGCGCTCGCTGGCGCACTCGCGGGTTGCGCGCAGCAGCCCGTCCACACGCCCACCCCCGACCTGCTGACCCTCGACACCCACGTCGACATCCCGCTGGACTACATGCGCGAGCCGCGTTACGACGTGGGCGGCGACAGCGAGCTCAAGGTGGACCTGGGCAAGATGGAGCGCGGCGGTCTCGACGGAGCGTTCTTCATCATTTACGTGGGGCAGGGGCCGCTGACCGAAGCGGGCTACGCCGACGCGGTCGCCCAGGCCGAACGCAAGTACTCGGCCATTGCGCTGATGCTTGAGAAGTATCCCGACCGCATCAAGTTGGCGACCACGCCGGCGCAGGTCCGCGACAACCAGGCGAGCGGCCTGCTGTCGGCGATGATCGGCATCGAGAATCCGTATTCGCTCGGCCACGATCTGTCGCGTCTCGATACCGCGCATGGTCGCGGCGCCCGTTATGTGGGCCTCACCCACGTGGGCAACAACGCGGTGTGCAGCAGTGCCAATCCGGATATCGAAGCCGGCGAGCCCGCGCACAACTCCGCGCAGGACCGGGGGATGAGCAAGTTCGGCCGCGCGCTGGTCGCTCGCGCCAATGCATTGGGGATGATGGTTGATGTCTCGCATGCGTCCGACAAGTGCGTGCTCGACGCCATCGCCGCGTCGCGGGCACCGGTGTTCGCCTCGCATTCCTCGGCACGCGGGGTGGTTGACGTGCCACGCAACCTGCCCGACGACCTGCTGCGTGCGATCGCCGATGACGACGGGGTGGTGCAGGCGGTGGCCTACTACGAGTTCGTCAAGCACGATCCCGCACGGGAGGCGGCCGAAAAGGCGTTGAAGCAGGAGGTCGCGCGCCAGTCGGGTGCCGCGGAATTCGACTGGGATGTCCACGGTGAACTGCCGGCATTCATCGCCGGGACGGCCCGAATCGAGCGCGAGCACCCGTTGGCCACGCTGCAGGAATACGTCAACCATATCGACTACATGGTCGACCTGATCGGCGTCGACCACGTTGGCATCGCCTCCGACTTCGATGGCGGCGGCGAGGTAACGGGTTGGATGGATGCCAGCGAGTCTCCCAACGTCACTGCGGAGCTGCGCAAGCGCGGTTACAGCGATTCCGACATCGCCAAGCTGTGGGGTGGCAACCTGATGCGCGTCTGGCAGGCGGCCGGCGACGTCGCGGCCAGTGGGGCCGGTGCCCCGTGAGGCATCTGCCGCAGGCTGCCATTGCTATGTTGATGGGTCTGTCCTGCGCTTCCACTGCAGGAGCCGCGGAAACAAGCCCGGCGCGGCTTGACGAAATCGCCCAGGCCACCGTCGATCGCTATCACCTGCCGGGTCTCGCCATCGGTGTCATCGAGGACGGTGAAGTGGTGTTTGCCCGCGGCTATGGCGAGACCGTCGCCGACAGCGGTGACGCGGTCGATTCCGACAGCATGTTCAAGATCGCCTCCAACACCAAGGCGATGACCGCCAGCGTGCTGGCGCGGCTGGTCGATGCCGGCAAACTGCGCTGGGACGATCCGGTAATCAAGCACCTGCCGCAGTTCCGCATGCACGACGCGTGGGTCACGCAGCACATGACGGTGGCCGACCTGCTGGTCCACAACAGCGGCCTGCCCGAAGGCGGCGGCGACCTGATGCTGTGGCCGGAGCCGAACCATTTCGATCGCGATGACATCATCAACGGGCTGGCCCACATCAAGCCGGCCTATGGCTTCCGCTCCGGCTATGCCTACGACAACCTGTTGTACGTCGTCGCCGGCGAAGTGGCGGCGGCGGTCGGCGGCGCGCCATACGAGGAGATGGTGCGACGCGAGGTTTTCCAGCCGCTGGGGCTGGACCGCTGCCTGGTCGGTGAAATCGATCGCAAAACGGTCGGCAACATCGCCCGGCCGCACCGGCGCGAGGATGGCCGCAACGTACCGGCGTCGATCGACGGCGACACCATCCCGGCGATCACCTCGGCCGCGGCCGGTGGTATCCGTTGCAGCGTCGACGACATGCTCGTCTGGGCGAAAAACTGGCTGGACCCGACCGCGCAGCAGTTGCAATGGCTGTCGGCGGATCAGCGCGAAGCGATGTGGATTGCGCGCACGCCGATGCCGATCTCGCAGCGCAGTCGAGACTGGAACAATACCCACTACTACGCCTATGCGTTCGGCTTCCGGCTGGCCGATGTCGACGGTGCCTGGACGGTCTCGCACACCGGCACGCTGTCGGGCATGTATTCGGTCATGACCCTGTTGCCGGACTCGAACTCCGGCTTCGTGGTGCTGATGAATGGCCAGGCTGGCGAGGCCCGCACCGTGATCAATCAAGTGCTGCTCAAGCACTTCACTGCGCCGCAGGAGAATCACACCGTTGCGGAGTACGCCGCGCGCATCGCCAATCAGCCGGCGGCGGCCGAAGGTTCATCGGTGCCCGATACCTCCACACGCAAGCCCGCCACGGCAGCGGCCCTTGCCAGCCATCTTGGCCGCTACACCGACCCGTGGTTCGGCGAGATATCCGTATGCCGCGGCGATAACGGTGTGCGCTTCACCTCGACCAAGTCGCCGCGCTTGAGTGGCCAGGTGATGGCAGTTGGCGAGCGACTGCTGGTCGATTGGGACGGCCATGGCCTCGACGAGGCCTGGCTGGACTTCGCCGACAGCGGCGCACCGCCCGCGCTGGCGATGGCCAAGGTCGACCCCAACGCCGACTTCAGTTCCGACTACGAGGACCTGGCCTTTGAACGCACCGGAAATTGTGACTAGGGCGGTATCGCGACTGGCGGCATGCGCTCTCGCCATGCTGCTTTGCGCCTGCGCATCGACCACGCCGGTGCCCCGGCTGTCGCCGGCACAGACGCCCGACGAGGCCGGCCTGGTCGATATCCGCAGCCTCGTCCCCGACATCGCCCAGGAGATCCGCTACGCCGGCAGCAACAACTTCGTAGGCATGCCAATCAATGGGTACGATGCGCCGCGCTGCTACCTGCTGGAACCGGTCGCCGAAGCCTTGCAGAAGGTCGAACAGGATTTGCGTGAGCAGGACCTGCGTCTGAAAATCTTCGACTGCTATCGGCCCACACGCGCGGTCGCGCACTTCGTCCGCTGGGCCAACGACCCCGACGACCAGCGCAACCGGGCCGACTACTACCCCGATATGGACAAGCCCGACCTGCTGGACGGCTACATCGCTCCGGTATCCGGCCACAGTCGCGGCGCGACGGTCGACCTGACCCTGCTGCAGTGCGACGACGGCGCCTGCGAGCCGCTCGACATGGGTACCGATTTCGACTTCTTCGGCCCGCGCGCCAACACCGACTCACCATTGGCCACGCAGGCCCAGCGCACCAATCGTGAGCGTCTGGGCGAGGCGATGGCCCGCCACGGTTTCGTCAACTATCCGATGGAGTGGTGGCACTACACGCTGCAGCCCGAACCGAGCCCGACGCTGATGTTTGACGTACCCGTATCGCAACCCACGACCGATCAGCTGATGGTCCGTTACGACGGCGACGTGCCCGGCGCATCGCTGCTGGTGCTCAAGGACGGCGAGCCGGTGGTTCGTCGCGGCTACGGCCGCTCGGATCTCGAGCGCGGCATCGAGGCCGGTCCGGCGACCAACTACCGGCTGGCGTCCGTCACCAAGCAGTTCACCGCCGCCGCGATCCTGCTGCTGGCCGAGGACGGCACGCTCGACCTCGACGACCCGCTGCGCCAGTGGCTGCCATCGCTGCCGGATGCCACCGACGGCATCACCCTGCATCAGGTCCTCAGCCACACTTCCGGGCTGATCGACTACGAGGACTTCATCCCGGAGACCCTGACCGCGCAATTGCACGATGCCGACGTGCTGCGCATCCTGGAGGGCCAGGACCGCACCTATTTCGAGCCCGGTAGCAACTATCGCTACAGCAACAGCGGCTACGCGCTGCTGGCGTTGATCGTCGAGCGCGCGTCTGGAAAGAGCTTCCCGGCGTTCCTGCATGAGCGGATATTCCAGCCGCTGGGCATGCACGACACCCTGGCCTATGTGCAGGGCGGCCCCGAAGTGCCCCATCGGGCCTTTGGATACAGCCGGGTCGATGGCGACTGGACCCGTACGGACCAGAGCCAGACCAGCGCGGTGCTTGGCGACGGCGGCATCTACTCGTCGATCGATGACCTCGCCAAATGGGATGCGGCGTTGTACGACGACCGCCTGTTGAGCGACGAGTCGCGCCGCCTCGCATTCACCGCGGTGACGCCGACTGACGATCCCGGGGTGGAATACGGCTACGGCTGGCGCATCAGCGGCGACAGCCTGTGGCATTCCGGCGAGACCATGGGGTTCCGCAACGTCATCGTGCGCTGGCCGCAGCGGCGGTTGACGGTGATCCTGCTGAGCAACCGCAATGATCCCGAGCCGTACCGGACCGCGCTGGAAATCGCGGCGCCGTGGCTGGAAGACTGACGCAGGCTGAGACCCCAAAACCAGAAAAGGCCGCGATTGCTCGCGGCCTTTTGGATTCATGGTGGAGCGGAGGGGGATCGAACCCCTGACCTCCACGATGCGAACGTGGCGCTCTCCCAGCTGAGCTACCGCCCCATGAAGGTGGTGATTCTAGCGGGCGGAAACCGACGACGCCAGCCCCCGTCACTCCGCCAGCAATGGCGCCAGGCTCGGCTCCAGCACCTCGCGGCGCCAGCCGGCGAGGGCGTCGGGCCATTCACCGTGGTCGAGCAGGGCTTCCAGGTAGCGGCGCGATGCCAGCAGGCCGTCCGGCAGCCCCAGTTCGGCGCTGAGGGCAGCCACTGCATCCTGCAACTGGCGCACGCGGTTCTTGTCGCGCTTCTCGGCGATGCTGGCATCGGGCGTCCCGGCCTCGTCGTCCAGCGGCGTGGTCAGCGCGCGCCAGATCGCATCACCCAGCTTGCGCGGGGCTTTCGGATGCGCATCCAGCTGTGCCTGCAGCGCGTCGCGATCGGCTGGCGGGGTGCGGGCGAGGGCGACTGCGAGTTCGTTGTCGAGGATCCAACTGCGCGGCCGGTCGCTGTCGCGCGCGTGGGCCTCGCGCCAGCGCAACAGCCGCACCAGCCGGCGCTGCGCTTCCAGATCGAGGAAGTGCGCGCTGCGCATCGACAGGTGCGGCCAGCGTTCCAGCGCATCGGTATCGGCGTTGGCGGCAGTGCGGCGGGCGTCGTCGGCCAGCCATTCGCGCCGCCCGAGTTCGCCGAGCATGCCGTCGAGCGCGTCGTGCATTTCGAACAGGTGGCGCACGTCGTCGGCGGCGTATTCCAGTTGCGATGGCGACAGCGGCCGGCGCAGCCAGTCCGAGCGGGTTTCGCCCTTGCTCAACACCACGCCGGTGATCCGATCGACCAGCTTCTGATAGCCCATGCCGCCGGCGATGCCAGCCAGAGCCGCCGCCAGTTGGGTGTCGAACAATGGCCGCGGCACCACGTTGCAGGCGTGCTTGAAGGCGACAAGATCTTCGCTGGGGCTGTGCATGACCTTGAGGATCGACTCGTCGGCGAGGATCGGCGCGAGCGCGTCGATGATTCCCGGCGCCAGCGGGTCGACCAGCAGGATCTCGATGCCGGTGTCACGTTCGATCGCGATCTGCACCAGTGCCAGTTGCGGCCAGTAGGTGCGCTCGCGGATGAACTCGGTATCCAGGCCGATGCGGGCGGGAGGGCTGGTGAAGCGGGCGGTCAGCTCGGCTGCATCGGTGATCCAGACCGGCGTGGTCGAATCGGCGGCGGGCGGGACGGGATTTGTCGGTTCGGTGGGCACTTTGGGTGGATCGCGATTCGAGTTGCCGGGGTGGGCGACAATAGCCTACTTTCAGGGCGCCCTCGCCGGGGCGCCGGTGGGCCGTCAGGCCGGGAGGACGATTGCGAGCAAGGTTGTCAGCGGGATTGCCAGCATCAACGCCGCCAGAGCCGGCGTCGCGGGCGCATGTCCGCCGGAGTCGCATGTGGGTGTTTGGCGCGCTCGTCGTTGCCGTGCTGGCCACCTCGCTGGCCGGCTGCTCCGGCGATGACGATTCGGCATCGCCCGCCACTCCGGAAGCTTCCAGACGACCGGGTGCGCCGATCGTGACCATCGGCGCCGGGCAGGAAGTCCCGCCGATCCCGGCGTGGAGCGCGCCCGAGATCGAGGTCGACGAGGACAACATCGCGCAGCTCAAGATCGACGCATCCGCGGCGCTGGAGGCGGGCGAACTGTTTGGTGAAGACGACGATGCGATCCCGCTGTACCTCGCGCTGCGTGAGCATGCTTCGGGGGACGCCGAGGTGGCAGCAGGTTTCCAGCAGGCGTTGGCCGCGGTGATCGAACGGGGCGATGACGCGCTTGCGGCGATCGACGACGACCCCGCCGCACTGCGCCGAGCCCACCAGGTCGCCGCGGTGGCCCGCGAAGCGGCGCCGGATGCGAAACCGGTGATCGAATACCTTGGCCGGCTCGACCGCGCCGACCAGGCCACGCAGGCCAACCTGGCGGGCGAGCAGGCGCTCAATGCGCGGCGGATCGTCGGCGACGACGGCAAGACCGCGGTCGATCAGTTCCGCAAGGCATTGCAACTGCGTCCCGGCGATGCGCGCGCGCTGCAGGGACTCGCCGCCGCTGAAAGTGCGCTGATCCGACAGGCCGAGCTGTCGGCCAACCAGGACGACTACGCAACGGCCGCGCAATTGCTAGACAAGGCGGGCACGGTCCGGCCGGACATGCAGACGGTGTCCGAAGCCCGGCAGCGCATCGCCCGCCACCGCGGGTCGCGGGTCGGCAACCTGCGTGACCTCGGGCTGGCCGCACTGACCCGCGAAGGCGGCCTCGACGAAGCGCGCCGGCATCTCGCCGACCTGCTGCGGATCGCTCCGGAAGGTGATCCGGCCGCGGTCGAGCTGCGCGAGCAGATCGAGCTGACCACCCATTACGGACTGTTCCGCCCCGGACAGGCATTCACCGAAGCGCTGGAACGCGGTGGTCGCGGCCCGGAAATGGTGGTCGTCCCGCATGGCGCATTCCGGATGGGGGCGGGGCCGGACGAGAAGGGCGCCAGCGATGTCGAACGGCCTGCGCGGAACATCCGTTTCGATCGCGGCCTGGCTGTGTCACGCAACGAGATCACCGTCGGCGAGTTCCGTCGCTTCGTCACTGCCACCGGTTACGAGGCGCGGGCGACCCGTCGCGGCTACTCCACGGCCTATGACGAGCGCAGCGGCAACCTGGTACGGCGTAGCGGCATCGACTGGCGTTCGGACTACGCCGGCAACCCCGCCGGGGACAGCCTGCCGGTGGTGCACGTCAGCGCGCAGGACGCGAAGGCCTTCGCCGAATGGCTGTCGGCCCAGACCGGCCACGCGTACCGGCTGCCGAGCGAAGCCGAGTTCGAGCACATGCTGCGCGCCGGCAGCGACTCGCGGTTCCCCTGGGGCGATGGCGCCCCGCCCGAGGGGGCCGGCAACTTCACCGGCAGCGAGGACGAGTCGCCCGGTGGACGACATTGGCGCAATGCCTTCGAAGGTTATGGCGACGACGCGTGGGGCCCGGCGCGGGTGGGGTTGTACGCCGCCAATGCATTCGGTCTTCACGATCTCGCCGGCAATGTCAGCGAGTGGGTCGCCGATTGCTGGCATGACGGTTACCGTCGCGCGCCATCGGATGGCCAGGCCTGGATCAACCCGGGTTGCCGGGAACAGGTGGTGCGGGGTGGCTCATGGGCCAGTTCGCCGACCCAGACCCGCTCGGCCTGGCGACTGGGCAGTGACATCGGTACCACCAACGCGCGGGTTGGTTTTCGCGTGGTGCGGGAAATATGACAACAACCAACGTCCCGGTGTCGCCGGGCAAGGAGCGCTGAATGAACATCTCCCTGGGACGCGCGCGCGGCAGCTCCGCAGGTGGCCGGCGGCGTGGCGGCGGCATCCGCTGGTGGATCCTGTTGCTGTTCGCCGGCTACGCGGCGTGGCAGTGGTTCGGCAGCGCCGAGACCGATCCATACACCGGTGAGACCGCACATTACGGGGCCAGTGCCGAGGAAGAAGTGCAACTGGGTGCGCAGGCCTATCAGCAGGTGCTGGGTGATGCCCAGGCGCAGGGCGCACTGATGCCGCCCGACGCCGAGGTCAGCCGCCAGATCAGCACGATCGCGCAGCGACTGGTCGCCCGGGTGCCGCAGGTCACCAGCGACCTGGCCGCGATGAACCAGCAGCAGTCGCCGACCACCTACCAGCAGTTCCAGTGGGACGTCAGCGTGATCCAGTCCGACCAGGCCAACGCGTTCTGCCTGCCCGGCGGGAAGATGGCGGTCTACACCGGGTTGTTGCCGATCGCGCAGAGCGAGGACGCGATGGCCGTGGTGATGGGCCACGAGATCGCCCATGCGCTGCTCCGTCACGGCTCACAACGCATGGCCCAGCAGGAGCTGGTGCAGATGGGACAGATGGCGGCCGGCATGGCGATCGGCGGAATGGACCCGGGTCAGCAACAGGCGGTGATGGCCGCGCTGGGCGCCGGCGCGCAGTACGGCTTCATTCTGCCGTATGGCCGCGACCATGAAACCCAGGCCGACCAGGTGGGCCTGATGCTTGCCGCGGCGGCCTGCTATGACCCGCGCACGGCGATCCCACTATGGGAGCGCATGTCGCAACTGGGCGGCGGCGAGCGTCCACCGGAGTTCGCCTCGACCCATCCGGATCCGGCCAACCGCATCCAGACCCTGCAGGCGCTGATGCCGCAGGCGATCGCATTCCACGAGAAATACTGCGCCGGCCAGGCGTTGCAATAACGGCTGGCGGACGGTCAGCGCTTGCCTTCGGGCTTCTTGCCCGAGGCCGGGCTCTGGCCGACGTTGCCGGACAGGTTCTGCAGTTCCTTCCACATCGCCAAGTTGCGCTCGGTCAGCTGGTTCATCATCGCCCACGGCGTCTGGCCGATCATGCCGCCCATCTGCTTGCGGAACTGCTGCTGCTGGTCGAGGAAGCCCTGCATCGAGCGCTCCAGGTAGCTGCCCATGAACCCCTGCAGCGAGTCGCCGTAGAAGCGGATGATCTGGCTGAGCAACTGGGTTGACAGCATCGGCTCGCCGTCCTGCTCGTGCTCGGTGATGATCTGCAGCAATACCTGCCGGGTCAGGTCCTCGCCCGAGCGTGCGTCGCGGACCTCGAAATCCTCGTTGTCGATGATCAGCTGCCTGACATCCTCGATCGTGATGTAGCTGGAGATCTCGGTGTCGTACAGGCGACGGTTGGGGTACTTCTTGATGACGCGGGTCGAGGCCATGGAGCAAACGCTCTGAGTCATGATGCTTTGCAGCATGGCGCAGGCCGTGGCCGCTTTGCAACTTGTGGCGAGTGAATCGCCTCACCTGCAGTCGCGGTCACCAGCCCATGTACTGCCCGCCGTTCGCCGACAGGTTGGCGCCGGTGATCCAGCCGGCCTCGTCGGGCATGAAGAAGCTCACCGCGTAGGCGATTTCCTCCGGCGTGCCGAGGCGGCCGGTGGGGATCTGCGCGACGATCTTGTTGCGAACATCCTCGGGCACGGCCATCACCATGTCGGTGCCGATGTAACCCGGCGAGACGGTGTTGACGGTGATTCCGAACTTCGCGTTTTCCTGCGCCAGCGAGATGGTGAAGCCGTGCATGCCGGCTTTGGCCGCCGCGTAGTTGGCCTGCCCGTACTGGCCCTTCTGCCCGTTGATCGAGCTGATCTGCACGATCCGTCCCCACTTGCGCGCACGCATGCCCTCGATCACCGGGCGGGTGACGTTGAAGCATGAGTTGAGATTGGTGCAGATGACGTCGGTCCACTGCTCCGCGCTCATCTTGTGGAAGGTCGAGTCGCGGGTGATGCCGGCGTTGTTGACCAGGATCTCGACCGGACCGAGCTGGCTCTCGACCTCGCGCACCAGCGCCTCGGCCTGCTCGGGCGAAGACACGTCGCCCTGTGCCAGCGCCACGTCGATGCCGGCGGACTTCATCTTCTCCTGCCAGGCACGCCCACGGGCCTCGTCGCGGAAGTTGGTAGCGACCTTGTGGCCCATGTCGGCCAGTCGCTTGACGATCGAGGTGCCGATGCCACCGGTGCCACCGGTGACCAACGCGACGCGTGCCTGCATGCTGCTCTCCAATCTGTCTGGGAAACTCCCCGTCAAATACTAGTCCCGGATTGTGAAATCCCTGTTGTGCAACGCGGGAAGCGGAACGACACCTCGCGGGATGCGGTCGGGTCGGAAGGACTCCCGCGCGGCGGCGAGCAGGTCCGGCACGCGGGTCGCGCCGGCCAGTGCATCGGTTGGTTGGCCCAGTGCTGTCCAGGCGCGACGCAATGCGGGCAGCGGGTCGTTCGGGTCCGACGGTTGGGAGGCATCGGATTTGGAAAGTTTGCGGCCCCCGGCATCGGTGACCAGTGGCAGGTGTGCATACCGCGGCGTCGGCAACCGCAGCGCGCGTTGAAGCATTATCTGGCGGGGCGTGGAATCGAGAAGGTCGGCGCCGCGCACGACGTCGGTGATGCCTTGGTCCGCGTCGTCCACCACTACCGCCAGCTGATAGGCCCAACACCCGTCTGCGCGCTTGAGCACGAAGTCGCCGACCTCGCGGGCGACATCCTGAGATTGCGGGCCCTGGATGCCGTCGATGAAGTCGATCCGGGTCCCGGCATCGACCCGCAGGCGGATTGCCGGATCCGGTCGTGTCACCGTTGCGAGGCATTGGCGATGGACGCCGCCGGTCGCGATCAGGTCGGCGCGACTGCAGTGGCAAGTGAACGCGCGGCCCTCCGCCAGCAGCTGGTCCAGCGCACGCCGATAGATCACTTCACGCCCGCTCTGGCGTACCACCGGGGCATCCGGGACGAGGCCGAACGAGGCCAGCGCCGCGAGTTGGCGGTCGGCGGCTCCGGCGACTTCCCGTGGGCCGTCCACGTCCTCGATCCGTACCCACCATTCGCCGTTGGCCGCGCGCGCCAGCAACCAGCTGCCAAACGCGGCCAGCAGCGAGCCGGCGTGCAGGTCACCCGTGGGCGAGGGGGCAAAGCGGCCGCGGTAGCCGGAGGAGGGTGTGGGTACTGATGAAGTTGGGAGTACGGCTGGACCCACTTGGCAAACCCGTCACCTTGAATTCGCTTCGAGCCTGCCACATTTTTCTTCGGTAGCCGCGCATCGGGCGCGACCGGGTCAACGACATGTTCAAACGGATCGGATTGTTCCTCGCCACCAACCTCGCCGTTATGGTGCTGCTCGGCATCGTGCTGAGCGTGTTGCAGGGCGTGTTCGGGGTCACCCTCGGCAACAACGGCGTGCTGCTGGTGATGGCGGCGTTGTTCGGATTCGGCGGCTCGCTGGTGTCGCTGCTGCTGTCCAAGTGGATGGCCAAGCGCAGTACCGGTGCGCATGTCATCGAGCAGCCGCGCAACGAGGCCGAGCAATGGTTGCTGGCCACCGTCGGCAGGCAGGCCGCCGCCGCTGGAATCAAGACGCCCGAGGTGGCGATCTACGACGCGCCGGAGATCAATGCCTTCGCCACCGGACCGAGCCGCAACAACTCGCTGGTCGCGGTGTCGACCGGCCTGCTGCAACAGATGGACCGCAATGAGGCCGAGGCAGTCCTCGGACACGAGGTCAGCCACGTGGCCAATGGCGACATGGTGACGATGGCGCTGATCCAGGGCGTGCTCAACACCTTCGTGATCGTGCTTGCACGGCTGGTTGGTCGCGTGATCGACAGCTACATCAGCGGCAACCGCGAGGGCGGTCCGGGGTTCGGCTACTACATCATCGTGTTCGTACTGGACATGGTGTTCGGGCTGTTCGCGAGCATGATCGCGATGTGGTTCTCGCGACACCGCGAGTTCCGCGCCGATGCCGGCGGGGCCAGCCTGGCCGGTCGCGACAAGATGGTCGCCGCGCTGCAGCGACTGTCGTTGAACCACGGGGTCAATACCTTGCCGAAGCAGGTCGCGGCATTCGGCATCAGCGGCGCGATCGGCCACGGCCTCAAGCGCCTGCTGATGAGCCACCCGCCGCTGGAAGAGCGCATCGCCGCGCTGCGGCAGATGCCGGACACGATCCGCACCGCCGCATGACCGCCACACCCGCCGCATGACCGCGGCAGGTTCCGGTCAGGAGAAGTCGTAGTCCATCGACGGGCCGGCCTGGGCGAGGAAGTGGCCTTGGGCGTAGTCGATCCCGGCACCGAACAGGATCGTCATGCTCCCCGCGTCCTGCACGAATTCGGCGATGGCCTGCTTGCCGAGTTCGTGGGCCCGGGTCGCGATCTCGCGGATCTTCTGCTGGTACTCGGGGTTGCCCGCCAGGTCTTCCATGAAGGCGCGGTCCAGCTTGACCAGATCGGCATCGAAATGGCTCAGCAACTGGAACGAGTTGAGCCCGCTGCCGAACTGCTCCAGGCCGATCCGCACCCCCGCTTTGGACGCGCGTTGCTGGAACGTCTGCGCCGCCTTGAGATGGGTGGACACCTTCGACTCGGTGAGCTGCAGCACCAGCAGACTGCCGTCGGCGCCGTGCGTGGCCAGCTTTTCCTCGATGTGCTGCAGCAGGCTGTCGTCCTGCAGCGAGGCCTCGGTGATCCGGACCATCAAGGTGGTCCGATGGCCGGCCTTGAGCTGCGCGCCGATGTCGGCGATCGCGCGGCCCACCATCCAGCGGTCGATTTCCCACAACAGGCCGTGTTCCTCGGCGATCTGCAGGAAAGTCAGCGGCTGCACCAGTTCGCCGTGTTCGCCCTGCATACGCAGGTAGACGTCGTAGATCTCGACGGGCTCGCCGTGCAGGCTCATCAACGGCTGGTAGTAGGGGACGAACCGGTCGCCGTCGATCGCATCGCGGATCCGGTTGACCCACGCCTCGACGCGCTCCTCCTCGGCGCGGTCGACTGCGCCGGGGTCGAAGATGTCGGTCCGGTTACCGCCCACGCCGATGGCGGACTGGACGCCCTGGCTCGCCTTGCCGAGCACCGCCGCGACGCTGGCGATTTTCTGCCCGATCTGCACGCCGCCGATGCTCGCGGTGGCATTGAGCGAGCGGTTGTCGATGTCGAGCACGCTGTCGGCGAACGCCGCGCGCACGGTTTCCGCCAATGTCGAAGTGGCGGCGTAATCGCTGCCGCGACGGAGCACCGCGAACTGGTGCTCGCTGAAGCGGGCGACGACGTCGTCGGTGCCCAGCGCGCTGCGCAGGCGTTGGGCGCAGGCGGCGATGAGTTCGTCGGCGGCGTCCAGCCCGAGCTCCTGCAACAGGCGTGAATAGTGGTCCGGTTCGACCAGCAGCAGCGCGTGGTGGCTGGCGTTCTGGCCGGCATCGGCGACCGCGTCCTCGAGCGCGCGCAGAAAGGTCGCTCGGTTGAGCAGGCCGGTGGCCTGGTCGCGCTGGCGCAGTTCCTCGACCTCGCGGGCCAGCTCGGGATCGAGTTCCTGGCGGCGCAGGATTACCTGCTGGCAGGCCTCGCCTTCGTAGCTGGCCGCGGTGAACTCCATCACCGCCGGGAAACTGTTGCCTTCGAGCGTCCGCGCCTGGATCTCGTGCCGCGGCGGCGGTGCCTCACCCTTGCTGAGGCGCTTGAGCAACTGCTTGAATTCATCGACGTGCTGCGGCGCGACCAGGTCCAGCAGCGACATGCCCTCGATGTCCTCGAACGATTCGAAGCCGAACATCTCCAGGTAGGCGCTGTTGGCGCGGATGTGCATGCCTTCGTGGACATAGGCGATCGGGTCGCGCGAGGAGTCGATCAATGCATCGCAACGTCGCTCGGTTTCGCGGACCTGTGATTCGAGCTTGCGCAACGCGCGACGCGCTTCAAGGTCGGCCCACTCGGCACGCATGGTGCTCTCGATCTGTGCGATGCGGTCGCGCAGGACCACGCCGCGGACGCCGAGCGAGCTGGCCTGCAGCAGGCCGGCATCATCGATGCTGTCGAGCAGCAGCAGCACCGGCAGGTCCTTGCCGCTGGCGGCGACGTGCTGCATCACGGTGGCCAGCGGCACGCTGGTGGCGTCCCGTGCGATCAGCACGAAATCCGGCGGCTGGTTGGCCAGCATCGCGAGGAAGTCGGACTCGGTTTCGGGCCGGTTGGGTCGCACAGCGATGCCGCTGTTGCGCAGCCCGCTGGCAATGGCTTCGGCGGCCTCGACGCTGTCATCCACGATCAACAGCCGCAGCACCATGTCCTTACCCACTTGCATAGCCCCTCCATCCGGGTCCGTTGGCATCTTTTGCAGGGAAGGCAGCGTAGCCATGCTGCATTCGCCCAGCATGACGTTCGGGTGGGACCCGCCCGCCATCGCGGCCTCGCCGTTCGCATATATAAGCATGTTGTCCCCCTGCGTTGCCCCGGGCGTCGCCGCCCGAATCGTCGGGTCCGGCCCGAAGGCCCGTCGCTCAGCGACGTTGCGCGACCCGTTCCGACGCATTCCGCCGTGTTATGACAGATGCTGGAGCCACCGTCCATGGCGCCTCTCTTGAGTTGAGACGCAAGTGGGTCCTCAGAGCGGACGTTTTCCGCTGTCGCCGGGGATCTCGCGTACCAGCCGGGGTACCAAGTATCCCGACAACCGCGCCGCAAGGCCGGCATGCAGGGACCGGGCACGGTCGTCATCGACCTCGAAATGGGCCGCGCCCTGGACCCGGTCCAACTGGTGCAGGTAATACGGCAGCACGCCGGCCTGGAAACCGCGCTCGCTCAGCGCCGCCAGTGCATCGATCGAATCGTTGACCCCGCGCAGCAACACCGCCTGGTTCAGCAGGGTGGCCCCGGCCTGGCGCAGGCGGGTCATCGCGGCGTCGACCGATGGATCGAACTCGTTGGCGTGGTTGGCGTGCAGCACCACGGTCACCGGCCACGGCAGGCTCTCCAGCCAGCCGAGCAGGGTGTCGTCGACCCGTTCAGGCAGGACCACCGGCAGGCGGGTGTGGATACGCAGCCGCTTGATGTGGCTGAATCCGGCCAGCGCATCGGTCAGCTCGGCCAGCTTGGGCGTGGAGAGCGACAGCGGGTCACCGCCCGACAGGATTACTTCGTCGATGCTGCTGTCGGCACCGATCAGCGCCACCGCCTCGCGCCAGCCGGCGGCGGCGGCGGTTTCCTCTGCGTAGGGAAAGTGGCGGCGGAAGCAGTAGCGGCAGTTGATCGCGCAACTGCCGGTGGCGACCAGCAGGGCGCGGCCGCGGTACTTCTGGATCACGCCGTGGCCGGACTTGGCAGCACCGTCGCCGACCGCGTCGAGGCTGAAGCCGGGCATCGGCTGCATCTCGGCGTCCAGCGGCAGCACCTGCCGCAGCAGCGGGTCGTTCGGGTCGCCATGGCGCATGCGGGCGACGAAGCCGCGCGGCACCCGCAGCGGGAACTGCCCGGTGGCCGCGGCCGAAACACCCATCGCATCCGGGTCGAGCCCGAGCAGCGTCAGAAGCTCGCGCGGATCGCGCACGGCCTCGCGCCACAGCTGCTGCCAGCGCGGCGGCTGCGGGGTTGGCGGCGTCTGCAAGGCTGGGGCGGCGGGCGTCACTGCGGTTATCATTCGGGTCCGGTTTTGCCTGCATCCGGCCTTTGAGCCGGGCGCAGCCCGACATTCTAGCCGCCCGGCACCCGCCGGGCCGGGTCACTCCATTCATCTACACCGCAGGAGTTCCAGCATGGCCAGTTACGGCATGAACGACGTAAAGAACGGGATGAAGATCCTGGTCAACAACGACCCGTGCATCATCACCGATACCGAGTACGTCAAGCCGGGCAAGGGCCAGGCGTTCACCCGCATGAAGTACCGCAGCATCAAGAGCGGCCGGGTGCAGGAAATCACCATGAAGGCCACCGACAACGTCGAAGCCGCCGACGTGGTCGAAACCGACATGCAGTTCCTCTACGCCGACGGCGAGCACTGGCACTTCATGGACCCGACCAGCTTCGAGCAGGTCCAGGCCGACAAGAACGGCGTCGGCGATGCCCACAAGTGGCTCAAGGGCGAGGAGGAGTGCGTGGTGACGCTGTGGGCCGGCGTGCCGATCTTCGTGACCCCGCCGAACTTCGTCGAGCTCAAGATCACCGAGACCGACCCGGGCGTGCGTGGCGACACATCCGGCGGCGGTGGCAAGCCGGCCACGCTGGAGACCGGCGCGGTGGTGCGCGTGCCGCTGTTCGTCGGCCAGGAAGAGATCATCAAGGTCGATACCCGCTCCGGCGAGTACGTCAGCCGGGTCAAGTAGATGACTGACAGCACCCCCCAGCCCTGCGACCTGCTGATCGAAGCCGGCTGGGTGGTGCCGGTCGAGCCGAGCGGCGTGGTCCTGAAGGACCATGCCGTGGCGGTCACCGGCGGCGTCATCGTCGCGGTGTTGCCGATCGCCGAGGCGCGCGTGCGTTTCGACGCGAAGGAAACCGTGTCGCGTCCCGACGCGGCGCTGATCCCCGGTCTGGTCAACGCCCACACCCACAACCCGATGACCCTGCTGCGCGGGGTTGCCGACGATCTGCCGCTGATGGAATGGCTGAACGGGCATATCTGGCCGATCGAGGCGGCGGTAATCGGGCCGGAGTTCGTCGCCGACGGGGTGAGCCTGGCGATTGCCGAGATGCTGCGCGGCGGTACCACCTGCGCCAACGAGAACTACTTCTTCCCCGACGTGCAGGCCGCGACCTACAAGCGCCACGGCTTCCGCGCGCGGGTGGGGTTGCCGGTGATCGATTTCCCGACCGCGTGGGCGGCGAGCGACGACGAGTATTTCGACCGCGCGGCCGAGGTGTTCGACCAGTGGCGCGACGACGCGCTCGTATCCACCGCGTTCGTCCCGCATGCGCCGTACACGGTGTCGGATGCGAGTTTCGAGCGGATACGGATGCTCGCCGACCAGCTCGACGTGCCGGTCCACCTGCACACGCACGAGACCCGGCACGAGGTCGAGGATTCACTGCAGAAGTACGGTCAGCGCCCGCTGGCGCGGCTGGATCGCCTCGGACTGGTCAACGACCGGCTGATCGCGGTGCACATGACCGACGTGACCGATGCCGAGATCGAACTGTGCGCGCAACGTGGCGTCAGCGTGGTGCATTGCCCCGAATCCAACCTCAAGCTGGCGTCGGGCTTCTGCCCGGTCGGAAAGTTCGAGAAGGCAGGGGTCAACATCGCGATCGGCACCGACGGCGCGGCCAGCAACAACGACCTCGACATGTTCGGCGAAACCCGCACCGCGGCCCAGCTTGCCAAGGCGGTCGCCGGGGACGCAGCCGCGTTCAGCGCCGCCAGTGCGTTGCGCGCAGCGACCCTGGGCGGGGCGAAGGCGATGGGCCTGGACCACGCGATTGGCTCGATCGAAATCGGCAAGCAGGCCGACCTGGCATGCGTCGACCTGGCCCAGCTCGAAACCCAGCCGCTGCACAACGTGGTGTCACAACTGGTCTACGCCACCGGCCGCCACCAGGTCAGCGATGTCTGGATCGGCGGCGTGGCCAGGCTGCGCGAGCGCGTGCTGGTCGATATCGACGCGGCGGCACTGGTCGCCAATGCCCGGCAATGGCGGCAGCGGATCGCCGCGGTCCGGGCCTGAAGGAGTTACGGGATGAACCAGGCCGCCAACGCACCTGACGACAATTTCAGCCAGTCCGAGCTCGACAAGTTCGGCGCGCTCGCACAGCGCTGGTGGGACCCGGCGGGGCCGCAGAAGGCGTTGCACGCGCTGAACCCCGCGCGGCTGGGTTACGTCGCCAGCCGGGTCTCGCTGGCGGGCGCCGAGGTGCTTGACGTCGGCTGCGGCGGCGGGCTGCTGAGCGAGGCACTGGCCAGCCACGGCGCTCGCGTTACCGCGCTCGACCTGGCACCGGAGCTGGTCAAGGTCGCCAAGCTGCATCGGCTCGAAAGCGGCGTCGAGGTCGACTACCGGTTGCAGTCGGTCGAATCGCTTGCAACGGAAAGACCCGCAAGTTTCGACGTCGTCACCTGCATGGAAATGCTCGAGCACGTGCCCGACCCGGGGTCGATCATCGACGCCTGCGCGGCCCTGCTGAAGCCCGGCGGCCAACTGTTCGTGTCGACCCTCAACCGCACCCCGGCCGCGTTCGCGCTGGCGGTCGTCGGTGCCGAGTACGTTGCCCGCCTGCTGCCGAAGGGTACCCACCAGTACCGCGACTTCATCAAGCCGTCCGAACTGGCTGCGTGGCTGCGCGGCGCCGGATTGCAACTCGATGACGTCAGCGGACTGATGTACGAGCCGTGGCGCAACACGGCGCGGATCATCAGCCGGACCGACGTCAACTACCTCGCTTGTGCGCGCAAGCCGGGGTCGGCGGAATGAGCCATCCGTTCCCCAAGGCCGTGCTGTTCGACCTCGACGGCACCCTGCTCGACAGCGCACCCGACATGCTCGCCGCGATCAACAACGCGCGTGCCGCCCGCGGCATGCCGCCGATGCTGCTGTCGGAGTTGCGTCCGCACGTATCCAAGGGTGCGCGGGCGATGGTCGCGGCGGCATTCCCCGATGTCGATGCCGCCGAACGCGACAGTTGGATCCCGTCGTTCCTCGACCACTACCAGGCCGAGCTGGGCCGCCATTGCGCGCCGTTCGAAGGCGTCGAGGCGATGCTGGGCGCGTTGGAGGCGTCCGGCTGCATCTGGGGCATCGTCACCAACAAACCCAAATACCTAGCAGCGCCGCTGGTGCCGATGCTGGGCTGGCAGGACCGCTGCGCCGTGCTGATCGGCGGCGACACCCTGACGGCACGCAAGCCGGACCCGCTGCCGCTGCTGGTGGCCGCCGAGCGCATCGGCGTCGAACCGGGTGAGTGCATCTATGTCGGCGACGACGAGCGCGACATCGTCGCCGCGCGCGCCGCCGGCATGCCGTCGGTGGTGGCACTGTGGGGCTACCGGTTGTCCAGCGACGACCCGGTGGCATGGCAGGGCGACGTGATGATCGAGCAGCCCGCGCAATTATGCGAAGCGGCCGCATGGCCCGCGTGCAATGTCTGAGCCGGTGGTTCCCGACGATCAGTCCGCGACTGGAACCGGCGGCGATGCGCTGGCCAACTTCGTCGACAAGTGGCGCGCGCGCTGGCCGGAATGGGCGGTGGCCGAGGTATTCGTTCCCGCCGCGCAACGCGAGACCGCGCTCGCCTGGGCGACGCTGCAACAGGAACTGACCGACGCCGCGTGGGGCGGCAGCGACCCGCGTCCCGGCGAGGCCAAGCTGGCCTGGTGGCAGGAAGAGCTGATGGGGTGGGGCAGGGGTGCGCGTCGCCATCCGCTTGGCACCGTGCTGCAACGTCGTCCGGTAGCGTGGGCGATGTTGGCGGCTTCGTTGCCGTCGCTGCGTGCAAGCCGCGAACGGCCTGCCAGCGTCGATGAGGCATTTGCCCTCGTTGAGCTGTTCGCCGAGGCGGTGGCCCGGATCGATGCGGGCCTCTTCGGCGATTCCATCGACGGGTCGGTCGATCCGGCCGAGGTGCGGCTGGTCGCGGCTGGCCTGCTGCAATCGAGAATGCTCCAGGCCGACGTTGATGCCGGTGCCGCCAGCGTGCCGTTGGCCGTGCTCGCGCGTGCCGGCGATGCCGATCCACAGCCGATCTGGGCCGCGCAACTGCATCGGCAATGGCCGTCCAGACGTTCGCTGATCCGTCCGCGCCGGATCTGGACGGCATTCGCGCGTGCCCGGCTGGGCCAGTCCGATCCGGCGCGTCCGCAGGCGTCCTGGAAGGCGCTGCTGACGGCGTGGCGCGCCGCCCGCAGCTGACGCGCAATGGCGTCAAGGGTTCCCGCGACGCAGCGTTCCAGTCGCGCAGCCGGCCGTCTCCACCGGGGCCGTTAGAATGGCGGCGTTGCAACTCCCCGCGACGCCCCCATTTCCCTCGACGTGACCACGAATCCCAGCACCCCCCGCAGCCTTCCCGATGTAGCTTCCGATGCCGCCGCGATGGCGCGCCCGCTGGACTGGGTCGGCATGTCCAACATCGCACTGCCGTTGCGGGTAGCGACCGCAGGTGGTGAGCCCATCCAGGTCGCCGCTTCGGTGGATGTCTCGGTCAACCTGGTCGACGCCGACGCTCGCGGCATCCACATGTCACGGCTGTACCTCGAGCTGCAGACCGCGTTCGCCAGCGAGACGGTCACCCCGGCCGGCTTGCGCCGCGTGCTGCAGACCCTGGTCGAGACCCAGGCCGGGCTGTCCACCGCCGCGCGGCTGGTTTTGCGATACGAGCAGATGCTGCTGCGCCCCGCGCTGGCCAGCGCCAACGCCGGCTGGAAGCGTTACCCCGTCGAGATCGACGCCAGCCTGGTCGACGGCCACCTGCAGGTCGCGCTGCGCTTCTCGGTCGAATACTCCAGCACGTGCCCGGCCTCGGCCGCGCTTTCACGGCAGCTCAATGCCGATCGCTTCGCCGAAGACTTTGCCGATGCCCGGCCGCTGTCCAGCGCGGTACACGAATGGCTGGCATCCGAACGCGGCCTTGCCGCGACCCCGCACGCCCAGCGCAGCCGCGCCGACGTCCGCGTCCAGTTGCGCCCGGCCTTCGACGAACTGCCGCTTACCGCATTGATCGACGCACTGGAGTCGGTGCTCGCGACCCCGGTGCAGACCGCGGTCAAGCGCGAGGACGAGCAGGCGTTCGCCCGGCTCAACGCCGCCAACCTGATGTTCTGCGAAGACGCGGCGCGCCGGGTCGCGGCCGCGCTCTCGTCCGATCCGCGGATCGAGCGCTTCGATGCCGAGGTCGCGCACTTCGAAAGCCTGCACGCGCACGACGCGGTGGCGCGCGTGACCGGTCGCGGCGCCACCGGCTGACGACTCCCCACGGTCCTTCACCCCGGGCCTGGCATTGCGCCCGCGCCCCGGCTTCGCGCTATGCTGCAGCGGCTGCAAGACCGGGATGGGTATGGGGACACCCCTGCGTCGATGGATTACTGGAAGCGCGCATGTCGTGCTGCTTGCGCTCGCCTCGATTGCGGCGCTGCCATCGACATCGTTGGCAGCGCCGGTGCAGGTGCAGCCCGCGACGCTTGCCGGGGTCGCCGTATCGCGACTGGCCTCCGATCCGGTGCCGGCGCGCGTCATTGCCGGCGACTTCGCCGACGATTTCATCAACCAGCCGGGTGCAGTGATCCATGAGCGCGACCGCGCGCCGCGCTGGTGGCGCGTCACCGTCGACCGCGCGGTGCCGGCGGAATCGCGGCCGCAACTGGTCCTGCAGTCACCCCACCTTGCCCAGGTGGAGGTCTGGACGCCGGGCCATCCGATGCCGATCCGGCGATCGATCATGGGCCCGGATGCGGACCCGGGGTATTCCACCCGCGCGCTGGTGATCCCGCTGGATGACGGGCTCGATGCCGGCGAATCGGTATGGCTGCGCGTGCATACGCCCTCGACGGCACCGATGCCGGTTTCGATCGAGTCGATGGCACAGGTGCATGGTGCCGACCTGTTCCACGTCGCATGGCGGACCATGATCCTGGTCAGCCTGCTCCTGCTCGCGCTGCTGGCGCTGGGCTTCTGGCTCGGGATCGGTGAACGCAGTTATGCCTACCTGCTGCTGACCCTGCTGGCGCAGGCCGCGTTCTTCGCGACGTCCGGAGGCGAGGTGCGCATGCTGCCGGGCGTGGCTTCGCTGATCCAGAACGACCCGCGCATCCCGCTGCTGCTGGGCCTGTTGGGGGCGCTGTCCAGCCTGGTATTCCTCATCCATTACCTCGACCTGCGTGCCCGGCAGCCACGCACGTTGCGGATGCTGGTGGGCTGCGGCGCGGGATTGCTGCTGCTCGTACTGGTGTCGCTGGTCGGAATCCGGGGCTGGGTGGCCGTGGTGGCCAACGCCATCCTGCTGGTCGCGGCGGTGGTGGTGCTGGCGGCAAGCCTCATCGGGTGCGTGCAACGGCAACGCGCCGCGTACTTCGTGCTGTTGTCGTGGCTGCCGATGATCGGACTGCTGTTCCTGCGGGTGGGCGAGCTGTCCGGTCTGTGGCCGGCGTCGACCTGGGTCGGCTATGCGTTCCCGGCGGCGTTCGTGCTGTCCGGGCTGGTGATCATGATCGGCCTCGGCGACACCCTGCAGCAGCTGCGTCGCGACCGCGACCATGCCAGTCGGCTGGCAACGTTCGACGCGCTGACCGGGGCGATGTCACGACCCGCGATTGAGGAGCGGTTGAAGGCCGGCGTCGCCGATTCGCATCGCACCGGCATGCCGTTGTCGGTGGTGTTCTTCGACATCGACCGGTTCAAGCGGATCAACGACGATTTTGGTCACCGGGTTGGCGACAGTTGCCTGAAGATCATCGCGCTGCGCACGCGCAACCGCCTGCGGACATACGACCTGTTTGGCCGCTGGGGTGGTGACGAGGTTCTCGTGCTGCTCCCCGATACCCGACTGGGCGAGGCCCTTGGCGTCGCGGAGAACCTGCGCTCGGCAGTCAATTGCCGGCCGCTGTCGATCGATGGCCACCTGTTCGATGCCAGCCTCAGCCTCGGCGTCGCGCAGCTGGGCGAGGGCGAGACCGCCGAACAACTGCTCGAACGCGCCGATGCCGCGCTGTACTCCAGCAAGTCCGCAGGCCGCGACCGTGTTACCGCGCACAGCCGCGGTGGCGTGGCGCTGGCCTGACGGGCAGGGAGGCCGGCAAGTCTCAGGGCTGTGCCGCGTCGGATGCCTCGATCATCAGCAGCGGGTCGATCCGAACAGTCAGCCAGTTCATGCCCCAGTGCAGATGCGGGCCGGTCGCACGTCCGGTCGCGCCCACCCGGCCGATGACTTCGCCCTGCTTGACGCTGTCGCCAACCGCCACGTCCATGCGTGACAGATGCAGGAAATTGGAGCTGACCCCGTGTCCGTGGTCGAGCAGGATCGTGCCACCGGTCAGGTACAGGTCGTCGGCGAAAGTGACCACGCCATCGGCCGGCGCTTTCACCGGAGTGCCGCTGGCCGCCGCGATATCCATTCCCGAGTGCGCCGAGCCAGGCGTGCCGTTGTAGACGCGCTGGTTGCCGAAGCGGCCGCTGATCCGGCCTTGGACCGGCCAGATGAAATCCTGAGCGAAACCGGTACGCGCATCGTCGCGGGTCCGCGCGGCGGTGACCGCGGCCTGCTCGCGGGCGATGCGCTTGGCGATCGCCGGCGGCGGATTGACGGTCTTGCCCGGCACGCCGTTCACCCGCTCGATCGGCCAGTCACGCGCGGTGACCGCGACGCTCGCGGTTTCCCGGCTGCCATCGGGCCGGGTGACCTCGACACTGACCGGGCCATCTTCGGTGCGGGCGACGCCGAAAGCGACCGTGCCGTAAGAGGTGACCTTGAGGTCATGCCCACCGTAGGAAACGCGGCTTCCGGCAGGCACCTTGCCGATCACCAGCGCGCCCTGCTGCACCGAGTCGGGGAAGACGATCCGGTGATCGACCGCAGCCGATGGCGCAGCCGGAGCGGCCGCCTGCGGCACGGGGCCGGCACCGGCGCTGGCTGGATGCGGTGCGACGCTGGCACAGGCGGTCAGCAGCCCGACACCGGCGATGCCCAGCCATGTCCTCAACGATCGAACTCCAGCCGCTGGCCGTTGGGCGCGCCGACCAGTTGTGTGCCGTCCCAGGCCAACTGGCCGTTGACCCAGGTGGATGCGATCCGCGAATGGAACGTCCGTCCCTCGAACGGCGACCAGCCGCACTTCGACAGCACATCTTCGCGACGCACGGTCAGCGGGGTGTCGTCGATCAGCACAAGGTCGGCGGCGTAGCCCTCGCGCAGGAAGCCGCGGTTCTTGACGTCGAACAGTTGCGCCGGCGCGTGGGCGAATTTCTGTACCACCTGGGCAGTGGTCAGATGGCCTTCGTGGACCAGCTCCAGCGCGGCATTGAGCGCGTACTGCACCAGTGGCAGCCCGCTCGGAGCCTTGGTGTAGGGGTTCTGCTTCTCTTCCAGCAGGTGCGGCGCGTGGTCGGTGGCGAGCACGTCGATCACGTCGCCGGCCAGTGCACGCACCAGCGCCTCACGGTCGGCCGGGTCCTTGATCGCCGGGTTGCACTTGATCAGGTGGCCGAGCGCGGCGTAATCGCTGCGGTCGAAGCGCAGGAAGTGGATGCAGGTCTCGGCGGTGATCTGCTTGCGGCTGCCGTCGGCGCGGATCAGCGGGCCGGCTTCGAACAACGCCAGCTCGTCGGCGGTCGAGATATGCAACACGTGCAGGCGGGTACCGTGCCGGCGCGCCAGCGAGATCGCCAGCTGGGTCGACTTCATGCACGCCTCGCGCGAGCGGATGTCGGGATGGCATTCGGCCGGGATGTCGTCGCCATACTGCGCCTTGTAGCGAGCGGTATTGGCCTCGATCATCGGGGTGTCTTCGCAGTGCGTGATGATCGGCGTTGGCACGTCGCGGAACACCGCGTCGAGCACCACCGGATCGTCGACCAGCATGTTGCCGGTGGAGGCACCCATGAACACCTTGACCCCCGGCGCGGTCAGCGGATCGAGCCGCTGGATGTGCTCCAGGTTGCCGGTACTCGTGCCCATGTAGAAGCCGTAGTTGCCGCGGACCCGGCCGGCGGCACGCTGGTACTTGTTCTCCAGCGCCTCGGCGTCGAGCGTCGGCGGGCTGGTGTTGGGCATGTCCATGAAGCTGGTCAGGCCGCCGGCAACCGCGGCGCCGGACTCGATCGCCATGTCGGCCTTGTATTCCATACCCGGTTCACGGAAATGCACCTGGTCGTCGATCATCCCCGGCAGCAGCCGGCGGCCGGCCGCGTCGACCACGGTCTCGTTGGCGCGCGCCGACAGGCCGCTGCCGATGGCGGTGATGCGGCCGTCCTCGAAACGGAGGTCGCCGTCGAACTCGCGCCCCTCGTTGACCAGGCGGGCATTGACGATAAGGGTCGGGGCAGAGGTCATCAGGGGGTCCTTTTCAGAAGAGTCCGGGGCAGGTTGGCACGGATCACGAGGCCGGCGGGACCGGGTCGTGACCGCCGGGGTGGAGGGGGTGACAGCGCAGGATGCGTCGGATCGCCAGCCAGCTGCCCCTGATCGCACCAAAACGCGCCACCGCCTGCATGGCGTATTCGGAACAGGTCGGGTGGAAACGGCAGCGCGGCCCAAGCAGCGGGCTGATCCAGCGCTTGTAGCCGCGCAACAGGGCGATGAGCAGACGGTCGATCACGGTTCCTTGAAGGAAATATGCGCCATGATGGGGCGTGGGATGCGGCGCGCTCGTGCACATCCTTGCGGGCGACCCGGCAGGTAATCCGACGCACGCGCCGCGAAACTTCAGCGGGCGTTTGCCACTGCGGTTGCTGCAAGTGTCCGGGCAGGGTATAACAGCGCGCTTTCCCGTCACAAGGGAATGAAAAAAGGATACGCCGACCGTGGCAGCCAAGAAAACCGCCAAGAAGGCCAGCAAGGCCACCAAGAAGACCGTCAAGCCGGCCGCCAAGGGGGCCGATGCGAAGAAGCCCGCTGTCGCCAAGCCGGCGGCGCGCAAGGCGGTTGCCAAAAAGCCGGTCGCAAAGAAGCCGGTGGCGAAGAAGGTTGCCGCGAGCAAGGCGCCCGCGAAGAAGGCACCGGTAAAGAAGGTTCCGGCAAAGAAGGCGGCCGCGAAGAAGGCTGCCACCGTCCAGAAGGCCGCTCCCAAAAAGACCGCGCCGGCCCGGAAGGCGACTGCGCCCGCCAAGGCGGCTTCAAAGTCGACCGCGGCCAAGACTGTCCCGAACAAGACTGCCCCGAAAAAATCCCCGATCAAGAAGACGGCCGCCAAGGCACCGGCTTCATCTCCCGCAACTTCATCCCCCACCAAGGCTGCCAAGGCACCGGCTTCGCAGAAGCCAGCCGTCGGCAAGCCTGCTCCGGCTCCGGCCAGGCGACCGATCGGCAAGGTTGCCGTCGCGGTCGCGGCCAAGCCGCAAGCACCCGCACCACGAGGAAAAGTAAAAGTCGTGCCGTACAAGACAGAAAAAGGTGGTCGTCCCATCGTCCCCGCCGGCTACAAGCCGGGTCCGGACGAGGAATACATGAGCCCGTTGCAGTTGGAGTACTTCCGCCAGCGCCTGCTGAAATGGCGCGAGGACCTGGTCGAGGAATCCAAGCAGACGATCGAGAACCTCAAGGAAGAAGTGCGTGACGTCGGCGATGAAGCCGAACGCGCTACCCGCGAGACCGAGAACTCGCTTGAACTGCGCACCCGCGATCGCTACCGCAAGCTGATCAGCAAGATCGACAGCACGCTGAAGCGGGTCGACAGCGGCGACTACGGTTTCTGCGTCGACACCGGTGAGGACATCGGCCTGGAGCGGCTGGAAGCGCGGTTGACCGCCGAGCGGACGATTGACGCACAGGAGCGCTGGGAGCACCTGCAGCGCCAGATGGGCGACTGAGTTTTCGATTCGCCGCCCGAGAAAGAAGCCCCGCAATCGCGGGGCTTTTTTTGTTCAGTCGAGGTCGCGCAGGTCGAGCCGCCGCAACTTCGGCGTCAGTTTGGCGGTGAGGCCGACGGTTGCCAGTGTCATGAAACCCCCAAACACCACCGAGGGCACCAGTCCGAGCAGACGTGCGGCGAGACCCGATTCGAACGCGCCCAGCTCGTTGGACGAGCCGATGAAAATACCGTTGATCGAGGCGACGCGCCCACGCATGTGGTCCGGCGTGGCCAGCTGCACGATGGTCGAGCGGATCACCACCGAGACACTGTCGAACGCACCGGACAGCAACAGCATCGCCGCCGACAACCACATCCACTGCGACAGGCCGAAGCCGACGATGCACAGCCCGAACGCCGCGACCGAGCCGAACAGCAGCGGGCCGGCATGGCGTTGCGGTGGATGGCGCGCGAGCCACAGGCTCATCAGCACTGCGCCCGCCGCCGGCGCCGCGCGCAACAGGCCGAGCGCTTCCGGGCCAGCCTCGAATATGTCGCTGACGAAGGCCGGCAGCAGTGCCACCGCCCCGCCGAACAGCACCGCGAACATGTCCAGTGCCAGCGCGCCGAACACGACCTGGGTATTGCGGACGAAGCGCAGGCCTTCGCCGATACTTTTGAATACCGGTTCGCGCTGCAGCGGCAATGGCGGCTCGGTCACCTGCAAGCCGACAACCACTATCGCCGCCACTGCGGCAAATGCGGCCGCTACCAGGTAGGTCATGGTGGTGCCACCGACCGCGATCAGCAGTCCGCCCAGCGCCGGGCCGAACACCATGCCGGTCTGCATGACCGCCGCGCCGATGCTGGAGCCGCGGACGTACTCTTCGCGCTTGAGCACGCGCGCGAACAGCGACATGTAGACCGGGCTCAGGAACGCCCGCACGACCCCGTTGAAAGCGATCGCGGCGTAGATGGTGAATGCCTGCATGCCGCCGACGCCTGCCGGCAACAGATCGGCGGCGACCGCGGCCAGGATCAGTGTGGTCACGCCCAGGCCGAGGCATGCGACCATCCCGACCTTGCGCCGCGGCAGATGGTCGACCGCATATCCGGCGAACAGGGCGCAGGCGATGTACGGCCCCACCTCGGCCAAGCCGACCAGGCCGAGCGCGAATGGATCGGAGGTGAGCTGGTAGATGTGCCAGCCGACCGTCACCGCGACGATCTGCGCGGAAAACATCGACATCAGCCGATAGGTCAGCAGGGCGATGAATCCCGGGTTGCGCAGCAACACCCGCACGCCCGGCATCGGCGTGCTCACAGGCGGCGTCGGGCCTGGTCGCGGATGAACGCCAGCAGCGCGGCCAGCCCGTTGCTGCGGGTCGGCGAGAGATGTTTGGCCAGACCGATGTCGGCGATGTAGTCGGCGTCGGTATCGGCGATCTCGGTAGCGCTGCGGCCGGAATAGACCCGCAGGGCGAGGTAGACCAGGCCGGAGACGATCGCCGAATCGCTGATCGCGTGGAAGTCGAGTTTGTCGGCGTCACCTTCGGCGACGATCCAGACCATCGACTGGCA
>JBOHYC010000407.1:0-1884 GCA_050737755.1 Lysobacter sp.
CCCTGCTGGTGCTCGCCGGCGCCGGCAGCGGCAAGACCCGGGTAATCGTCGAGAAGATCGCGCACCTGATCGCGTCCGGACGGATGCCGGCCAAGCGCATCGCCGCGATCACCTTCACCAACAAGGCCGCCAAGGAGATGCGCGAGCGCGTCGCCAAGCGCATCAAGGGCGATGCCGCCGAGGGGCTGACGGTCTGCACGTTCCACGCGATGGGGCTGCGCATCCTGCAGATCGAACACGACAAGCTCGGGCTGCGCCGCGGCTTCTCGATCTTCGACAGCGATGATTCCGCCGCGCAGATCAAGGACCTGCTCGGCACCGGCGCCAAGAACGATGCGCTCGACAACGTGCGCAACCTGATCTCGCGCGCGAAGAACGCCGGGCTGTCGCCGGAGCAGGCGATGGCCGAGGCACGCAGCGCGCGGGAGATCGATGCCGCGACCATCTACGCGCTGTACCAGGCGCGGCTGGGCACGTTCAACGCGGTCGACTTCGACGACCTGATACGGCTGCCGGTGCAACTGCTGGAATCCGACCACGACTGCGCGCTGGGTTGGCGCGAGCGCATCGGCTACCTGCTGGTCGACGAGTGCCAGGACACCAATGACGCCCAATACCGGCTGTTGAAGGCACTCGCCGGCGAGCGCGGCCTGTTCACCTGCGTGGGCGACGACGATCAGTCGATCTACGCCTGGCGCGGCGCCAACCCGGACAACCTGCTGGAGCTGGGCAAGGATTACCCGGCGCTGAAAATCGTCAAGCTGGAGCAGAACTACCGCTGCTCCAACCGCGTGCTGCGCGCGGCCAACGCGCTGATCGCCAACAACCCGCACGAGCATCCCAAGACATTGTGGAGCGAGCAGGCCGACGGCGAGCGCATCCGCATCTGGGAATGCCGCGACGCCGCCCACGAGGCCGAGAAGGTCGCCGCCGAGATCCACTTCATCGCCACCGCCAAGCAGGTGCCGTGGAGCGACTTCTGCATCCTGTTCCGCGGCAACTTCCAGTCGCGCGCGCTGGAAAAGGCGCTGCAATTGTTGCGGGTGCCGTATCACCTGTCGGGCGGCACCGCGTTCCTCGAACGCGGCGAGGTCAAGGATGCGTTGGCCTGGCTTCGGCTGGTCGCCAACCCCGATGACGACGCGGCGTTCTTGCGCGCGGTGACCTCGCCCAAGCGCGAGGTCGGTGCGACCACGCTGAGCAAGCTGGCCGAACTCGCCCAGCGCGCCGGCATGCCGATGTCGCGCGCGGCCGAGTCGGTCGGCGCGCTCAAGCAGCTGAGTCCCCGGGCCGGCAACGCGCTGGATGGTTTCGTCGGCATTGTGCGCGGCCTGCGCAAGGATGCCGCGCGCTTGAGTCCGGCCGAGCTGGTGCGCGAGCTCGCCAGCCGCTCCGGCCTGTTGCAGTCGATCCGCGCCCAGTGCAAGGACGAGGCGGGCTTCCAGCGCCGCAAACAGAACCTGGAGGAACTCGCCGACTGGTTCGACGGCGGCAAGGGTGCCGGGCCGGGCGAACTGGCCGCGCAACTCGCGCTGCTGTCGCACGCCGACAAGGGCGAGGCCGGCAACCAGGTCCGGCTGATGAGCCTGCACGGCGCCAAGGGGCTGGAATTTCGCTACGTGTTCATCGTTGGCGTCGAGGACGGCACCCTGCCGCACGAGGCCAGCATCGAGGAAGACCGGATCGACGAGGAGCGCCGGCTGCTCTACGTCGGCATCACCCGTGCCAAGGAACAGCTGTGGCTGTCGCACTCGCAAAAGGCGCAGAAGTGGGGCGACACCCTGCGGCTCAAGCCGAGCCGGTTTTTCGAGGAATTGCCGGCCGACGAGATCCAGCGCGACGGCGCCGATCCGGTCGCCGATGCGACCCGCAAGCAGGAGCGGG
>JBOHYC010000408.1:0-1922 GCA_050737755.1 Lysobacter sp.
CCCGCACCTGACGCGCATGGAAGCGCCGCGCGCCGCGCACGCGCAGGGTCAACAGGCCGTCGTCGCCGGTATCGAAGTCCTCGATCAGCGCCTCGGTGCCATAGGCCGCGGCCGCGCCGGTCTCGCCAGTGGCCTCGCCATCGATCACCAGGCAGATACCGAACCCGGATTCATTGCGGCCGCATTCGCGGACCAGATCGAGATAGCGCGGCTCGAAGATGCGCAGGCCGAGCGACGCGCCGGGCACGAGCACGGTGGGCAGAGGAAACAGGGGAAGAGGACGGGGCGGGGTCTGGTTCTTCATCGAGAACAGCCTAACGCAGCCCATGCGTCGGTGATGCCGTCGCGGAGGGTGGCGACTCCGGGCCGCGCGCGTCAGCCCTGCTGCAACGCCGAGAGGAACCGTCGCGGGGCGCCATCAAAACCACCGTTGGACATGAACACCACGTGGTCACCTTCGCGCACGCGCTCGCGCAGGACTTTGATCAGCGCGTCGACATCCGCCGCGGCCACGCCCTCGCCGCGCAGGTCGGCCACGACCTTGCCGGCGTCCCACGCCAGTTCCGGGCGATGCAGGAACACCACCGTGTCGGCGCCATCCAGCGATGGCGCCAGCGCTTCAGCGTGCGCGCCCAGCCGCATCGAGTTGCTGCGCGGCTCCATCGCCACCACGATCCGTGCGTCGCCGACCTTGGCGCGCAAGCCGGCCAAGGTGGTTGCGATCGCGGTAGGGTGATGTGCGAAGTCGTCGTAGACGGTGATGTCGTGCGCACGGCCGATCACTTCCATGCGCCGCTTGACGCTGCGGAAGTCCACCAGCGACGGCAGGATCGCGGCGACGTCGCCGCCGACCGCGTTGACCGTCGCCAATGCGGCCAGCGCGTTCATGACGTTGTGGCGGCCGAGCAATGGCCAGCGGACCTCACCCAGTTCGACGCCATCGTGGATGACGACAAACGCGCTGCCATCCTCGGCCAACAACCGCGCGCTCCAGTTGAACGCCGCCGCCGAGCCTGCATCGAGTCCGAAGGTTTCCACCCGCGTCCAACAGCCCATCGCCAGCACTTCGGCCAGGCGTGCGTCCTCGCCGTTGACGATCAGTCGCCCGCGTCGCGGCACCGTGCGCACCAGGTGGTGGAACTGGCGCTGGATCGCGGCGACGTCGGGGAAGATGTCGGCGTGGTCGAATTCGAGGTTGTTGAGGATCGCCACCCACGGCCGGTAGTGCACGAACTTGCTGCGCTTGTCGAAGAACGCTGTGTCGTACTCATCGGCCTCGACCACGAAGTCGCGGCCGCCACCGATGCGTGCCGACACCCCGAAGTCCTCGGCCACACCGCCGATCAGGAACCCCGGTTCGCGCCCGGTCGCCTGCAGCAGGTAGGTCAGGATGGTGCTGGTGGTGGTCTTGCCGTGGGTGCCGGCGACGGCGAGCGTGTCGCGCCCGGGCAGCACGTTTTCGGCCAACCACTGGGCGCCGGAAATGTACTTGCGGCCGTCGTCGAGCACCTGCTCGACCGCCGGGTTGCCGCGCGACAGGGCGTTGCCGACCACGATCTCGTCGCAGTCGGGCGAGATGTTGGTCGGCGCGTAACCCTGCTTCAGGGCGATGCCGAGCGTTTCCAGTTGGGTCGACATCGGCGGGTAAACCGCCTGGTCGCTGCCCTCGACCTCGTGACCGAGTTCACGCGCGAGCGCGGCAACGCCGCCCATGAAGGTGCCGGCGATGCCGAGGATGTGGAGTTTCATTCGTGCAGTTGGATTCTTTCAGCCGACCGCGGGAACCGGCGCCAGTGCCTCGACGATCCGGGTGAACACCTCGTCCAGCGAACCCACCCCGTCGACCACGCTGAGCTTGCCGCGCTGGCGGAAGAAATCGACCACCGGCGCGGTCTGGTCGTTGTAGACCTTCAGGCGGGTGC
>JBOHYC010000409.1:0-6528 GCA_050737755.1 Lysobacter sp.
GCGGCGAAGCTGAGGCCGCCGAGACCGAAATCCTGCACGGTCAGGGTGGCGCCGAGTTTGCGCAGGCCATCCAGCGTGTCGAACACCTGGCGGGCATCGAGCGCGAGCACGTTCTCGGAGATCTCGAACTCCATCGCGTTGCCCGGTACACCATGCCGGTGCAGCAGTTCGCCGATGCGGTCCACGCAATCGGACTGCGCCAGCATCGAGCCGGCCAGGTGCACCGACATGCCGAGGTAGTCCAGTCCTTGCGCGCGCCAGTTGGCCAGTTGCGCCACCGCGGTTTCGGTGACCCATTCGCCCAGCCGCGCCGAAAGGCCGACGCGCTCAACGATGTCCATGAACCGGTTCGGGCGCAGCAACCCGCTGTCGGTCTGCCAGCGCAGCAGCGCGCCGAACGCGGTCAGGCCGCCGTCGTGGGCGCTGACCAGCGGCTGGTAGAACAGCCGGAAGGATTCGTTGTCGAGCGCCTCGACCAGGCGGCCGGCAAAATCATCGCCGCCAGGCGGACGCGTGGGGCGGCTGGAGTAGTGGCCGACCGCATCGAGGCCCTCCTCCTTGACCCGCCGCAGCGCCTGTTCCGCCTTGGCAAGCAGGCTGGCGGCATCGGGAGCATGGTCGGGGTAGATCGCGATGCCGATCGAGATCGTGATCGGCATGGTGTAAGGCGGAATCGACAGCGGGATTTCGAGCGCATCGCGAAGCCGTTCGGCCAGCCCGGCGCCGTCGAGCTCGCCTTCGCGGTAACCGACGCCGGCCACGAACTCGTCACTGTTGAGCCGCCACAGCCACGCATCCGACGGGATCGCCTTGCGCAGCCGCTGCGCGACCGCCGCCAGTGCCTGGTCGCCGATGTCCTCGCCCATGTTCGCGTTGATCGAGCGGAACATGTCGATGTCGATGTGCAGCAGCGCCACCCGTCGCTTGGTGGCGCCCGCCGCGGCCAGTGCGGTGGCCAGGTTGGGGCCGTTGGCGCCCAACCGGTAGACCCCGGTCACGGGGTCGGTCGCGATGCTTCCGAAATCGTCGTAGCGCTGTGGCATGCCCACAGCTTACTGCCCGTTGCTCATTCCGACGGCGGCGTGACCTGCTTCAGCTCGCTGCCGAAGTCGCCATCGGCCGACGCTGCCAGGTAGGCGAATACCGTGTACGCGGCCACGTTCTGCGCGAGCGCTTCCGGGTCGATCTTGTCGAAGGTGTCGTCCGGGGTATGGTGCAGATCGAAATAGTCGGTGCCGTCCTGGCGCAGCGCCGCCCAGGCCATGCCCTTGCCGGCGAACGGGCTGATGTCCGGGCCGGGGCCGCCTTCACCGGGGGTGTACGCAATGCCAAGCGGTGCCAGCGCCTCGGCGATCTGTGCCGCGGCGTCCTTGGCGTAGTCGGGGGCCGAGGTATCGAAGGCGTAGATGCGGCCGGCGCCGAAATCGCTCTCGGCGGCGATCTGGTGCTGCTCGATCTGGCCGACGTGGGCATTGGCGTAGGCGCGGCCACCATGCAGGCCCTGCTCCTCGTTGGCGAACGCGATGACCCTGATGGTGCGCGCCGGGGCGGTCGGCAGGTCCCCGATCAGCTTGCCGGCAGCCATGGTCAGGCCGACGCCGGCGCCGTCGTCGATCGCGCCGGTACCGAGGTCCCAGGAATCCAGGTGTCCTCCGATCACGACCACTTCGTCCGGCTTGCTGCTGCCGGTGATCTCGCCGATGACGTTGTACGAGGTCGCTTCACCGTTCCAGCCGCAGTCGAGCGCGACTTCCAGTTGCACCGGCTTGCCCAGCGCGAGCAGTCGCGCCAACTGGTCGGCGTCGGGCACGGCCAGCGCAGCCGACGGGATCGGGGTCAGGCCGTCGTCGAAGCGGGTGATGCCGGTGTGCGGGTTGCGGTGCGAATCGGTACCTGCCGAACGCATCACGTAGCCGATCGCGCCGGCGCGGATCGCGGCCGAGGGGCCGCCAGAGCGCGTGCGCGAGCCCGGGCCGTAGCCGGCACCATCACGGGCGCGCTCCATCTTGTAGTCGATGAAGGCGATCTTGCCGGCCAGCGAACCGGCTGGTGCGGCTTCGAGCGCGGCCAGGTCGGCGAAACGCACGACCTCGCCGGTGACGGTGCCGCCCGGGCTTCCACCGAGCGCGGTCAGCGCCAATGGCTGCGCGTGCGGTCCAAGCACCCGCGCGCTTTCGCTGCGGCGCTCCCACTTCGGGAACGTCACCGGCTCGGTCCAGACCTTGTCGTAACCCAGCGATTCGAACTTGGCCTTGGCCCATGCCACCGCGCGGGCATCGGCCTCGCTGCCGGCCAGGCGTTGGCCGACTTCGGTGGTCAGCGATTCGGTGATCTTGTAGCCCAGGTCGCTTGCCAGCGCGGTCTCGCGCAGGTCGGTCGCGGTGTCGAGCGCGGACTCGGGGATGGTGGTGTCTTTCGGCGCAGCGTGCAGCGTGCCGGCAAGCATCAGCGAAGTGGCCAGGGTGGTGCCCAGCAGCAATGGAAGGCGCATCGGATCTCCTGCGGGGCCACGGCCCTGAAAACGACGAAGCCGCGAGCGTATCAACTCGCGGCTTCGTGTTGGCGTGCCTCAAGTCACGCGGCGCTGTGCCGCGCTTGGCACTTCGGGGCGGTCAGACGCCGGGGCGCTTCAGAGAATCGCGGATCTCGCGCAGCAGCAGGATCTCTTCGGCCGGCGGCGCCGGAGCGGCCTCTTCCTTCTTGATCATGCGGTTGTAGGCCTTGATGATCATGAAGATCACGAACGCGATCAGCAGGAAGTCGATGATGGTCTGGATGAAGGCGCCATAGGTGATCACCGGCGCCGCGGCTTCCTGCGCGGCGGCGAGGTTGGCGTAATCGTTGCCATCCAGCGACACGAACAACTGCGAAAAATCGACCCCGCCCATCACCATGCCGACGATCGGCATGATGATGCCGTCGACCAGCGCGGTGACGATCTTGCCGAATGCCGCCGCGATGATCACCGCGACCGCCAGGTCGAGGACGTTGCCGCGCGCGATGAATGCCTTGAACTCGCTGACCATGCTCATGTCGATATCTCCGTCGTGATGAGAGAAGCGGGTTGTCTATAGCGACTGAAGACTACCGCATCAGCCGGCGTCGGAATCGCCGGTAACGATCCGGCCATCGAATTCGACCACGCCGTCGAGGCTGGCGCGGAAGCGGTCGCCCGGCTGCAGTGGGCCAACGCCGGCTGGCGTACCCATGAACACCAGGTCGCCGCCGCGCAGCGCGTAGAGCTTCGAAAGCTCATGCAGGATCTCGGGCACGTCCCAGATCAGGTCGGCCAGCTTTCCGTGCTGGCGGACTTCTCCATTGATTTGCAGGGTCAGCGAACGTGTGGAAATGTCGCCACACTCCGCGGCCGGAACCAGCCGGCTTACCGGCGCGGAATGGTCGAAGGCCTTGCCGGTATCCCACGGCAGGCCCTTTGCCTTGGCGGCGGCTTGCAGGTCGCGACGGGTCAGGTCGAGCCCGACGCCGTAGCCGAACACCAGCGCTTCGGCGTGGGCCGGATCAAGCAGGCCCGGCGGCGCGTCGGCACCGAGTGCGACGACCAGTTCGATTTCGTGGTGCAACTCGGTGGTGCCGCGCGGGTAGGGCACCACGCCGTCGACGACCAACGCGTCGGTGGGCTTGCAGAAGAACACGGGATTGCCGCGCGATGCCATCGAGGCAGGTGCTGCGGCGCCCATCTCGCGGGCATGGTCGGCGAAATTGCGACCGACGCAATGGATGCGCCGCACCGGGAAGGTGGCGCCGTCGGTGGACCGTATGGGAATGCGTGGCTGCGGCGGTGCCGCGATGACGTCGGTCAACGGTCGATCGCGGGCTTTTCGACCACGCGGTACTCGCCATCGACTACACGGGGATCGGCCGCACGATGCGCCGCGATGGGCTTGCCCCGGCCGTGCCACAGCTTGTATGCCAGTCCAGCGATCAGCATCGCCGCGCCGACCACCACTCCGAACATCACCAGCAACACGATCAGCGCCAGCCCGACCAGTCCGACTGCGAAACGCAGCAGGCGATGGCGCGGTTTGCGTGGCTCGAACGCGGAGCGCACGCGTGACTGGAACTGATGGCTGTGGAAGCGGAACGTCTGGGCGGTCATTCGGTACGTCATGGCACAATGCGGCGGAAAGCCGGACACGAGAGTATCGGTGCAGGCCGCCGCACAATTGTGAGAACTTCGTTAAGCAAACGGCCACTTCGTTCATGACCCAAGCCCCATTGATCACCCTGGAGCAGATTGCCGACGGCGCATTTGCCGAGGTGGAAGCAACCCTCGACGGCGACGCCGAATCGCTGGTGCTGCATCGCCAGGGCGACGAGGTCCGCGCATGGTTGAACGTCTGCCCGCACGCCGGACGACGGCTCGACTGGGCGCCCGGACAGTTTCTCAAGAGCAAGGACGGGCTGCTGGTGTGCGCCGCGCATGGCGCCAGTTTCGAACTGCTGCAGGGTGAATGCCTGGCCGGCCCGTGCCGCGGCGAATCGTTGCGCGCGGTGACGCTCGAAGTCCGCGACGGCGCCGTCTGGCTGAAGAGCGAGCTGTCGTAGGAGCGATGTAAGTCGCGAACGCACGGCGATCCCGGACAGCGAGACGTCGCGCCTCACGTCACTCCTGCACGAAGCTCCCCACTCAGAACAGCAGGTTCACCATCAGCACCGCGATCAACGTGTAGATCAGCGACAACGGCCCGCCGACCCGCCACAACTCCTTGCCGGTATAGCCGGCCGGACCGGTGATCATGGAAATCACCGGGTTCGAAGCAGTCATGAAGTTGTTGGATGCCGACAATGCCGTGATCAGCGCGAACGCGGTGGGGTCGCCACCCACCGCCAACGCCAGGTTGACAGCCAGCGGCACCATCACGATGGTCGCGCCAACGTGACTGATCACCAGCGAGAACAGCGTGGTCAGCAGGCCCAACGCCAGTTGCAGCAGCCACGCCGGGGTGCCGTCGGGAAGCTGCTCCACGCTGTTGCCAGCCACCCACGAAGCCGCGCCGCTGGAGTCCATCGCCCAGCCCAGCGGGATCAGGCAGGCCATCAGGAACACCGTCTTCCAGTTGATCGCCGAATAGGCCTCGTCGATGTGGATCACCCCGGCGATCAGCATGCCGGCGACGCCGGTCATCAGCGCGATCGACACCGGCAGGCGCGACGACAGTGCCAGCAGCAGCGACACCGCGAAGATGCCGAGTGCGATCTTCAGCTTGTGCGGACGCTGCTCGCCCTTCGGGTAGTCGGTCACCACCACCAGGTCCTTGCCCTTGGCGGCATCGGCCAGCTCGGTCCAGATACTGTGCAGCACCAGCATGTCGCCGGCGCGCAGGGCGACATCGCGCGAGTCCTCGCGCATCACCTTCTTGTCGCGGTTGATCGCCAGCAGGCTCAGCCCCTTGGATCGCCGCAGCTGCAGGTCTCGGGCGGTCTTGCCGATGAACTTGGAGGTCGCCGGGATCACTGCCTCGGAAATGCCGGCGCGGCTGGGATTGAACAGGTCGCCGAAATTGCGCAGCCGCGAACTCATGCGCAGCATCTGGTTCTGGGCGAAATCCCCGACTTCCTGCTTCGACCCCATCGCGCCGATCACGCTGCCGACCCAGATCCGCGCATCGGCCGGCGGCGACAGCCGCGACTCGTCCTTGGTCTTGAGCGCGAGGATCAGCGGCGCGCCGTGCAACGTTTCGGATTCGCCCAGCGACATGCCGACCAGTGGGCTGTCAGCGGTGACGGTCAGCTCGTAGACATCGCCCTCGATGCCGTAGGCGTTGGCGAAGTAACTCTGGGTCCGCGCCGGGGTCGCGCCCTTGCCGTCCTCATCGCGCTGCAGCCGGTCGCCGAAGAAGTGGAAGTAGGCCAGCGCCGCCACCAGCAGCGCCAAGCCGATCGGCATCGGCGCGAACATCTGCAATGGCTCCAGCATCGCCACGCCCGACGGCAGGTTGCTGTTGGCCGACAGCAACAGGTCGTTGAGCAGGATCAGCGGCGAGTTGCCTACCATCGTCAGGGTGCCGCCCATCACGATGGCGATCGCGATCGGCAGCAACATGCGCGGCAGCGACAACCCGGTACGCGACGAGAGGCGGGACGCGACTGGCAGGTACAGCGCCATCACCGACGGGTTCTGCATGATCGAGGAGTTGAGGCCGGCGACCGCGCCGGTCAGCAGCATCAAGCGCGACTCGACCCCGTGCGCGCGTCGCAGCAGCCACGCAGCCAACCGGTTGAGCGCGCCGGTGCGGTCGAGTCCGGCGCCGAGGATCATCGTGGCGATGATGCTCATCACCGCATTGGACGAAAAGCCGTTGAAAATCTGGTCCGGCGCGACCAGCCCGGACAGGCCGAGCAGCACCAGCACGACAAGGGCGACCACGTCGGCGCGGATGCGCTCGAACAGGAACATCGCCATTGTGAAGCCCACCAGCCCGAGGACGAGCTTCATATCGGTGGTGAGCGTCAGTGCGGTGTCCATGCCGGGCCTGGCAACCTTGGGTCAGCGACTCGTCAACTGCG
>JBOHYC010000410.1:0-6184 GCA_050737755.1 Lysobacter sp.
ACGCCGAGCCAGCGGGCGAAGGCCTGGTTGCAGCCGGCGATGCTGCCGTCGGGGTCGAGCCACGCCAGCGGGGTGGTGAGGGTGTCGACGTCGGGCGGCGGGGTGGGCATTGCACCATCTTAGTGCAACGACTGACGGCGGCGGGGAGGAAGCTGCTCCGGGCGGGGGTCGGCGCCCCGGCCGGGTGCTCGCCGACCGGTTCGGTCGGCCATCCATGGCCGACTCACCGGCCGCGGCCATCCATGGCCGCTTCGGAAGCACCCAGCCGGGGCACCGACCTTCGCGGCTTGGGTGGTGGGGCGCTTTGGTGGCGGCTGGGAGTGGTTTTGGCGCGGAGCGCGGGAGCGGCCTATCCTGGCGCCGCTGTATCGCCCAAGGATCGGGGCCGTTCTTCCTCGTTACAGGAATCCGGAGCCGTCTTGGTCGACGTCCCTTTCAAGGTCGGAGCGCTGTACCACCGCCGTGACGAGATCCACGCGCGCTTTGGTGGGCAACGGCAAGGCGGCATCTCGACACCGAAGGATTCGCCGGTGGTGATCCTGTTCACCGGCGAGGCCGGTGCGACCCACGGCTACCACGACTTCTGGGACGACGACGGCCTCCTTCATTACTTTGGTGAAGGGCAGGCTGGCGACATGACGTATTCCGGTGGCAACCGCGCAATCCTCAACCACGATGTCGACGGCAAGGCACTGCTGCTGTTCCAGATGATGGGCAAGGGCCAGCCGTATCGGTTCCTCGGCGAGTTCCAGCTGGCGGCGGCGCCTTACGAAATGCATGGCGTGCCCGATACCCGCGGCAACCCGCGCAAGGCACTGGTGTTTCCGCTGAGACCGGTCCTGCACGAAGTCACGCCGTTCGAAGCTGCGCATGTGGGCGAGGCCGCGAACGACGAACTGGAGCTTGGCAGCACCGTGGGACTGCGGCTCGGCGAGGTGCGCAAGAAGCAGTCGCTGTTTCGCCGCCGTCTGATCGGGGTGGAGAAGGAATGCCGCCTCACCGGCGTACGCGACCTGCGCTTCCTGCGCGCAAGCCACATCAAGCCGTGGGCGGAATGTGGCACCGCGGCGGAGCGGATCGACGGCCACAACGGCTTGTTGCTGACGCCCACGGCGGACCTGCTGTTCGACCACGGCTGGATCACGTTCGAGGACAGGGGTTCGCTGGTGCCATCGCAACTGTTGCCCGACGACGTGGTGAAGCGGATCGGCTTTTCGGTGCGCTCGGGACGCAGGTGCGGCGCCTTTACCCCGCAGCAGAACCAGTACCTCGAATACCACCGCAACCAGGTGTTCGAGAAGAAACTCACGCGATCCGACGACCCGGTGGCGGCATTGATGGAGACCCTCAGTACGCAGCCCGGATACCCGGGCACGTAGCTCAAGTGAGCGCGTCTCGCTCCACGCGATCCGGCCAGGCCAGGCTCGCCAAAATCCAACAGGAGAGCGCTGATCGTCAGACGATTGTCAGTGGGTCGCGACTTACGTCGCTCCTACAAAAACCACCGGTGTTGCTGCTGCGTGCAAGCAGCGAGCATCAATCGCCATCAAAACACCTGACCACTCCAATCGCGACGCGGGGTCTTGGCCGGGGTGGGCTGAAGCGGCCATGGATGGCCGCGGCCGGTGAGTCGGCCATGGATGGTCGACCGAACCGGTCGGCCCGCCCCGGCCAAGGCCCCGCTTCCCGTCCGGAGCCCGGCCACTCCCCGCCCGCTCTTACCGTAGACCCGCAGCGCCTTCGTTCACTGCGCCACCATCCGTCGGTAACGACGCGTAGAACAACGCGAGGTCGCGGATATCGTCGGGTTCCAGCCGCTCGGCCACGGTCGCCATGATCCCGGCGTACGCGGTGCCACCGCGATCGCGCTGCTTGAACAGCGACAGCTGCAGTTCGATGTAGGCCGCCGGCTGTCCCGCCAGGCGCGGGTACAGCGGGTTGCGCGGGGCCCGGCCGGGGCCGTGGCATTCCACGCAGGAGGCGACGCGACGCGACGCCACGCCCTCGCGTGCCAGCTGCTCCCCACGCGCGATCGCCGCGCGCAGGGTGTTGGCTTGTCCGGCGTCGGTGCGCCGGGCGCCCTCGTCGCCGCCCGTGCCGTCGCGGCTCGCGCCATGGCCGTTGCCGCTGCCATCACGACCACCCCCGTCAGCCGCCGCGTAATAGCGCGCCAGCGCCCGCATCTCGCCCGCGTCCAGCGCAGCGGCGACCGGCTGCATCACGCCGCTGTAGCGGTCGCCGCGGGCATAGGCCTGCAGGCTGGCCAGCAAGTAGGCCTCGGACTGCCCGGCCAGCGGCGGGAACGCGCCATCGCCGCGGCCCGCACCGTCGCGGCCGTGGCAACGCGCGCAGTTGGCCAGCGCTTGCGGCTCGGTGGACGACCGCGTCGGGCCGATGTCGGGGACCTCGGCGTCCTCGCCGTAGGCCAGCTGGCGGAACTCTGCCGGACCCAACTGCGGCAACCGCCGCAGGAACGCGACCATCGCCCAGGCCTCGTCGTCGCGCCGTTGCGACGGCCACGCTGGCATCGCGGTGTACTTGATGCCGTGCTTGATGATCCAGAACAGCTCGCGGTCGTTCCAGTCATCGACCATGGGCGGCAGATACGGAGGCTTCGGGACGCTGTGCAGCACCACTTCGGCACGCGGGTGGCCCGGCGCGCCGTGGCATGGCAGGCAACCCTCGGCGTAATGGCCGGCGCCCTTGAGCACCATCGCCTCCGTATCCAGCAGCTGCTCTTCGGCAGGCGGCGGCTTCACGGCCAGCGCATGGGTCTGCACCGAACGGCGCATCGCGAAGTGCAGCAGCACGCGGGTGATCGGCCAGTGTCCCTGGCTCGCGGCGATCGGCACCAGCCCGGCCGACACGAACAGCAATGCGCCCAGGCCGAACACCAGGGCGGCCAGCAGCAACCGGCCCAATGCCAGTGCCAGAGAGTCGCCGACGATGCGCGCCCACACCCCGCGCGGCAGCTGCGCGATCGCGCCGAACCATCCGCGATTGCGCCGACGGTCAGCCATCGGGCACCTCCGCCTGCCGCGCACGCAGCAATCCCGACAACAGCACCAGCGCACCTGCCATGTAGGCGATGCCGCCGAACGACAGCATCAGCACCCCACCGAGATGCTGGTCCTGCAATGCGGTCAGGCCGAAGCCGACCTCGGCGCCGTGCGTGTACAGCGGCCGCGTGGCCAGCGCCAGCAATACGCCGAGCAGGGTCATGTGCATCGAAGTCAGCAACAGCCCCGCGATGCCCGCCGCCGCGCGCAAGTGGCGTTGTGCCGCGCTGCCACCAAACGCGGCCAGCCACACCATCAGCCCGACCGCGAGGAAGCTGCCCTGCTCGACCACCAGCAGGCTGGTCGAGTGCCTCGCGGCGTGATGCAACGCCGGCGCATGCCAAGCCCAGACAATGATGAATTCGATCACCGAGGCGACCACCGGCGACAGCAGCACGGCCGGCACCAGCAACAAACCCGTCGACTGCCCGCTGCCCGATGTGCGCGTCGCCAGCCAGCGCACCGGATCGCACCGGCCGCCGGCCACGCCGGCCGCAAGCAGCGGCGCGACGACCGCGACCACCGACATGTGCATCGCCATGTGCGCGGCGAACGAGTGCCGCGACCACTCCGGCAGCGGCCCGATCCACACCACGGCCAGCACCACCAGCCCGCAGGCCAGCGGCCATGTTCCGTGGCGACCGGCGCGCATCATCGGCATGTCCCGATCAGTCCGATCGCGAGCGCGGAGTAGACCACCGCGACAAAGCCCAGCCCGCAGAGCAGCAACGTCGCGAAGCCGAGGAAGCGGTGGCGGTCGCCGGCGCTGGCGGCATCGTGCGGCAACTCCGCGTCGCCCCACTGGTGCTGCCGCCAGCTGCGCCACCCGACCGCGACAATCACCGCCAGTGCGACCACCGTGTAGGCGATCAGCGCGACCCGCGCCGTGCCCAGCGGGGACGCCACCGTCGTCGCCTTCGCGCACCAGATCGCAGCGGTGACATAAGACAGAAGGAAGTGCACCGCCCACGTGGCCGGCCCGGTGGTCAGCATCCACAGGCTGGCGCGCCTTTCCGGCAACGCCCTGTCTTCGGCCGACCGCCGCGGCGGTGCCGGGTCTGCTGTGCGTGCCTGTTTTTCGGGACGCGTCGTCATCGTCGGCCTCAGGTCGCCAGCGGGAAGCCGGCAATCGTCGCGACCGTCACCAGCACGGTGATCGCGACGAAATGCCAGTACAGGGTGACGTTGTGGATATCGATGTCGTGCTCGGCGGTCATCCGGCCGGCCGCGCGGCGGGCGATGCAGTACAGCTGCATGACCACGCCGACCGCGATGTGCGCCGTGGTCCAGCCGACCAGCAGCCATACCGTGGCCTGGTACGCGTGCGCGGTCGGGTCCATGCCGGTCAACCACGGTCCGGCCAGCAGCGCGGCGCCGGACGCGAGCGCCAGCAGCACCGCGATTGCGGCCGCGAGGTGGAAGCCGACGCCCGAGGCACGGCGGTTGAGTCCGCGTGCCAGCACCGTCGCCGCCCATGCGGCAATCGCCAGTCCCAGCGCCAATGCCGGCCACAGCAGCCCCGGCCCGGCACTCGGGTCGGCCGGGAAATCCTCGTGCACGGTCCAGAAGAAGAAGTAGCCGAACACCAGACTGGCGAATGCGGTCATGTCGCCGATCATGGTGATGAACATTGCCCACCAACCGACCGACGCCTGCCCGGATGAGTACAGCGGCAGGCGCAGATCAAGCCCGACATCCTTCGCCGGTTTTTCCGGCACCTCCGCAGTGCCGGTCCACAGCCACACCAGGATCGTGACCAGCGCCAGCAGCGCGCTGATGCCCGCCGCGACGTACTGGCTGAACACCGGGAAGATGAAGGCACCACCGGTGAACACCGCCGCCCAGAACGTCACGAAGGTCGGGCCCGGTACGCGCAGGCATTGCTCCGGCACTGCGTCGACCGGCGAGGTGATCAGCGTTTCACGCCGGCCCTCCGGTGCGTCGGCGAGGTAGAAGCGCCCCTCGTCGACATCGCGCATCAGGCCCGACTGGTCCCACAGCGGATAGCGGCTGTGCACGACCGGGATCGAGCGCACGCCCCACGGCCGCGACGGCATGTCCGTCAGCCACTCCAGCGTGCCGGCGCCCCACGGGTCGCGTTTGGAATGGTCGCGTCGGAACGCGGTCCACAACGCATCGAACAGCAGCACCACGAACCCCGCGGCCAGCACGAACGCACCCACTGTCGAGATCATGTTGAGCAGGTCGAAACCCTGCCCGCCGCGATAGGTGAACACCCGTCGCGGCATCCCGCCCAGGCCGCTGATGTGCATCGGCAGGAACGCGATGTTGAAGCCGGCGAACATCAGCCAGAACGCCACCCGCCCGAGCCGTTCCGACAGCTGCTTGCCGATCACCAGCGGATAGAAGTAGTAGGTACCGGCCACCACCGGGAATACCATCCCGCCGATCAGCACGTAATGCAGGTGGGCGACGATGAAGTAGGTGTCGTGCGCCTGGTAGTTGAATGGCGCCAGCGCGATCATCACCCCGGTCAGCCCGCCGAGCACGAAGATCACCAGCGCGCCAAGCACGAACAGCATCGGCACCGAGCGCACCACGCGGCCGGCCAGCACGGTCGCCAGCAGCGCGAAGATCTGCACCCCGGTCGGCAGCGCGACCGCCTGCGATGCGGCAGAGAAGAACGCCAGCGAGATGTTCGGCAACCCTGTGGTGAACATGTGGTGGACCCACAGCCCGAAGCTGAGGAAGCCGGTGCCGACCGCGGCCAGCACGATCCAGCTGTAACCGACGATCGGACGCCGCGCGAAGGTGGGAACGATCATCGCCACCAACGCGATCGCCGGCAGGAAGATTATGTAGACCTCCGGGTGGCCGAAAATCCAGAACAGGTGCTGCCACAACAACGGGTCGCCACCGCGCGCCGGGTCGAAGAACGGCCAGTCGAGCAGGCGCTGCGCCTCGAACATCAGGTCGCCGGCGATCAGAGGCGGGAACGCGAACAGGATCATCGCGCCGACCACCAGGATGTACCACGCGTACAGCGGCATCAGGTTGATCCGCATGCCCGGCGGCCGGGTCTTGAGCACGCCGACGATCAGCTCGACCGCGGCCGCGATCGACGCGATCTCGATGAAGCTCAGCCCGAGCAGCCAGATGTCGGC
>JBOHYC010000411.1:0-8317 GCA_050737755.1 Lysobacter sp.
TACGTATTGCCAGCGGCATCGCCGGCGGCATGGTCGACACGATGGTGACGCCGGTGGGCATCGGCGCCTTGATGGAGGGCCGCTCGGTCTGGCATCGCGCCAGCGGCAGCGGCATCACCGACAACACTTACGAGTCAGCGCCGACACCGGATCGGCTGCAGGAAGCGGACTACGGGTTCGAATCACTCTCCCGTTTCACCGCCACGGTTCAAAGCGAGGATGGGCAGCCATTGACATTCGTACTGAGCCGGCAGGGCTTGGAGTGGAAGTTGACGGATATCCGTTTGCCGTTGGACGGGGGTCGAGTCGATCCACAATGACCGAACTCGCCCCACGTAGGAGCGACGTAAGTCGCGATTGCACGGCGATCCCGGATATCAGTGAAATCGCGACTTACGTCGCTCCTACAATCGCTACGATGAAAAAGTAGCAGTTCTCACGAGCTAGCTGTCCCGAGCCATCCCGATCGGGTTCGCCACCCCATGCGGCACATGCCCGGCAGTCACCAGCCCACGCGCCGACTCGATGTTGTGCTCGGAATCATCGAAGAAAATATCGGCGCCGAACGCCTCCAGGAACGGCCCCTTCGAACGCCCCCCGAGGAACAACGCCTCGTCCAGCCGGATGCCCCATTCACGCAGAGTGCGGATCACCCGCTCATGCGCCGGCACCGAGCGTGCGGTGACCAGCGCGGTGCGGATCGGCGCGTCCTCGCCGGTCGGGAACGCTTCCTGAAGCCGGTGCAGTGCGTCGAGGAAGCCACGGAACGGTCCGCCCGACAGCGGTTCGCCGGCATGGCTGCGTTCGTGTTCGGAGAATGCCGCCAGCCCGCCTTCGCGTGACACCCGCTCGCTTTCGTCACCGAAGATCACGGCGTCGCCGTCGAACGCGATGCGCAACTGGTCGGGCCGATGGTGCGGCGCACGCGGCGACAGCAGCGCGCCGGGCAGCAGGGTTGCCGCTGCGACGCCGGCGGCCAGCGCGTTGCGCACGTCCTCGCCGTGGGTCGACAGGAACAGGTCGGCACCGAACGGCCGGATGTAGGGGAACGGCGGCGCCCCGTTGCTGAAAGCGGCACGCTTGATCGCCAGCCCGTGATGGGCGATCGAGTTGAAGATGCGCAGACCGGTGTCGGCCGAGTTGCGTGAGATCAGGATCACCTCGACCCGTGGCGCTTCCGGCGGCGCGCCATCGTTGAGCGCGAGCAGCTTGCGCACCAGCGGAAAAGCGATGCCCGGTTGCAGCAGCTCGTCCTCGTGGCTGCGCTGGAATTCGGCGTAGGCGTCCAGCCCCTCACGTTCGAACAGCGCGTGGCTGTCCTCCAAGTCGAACAGGGTACGCGAGGAAATCGCGACGATCAGCGGGTTGGCTTGGCTGTCTGGCATGGCGCCATTCTGCCCGGTCGGGGTCGCATGGAGTGCGACGACGCCAAATCAGGTGAGCAGCTTCAGCCCGAGGTGAACTGCTCCGCCAGCATCCGTTCCTCAAGGTTGTGCTCGGGGTCGAACAGCAACGTCACCGTACGGTCGTGCGACTCGCGGATCATGACCTCGACCACGTCGCGGACCTCATGTGAATCGGCCGTGGCACTGACCGGGCGCTTGTAGGGGTCGAGCACGCGGAAGCGGATCTCGGTTTCCGCCTTGAGCACGGCTCCGCGCCAGCGTCGCGGACGGAACGCGGCGATCGGCGTAAGCGCGATGACGTTGGCCCCCAGCGGCAGGATCGGACCGTGCGCCGAGAAGTTGTAGGCAGTGCTGCCGGCCGGGGTGGCAACCAGCACACCGTCGCAGATCAGCTCGTCAAGCCGGCTCTGGCCGTTGAGTTCGATCGACAGGTGCGCGGCCTGGCGGGTCTGCCGCAGCAGCGACACCTCGTTGTAGGCCAGTGAGCCGACAGTCGCGCCGGACTCTGTCTGCGCGACCATCTCCAGCGGGCGCAGCACCGCGGGCTCGGCCGCGTGGATGCGCTCCAACAGGCCGTCCGCGGCCAGGTGATTCATCAGGAAACCAATCGTGCCGAGCTTCATCCCGTAGACGGGAATACCCAAGCCGCCATGCCGATGAAGGGTCTGGAGCATGAAGCCATCGCCACCGAGCGCGACCAGCACGTCGGCTTCCTCGGGGGAATGGTCATCATGGCGCGCACGCAACTCCGCGAGCGCCGCCTGTGCCTCGTCGGCGGAACTGGCGAGGAAGGCGATGCGGGGCGTCGCGGTCATCGTCTGCGCTGTCATGCCGGCAGGATAACGCAGGCCGATGGACAGCATGGGCGGCGGCGTTTGACCGCCGCCGTCCACGTTGCCAGGACTCCGGTCAGGCCTCGGCGGCCGCCGCGACCTGGGCCAGGCGGCGTACAGCCACCGACACCGTCGGGTAGTCCAGGGTCTTCTGGTTCAGCAGGTCCGCCAGCATCGTCATGGTGAAGCGCAACGTCGGCTCATCGCGCTGCAACCAGCGCTCGACCTTCTCCGCCGCCGATTTCTTGCCGCCACCAGCGAGGATCTGTCCGACCAGTGCACGTTGCTGGGCGCCGAGCTCGTCACGCAAAGCGCCACGGGCCAGTGCCTGCCAACGGCCATCGACCGGCAGTGCCTCGATCTGCTCGTACAGCCACGGCATGTTGAGCGCGGAGCCGAGACTGAAGTAGGCACGGGCCACTTCGACCGGCGACAGCTTGCGGGCATGGCCGATCTCGACGATGTCGCAGGCGAACTCCAGCATCGGCAGCGCAGCGAGCTGCTCCGACAATGCGTTGGGCATGCCCTTGGCCTTCCAGTCCGCGAGGCTGGCGTTGAACTCCTCGCGGCGGATGTCGGACATGGTGCTGGGCAATGCCTCGCGCACGGCCTTCAGACCGTCGCCGTAGCGCGCCATCGCGGCGGTGATCTCCGGCATCGCACCCGGCCGCGACAGCAGCCAGCGCGACATCGAACGCATCAGCTGCCAGATCGCCTGCAGGGCATCGATCTGCACCGACTCGGCGACCTTGCCGTCGAGCGCATCGATCTGCGCCCACAGGCCGCGTGCATCAAGTGCCTCGCGGGCGATGGTGTAGGCCTCGGCGACCTCGGCGGCGCTGCGGCCGGTGTCCTCCTGCATGCGCAGGGTGAAGGTCGCACCCATCCGGTTGACCATCGAGTTGGTCACCGCGGTGGCGATGATCTCGCGCTTCAGGCGATGGTTCTCCATCGCGTCGGCGTACTTCTTCTGCAGCGGCTGCGGGAAATAGCGCACCAGTTCCTTCGACAGGTACGGGTCTTCCGGCACGTCCGAATCGACCAGTTGCTGGAACAGCACCAGCTTGCTGTATGACAGCAGCACCGCCAGTTCCGGACGGGTCAGGCCCTGGCCACGGGCCTTGCGCTCGGCGATCTCGGCGTCGCTGGGCAGGTATTCGATCTGGCGATCGAGCAGGCCCTGCGACTCCAGCGTGCGGATGAAGTGCTGCTTGGAACCCAGGCGCGGGATCGACATCCGCTCCATCAGGCTGATCGCCTGGTTCTGGCGGTAGTTGTCGGTCAGCACCAGTGATGCGACCTCATCGGTCATCGACGCCAGCAGCTTGTTGCGCGCAGGCACGGTCAGCTTCTTCCCCTGGACCAGCAGGTTCAGCAGGATCTTGATGTTGACCTCGTGGTCGGAGGTGTCCACGCCAGCGGAGTTGTCGATGAAGTCGGTGTTGAGCAGCACGCCGTGGTGCGCCGCCTCGATACGCCCCAGTTGGGTCATGCCAAGGTTGCCGCCCTCGCCCACCACCTTGCAGCGCAGGTCGCGGCCATCCACGCGCAGGGCGTTGTTGGCACGGTCGCCGACGTCGGCATGGGTCTCGCTACTGCCCTTGATGTAGGTACCGATGCCGCCATTCCACACCAAGTCGACCGGCGCCTTGAGGATCGCGCTCATCAGCTCGGTCGGGCTGAGCGCAGCCGCGTCGATGTCGAGCGCCTCGCGGATCTGCGGCGACAGCGGGATCGACTTGGCCGAGCGCGGGAACACGCCGCCGCCCTTGCTGATCAGTGACTTGTCGTAATCCTCCCAGCTCGAGCGTGGCACCTTGAACAGGCGCTGGCGCTCCTTGAACGTCACCGCGGAATCCGGGTTCGGGTCAAGGAAGATGTGGCGATGGTCGAACGCGGCAACCAGGCGGATGTGCTTGCTCAGCAGCATGCCGTTGCCGAACACATCGCCGGACATGTCACCGATGCCGACCGCGGTGAAGTCCTCCTTCTGGCTGTTGCGGCCCATCGCCAGGAAGTGGCGCTTGACCGACTCCCACGCGCCCCGCGCGGTGATGCCCATGCCCTTGTGGTCGTAGCCGACCGAGCCGCCGGAGGCGAACGCGTCGTCGAGCCAGTAACCGTGCTCGCGGGCGATGCCGTTGGCGATGTCGGAGAACGATGCGGTGCCCTTGTCGGCGGCGACCACCAGGTACGGATCATCCTGGTCGTGGCGAACCACGTTGGCCGGATGCACGACCTTGTCATCGACCAGGTTGTCGGTGATGTCGAGCAGGCCATTGATGAACATCTTGTAGCAGGCGACGCCCTCGGCGTGAACCGCGTCGCGATCCCCCACTGGCGGCTTCTTGCTGATGAACCCACCCTTGGAGCCGACCGGCACGATCACGGTGTTCTTGACCATCTGCGCCTTGACCAGGCCCAGCACCTCGGTGCGGAAATCCTCGCGGCGGTCCGACCAGCGCAGGCCACCACGCGCGACCGGCCCGAAGCGCAGGTGGATGCCCTCGACCCGCGGGCCGTAGACGAAGATCTCGCGGTATGGACGCGGCTTGGGCAGGTCCGGCACCTCGGCCGAATCGAACTTGTAGCTGACGTAACCCTTGCCGTCGTCGCCGTCGGCTTCCTGGTAGTAGCTGGTGCGCAGCGTCGCTTCGATCACGCCGATGAAGCTGCGCAGGATGCGGTCCTCGTCGAGACTGGACACGCGGTCGAGCAGGCTCATGAGGGTGTTGCGGGCCACCGTGACCTGCACGTCGCGGTTGCCGCTGCGCGCGGCCACGACCGGCTTCAGCGCAGCCAGCAAGGCCTCGTCGCCACCGCAGATGCGCGCGAACTGATTGCCCAGGCGCTCCATCCCGGCCTTGATCTCGGCCTTGTCTTCCTTGCCGGTGGTCGGGTCGAAACGCGCTTCGAACAGCTCCACCAGCAGGCGCGCGAGCACCGGGTAGCGGATGAAGGTGTCCTCGACGTAACTCTGCGAAAACGGCACGCCAACCTGCTGCAAGTACTTGTTGTAGGCGCGCAGCATCGCGACCCGCCGCCACGACAGGCCCGCGGCCAGCACCAGCTGGTTGAAGCGGTCGTTCTCGGCATCGCCGCGCCAGATCCGCGCGAACGCCTCGACGAAGTTCTCGTCGATGTCGGCAATGTCGGCCTCGGCATTGGCGATCTCGACTTCGAAATCCTGGATGTACATCAGGTTGCTGTGCGCGTAGAGCCGGTACGGATGCTCGGAGATCACGCGCAGGCCCATGTTTTCCATCGTCGGCAACGCATCCGACAGCGGGATGTCGTCGTTCTGGCGATAGAACTTGAAGCGCAGACCACCGACGCCCGGGCGGATGCGATACAGGCTCAGGCGCAGATCGTCCGGCCCCTTGAGCGCGGCGAGGTGCTCGACGTCATCGGCGGCGATCGATACGGAAACGTCCTCGATGTAACCGGCCGGCAGTGCGCGGCCGTAGCCGTTGGCCAGTTCGAGACCACGCTGTTCGCCATGACGCTCGACCAGCAGTTCGCGCAGGTCGTCGCGCCAGTTGCGCACGATCTCGGCCAGCTCGGCCTCGATCGCGGCGTTGTCGACCTGGATCGCCTCGCCGGACTTCGGCCGCACCAGCAGGTGCAACTGCGCCAGCGGCGACTCGCCCAGCACCACGGTGGTGTCGACATGCTCGCCATGCAGGACGCGCTTGAGCATCGCCTCGATGCGCAGGCGCACATCGGTGTTGAAACGGTCGCGCGGGATGTAGACCAGGCCGGAGAAGAACCGGCCGTAGCGGTCGCGACGCAGGAACAGCTTGCTGCGCACACGCTCCTGCAGCCCAAGGATGCCGGTCGAAGTCTTCAGCAATTCCTCGCCGGTGGACTGGAACAGCTCGTCGCGCGGCAGGGTTTCGAGGATGTGGCGAAGCGCCTTGCCGCTGTGGCTGTCGTCGGCCAGGCCGGACTGCTTCATCACGTAGTTGTGGCGCTCTCGCACCAGCGGGATGTCCCACGGGCGGCGGTTGTAGGCGCTGGAGGTGTACAGGCCGAGGAAGCGGTCCTCGCGCACCGGCTTGCCCTTCGCGTCGAAGCTCAGCACGCCGATGTAGTCCATGTAACCCGGGCGATGGACGGTCGCGCGGGCATTGGTCTTGGTCAGGATCAACGCATCGACCGCACCCGACTGCGGCATGTAATGCGCGGCAAGCGAGGTGAGCGGGCGCGGCTTGCGGGTGTCTTTCCCGCGCAGCAGGCCGAGGCCGGAACCCTTGACCGCGCACAGTACTTCCTGGCCGTCCTTGCGGGTGACTTCGTACTGGCGGTAACCGAGGAAAGTGAAGTGATTGTCGGCAGCCCAGCGCAGGAACTCCTGGGCCTCCCGCCGACCGTCCTCGCTGACCGGCAACCTGCGTGAACCCAGGTCATCGGCGGTCTCGAGCATCTTGCTGCGCATGTCGGACCAGTCGCGAACCATCGAGCGGACGTCATCGAGTACCGCCAGCACGGCCTTCTCGACCTTCGGCATGGCATCGGTGGACAGGCGGTCGATCTCAAGGTGCATCAGCGACTCGGGCTCTCCCTCGCCGACCTTGAGCAGCTTGCCCGACTTGTCGCGCGTGAACGGCACCACCGGGTGGCCGAGCACATGCACGCCGATGTCCTGCTCCGCCAGCGCCATGGTCACCGAATCGACCAGGAACGGCATGTCGCTGTTGGCGATCTGCAGCACGGTATGCGGCGATTCCCAGCCGTGGGTCTTCAGCGACGGATTGAACAGGCGCACCTGCGCGGTGCCCGGCTTGCGGTTGCGGGCGAAATCGAAGAAGTCGCAGGCCAGTGCGGCCCAGCCTTCGGGCGAATGCTTGGATACCTCGTCATCGCCCATGCGCTTGTAGAACGCCGTGGCGAATGCCTCCGTTTCAGCCTGGCGCGCCTTGGGCTGGCGCTTGCCGATCGCATCGAGGATGGGCTTCAACGAAACGGTGTCGCTGGTGTCGGCTTTGGTGCGGACCGATTTCTTCGCGGGTGCCTTGCGGGTCGCTGACTTGGCGGCGGCTTTCCCGGTGGCGGATGCGGCTTTCGATTTGGTGCTCATGTGAACGTGTCGTCCAATGCAGTGAGGCCCGCGCTTGCGCACGGGCCATGGTCAGGGATCAGTACAGATGGCAAGGCATGCGCACGACGACGGAACCCTTGGGGGCGTCCGCATCGTGCGCAACGATCGGGATGTCGCGGCGATCGCAGCCGCGCTGCGCATGGCAGGCCGCGGTGAATCGGCAACTGGTGGAATGCATGTTCAGCGCAGCCCGGTCTCGTGGCGGGCGATCACCAGTCGCTGGATCTCGCTGGTGCCCTCGTAGATTTCGGTGATCTTGGCGTCGCGGAAATAGCGTTCGATCGGCATTTCCTTGGAGTAACCCATGCCGCCGTGGATCTGCAGCGCCTGGTGGGTGATCCACATCGCCGCCTCCGAGGCGGTCAGCTTGGCGATCGCCGCCTCGTTGCTGAAGCGCGCGCCGCCCTTCTCATGCTCGCCCTTCTGCCAGGCCGCCCGCAGGGTCAGCAACAGCGAAGCGTCGAGCTTGCACTTCATGTCGGCGATCTTGGCCTGGGTCATCTGGAACGCGCCGATCGGCTGGCCGAACGCCTTGCGCTCGCGCACGTACTCCAGGGTCGCCTCGTAGGCGGCACGGGCGATCCCGATGGCCTGGCTGGCGATGCCGATGCGGCCGGCGTCGAGTACGCTCATGGCGATCTTGAAGCCGTGACCTTCCTCGCCCAGCACATCTTCGGGCCTGGCGACGTAATCGGTGAACTCGATCTCGCAGGTAGCCGAGGCGCGGATGCCGAGCTTCGGCTCGGTCTTGCCGCGATGGAAGCCTTCGCGCTCGCCATCGACCAGGAACGCGGTGATGCCGCGCGCGCCCTTGTCGGCGTCGGTCATCGCGAACAGCACGAAGTACTTCGCCACCGGGCCGGAGGTGATCCAGCTCTTCTTGCCGTTGATCTTGTAGCTGCCGTCGGCCTGCTTGACCGCTTTGCAGCGCATCGCCGTGGCATCGGAGCCGGACTGCGGCTCGGTCAGCGCGAACG
>JBOHYC010000412.1:0-9961 GCA_050737755.1 Lysobacter sp.
CCGCTGTGGCTCCAGTTGCAGTCCCAATCGCTGAACGGTTCATCCAGTCGCGGCCGACCGCGTGGGTCGCGGGTGATCGGCAGGTCCGCGCCCACGCAGTCCAGTTGCGCGCCCAGCCACTCGCGCACCACGGACTCTGTCGACGCTGAACCGGAACGGCCCAGCGGTAGCCAGGTCCAGCGCGGGTTCATTGCGGCGGGCGCAGACAGGGTTATCAAGATCGTGTTGGCCTTGGGCCGGCGCGCCAGCGTAAGCTAAACGGAGGGGAGCGGCTTGGCCGCCGATTAAGAACACATTATGTCTGCGGTTATCGATACCACTGCCACGCGGAATTTCGCGGCCACCATCGCCAGCGGCCGCTCGGCGCTCGCCACCGGAACCGCCGACCGTGCGATCGCATTCGACGCCCGCGGCGATATCAGTCTCGGGCAGTTCCAGCGCGAGGTCCGCGCGGTTGCCGCGGCCCTGCCGGATGCGCCGTATGCCATCAACCTGTGCGAGGACCGCTACCGTTTCCTGGTCGCTTTCTGCGCCGCCGCGGTGCGTGGCCAGGTCACCCTGCTGCCGTCCTCGCGCGCCGCTGCCGTGGTCGATGAAGTACTCGCTGGCCATCCCGGCAGTTACTGCCTCGGCGACCATCCGCTGACACCGCAGCCACCGCATTACCACTGCCTGCCGCCGCAACTGCCGCAAGCGACGGACGATGCATTGACGATCGATGCCGATGCGCTGGTCGCGATCGGTTTCACCTCCGGCAGCACCGGCCAACCCACTCCCAATCGCAAGTACTGGCATTCGCTACAGGCCAGCACCGTGCAGAACCTTGCTGCGCTGGCCGACCTGCTGGACCGCGACGGCAGCACCCATGTGGTCGCGACCGTGCCGCCGCAGCACATGTACGGGATGGAGATGTCAGTGCTGCTGCCGTTGCTCGGGCCGGTCGCGGTGCATGGCGCAAAACCATTTTTCCCTGACGACGTAGCGCGCGCGCTGGCCGAAGCCGTCAGCCCGCCGCTGCTGGTCACCACCCCGGTGCACCTGCGCGCGCTGGTCGAGTCGGGCGTCGCACTGCCGCCGCTGGCCGGCATCGTCTCGGCCACCGCGCCACTGACGACGGAACTGGCCGCCGCCGCCGAATCGCGTTACGGCTGCGAAGTGCGCGAAGTATTCGGTTCGACCGAGACCTGCGTCATCGCGCGCCGCCGCACCGCAATCGAATCCGCCTGGACCCCGTTGCCGGGCGTGCGCGTGGTCCCGCAGCCCGACGGTGCGGCGATCCACGCCCCGCACCTGGACGTGCCGGTAATACTGGCCGACCTGGTGGAAGTGTTCGCCGACGGCCGCTTCGAACTGCGTGGCCGCAACGCCGACCTGCTGGAGATCGCCGGCAAGCGCGCGTCGCTCGGCGACCTGACCCGCAAACTGCTTGCCGTGCCCGGCGTGGTCGATGGCGTGGTGCTGCAACTGGATGCCTGCGACGGCCCCGGCGTGCGCCGGATAGCTGCGGTCGCGGTGGCACCCGGGCTCGACGCTGCGGCGATCCTTGCTGCATTGCGCAAACAGGTCGACCCGGTTTTCCTGCCGCGGCGGCTGCGCTGCGTCGACCGCTTGCCGCGCAACGACACCGGCAAACTGCCGCGCCACGCGTTGCTCGCACTGCTCGACGGCTGATTTCCGGTATTCCCGGGCATCGGGCTTTCCGGGCGCGAGGAACGCGCCGAACCGCTGACGCCCCCATCACGCTGGCCTATACAGACTACAAATCGCCCCCACGCAGGGGTGCGTTTTCCACCCTCTGTAATGGACCAAGGAGTAACGAACATGATGGGTATCATCATTTGGTTGATCGTAGGCGGCATCATCGGCTGGATTGCCAGCATGATCATGAAGACCGATGGCCAGCAGGGCATCTTCCTCAACATCATCGTCGGCATCATCGGCGCCTTCATCGGCGGCTGGGTCGGCGGCATGCTGGGTGTTGGCGGCGATATCAACAGTGGAGATTTCAGTATCTCCGGACTGTTGATGTCTCTGGTTGGCGCGATTATCCTGCTGGCGATCGTGAATCTGTTCCGCCGTGGTCGCGTGCGCTGAGCCAATCGGCTGCTGCTGATTACAAAAAAGGCCCGGCGATTGCCGGGCCTTTTCTTTGTGCGGGAGGTTATGGCGAAACTCAGTCGTGCGTGGACAGTCCGTCGCCGACGTCGAGCATTTCCTCCATCTGGGCCAGGGTGTCGCCGTCCTTGATGACCCGCTTGAGCCAGACGTGCAACGGCATCTCACCCCAGCTCGCGGCCTTGTCGGCGAGGTAGGCCACCGGGCTGTGCGGTTCGGTGCGGCGGAAATACTCGGCCACCCGTCGCAACTGCGCGATCGCTTCCTTGCGCGTGCCGATCGCGCCATTGCCGGGCGCACCGGTGGCGGGCAGCGCAGGGGTGCCCGCTTCGACACCATCGTCGCCGCGCGCCGGCGGCTCGCCATCAACCAGGACGCCGGCTTCGCGTGCAAATCGGTTGGCGGTATCGCACAAGTGATCCAACTGATCGCGGAGGGCGGTGAAACTGGGTCCTTCCTGGCCCAGGCGCGCATCCACCGATTGTTCCAGTTCAGCCAGCGCCGCGCGGCAGTCGGGCAGCAGTTCGGTCAGGCGCAGGTAGAAGCCATGCGGCGTATCGCGGCGCGCCGCCTCGAGGGTTTCCAGCGTGGGCTCCGTCGAATGGTCACCCTGGCGACCGCGCGCCGCCTCGAAGTCGGCCAACCCGAACCGGCCCTGCGGCGCCTGGGTCAATGGCAACTCGCGCAGCCACTCGGTCGAGTGTCCGATCAGCCAACTGATGTTGCCGATGCGTTGTTCGAGATCGTCATCCTCCACCTGCGGATGCACGTCGTCCCAGAAAACGTCGCACAGCCGCGCCACCAGCCGATAGCCACGTGCCAGCCCGACGAAGTCGTGGTTCCTGGTCTGTGCTTCGGCCCACCACACCGCCAGCCGCAGATCCTTGCTGCGCTGCTGCAGCAACTGACTGCTGTGCCTGGCTACAGCCGCCCAGTCCGCGCTCTTGAGCTCGGTGACCCACTCGCCCTGTTCCAGCGACGGATCGTCGGCGCGTCGCGCCTCTTGGATGGCGTCGTACTCAAGCGAGAACGACAGGTCCTCGCCACTGGGGCGGGCATCGGAGATCGGTGACAGAAGTTCGTCAAGTTCCAGCATGGCAGTCCATTGCGGTGCGTTTGGAGGGGCGATTCTAGCGTAGAAGGGCTACCCCATGGGCTCGGATAAATATAGCCCGACGGCGATGCGGCTGTTGGGGCTGCGGCGGCCAGTGGGGGGCAGAGGGCCGGCAAGATCTGCCTCCAGCACTCGATCGCCACTTAGGCAATCTCTACCGGAGTTTGTGCCGTGGTCGCACGCGAATAGAGGGATAAGTCCCAAACAGGCCGACGCCAACGATATCGCTCCATCAAAGTTTCGGGTCGGACTGGTCAGGTGACCATTGCCAGAAGGTGGCGCCATAGGCGCTGCCTTCGATCTCTGGGAATACCTCGCCCTGCTTGAAGTAGCGGCGACTGCTTTGCTTGGCGGGGGAGTGCCAGTAGCCGGTCTGCGACGCGGGCTTGCCGGCCGGGATGCGCAGCGGGTCGTTGGCCTTGCCGTCGCCGAGCGGCAGCATGCGGCCGGTGGGACGTAACGGGTGCCAGGTGACGTCGACCGAGCGGGTTTCAACAGGTCCGGGCTTCTGCTCGCCAACGATCTCGTAGGCTGGTTGCATGATCTGGCCTTGGCAGCAAAATGCAAGCGCGGCAGTTTCTGCGCCCTCTTCGGGAACCCAAACGCCGGTCCAAGGAGTCAGCTCGCCAGTAGCGCAACTCAAACTGGTATCCGGCGCATATTCCGGCAATCTGGTTGTATTCCCCACAACGTCATCCCAGCCGTACATAATTTTTGAACCAAGAAACCCGTAATCCTTATCAACCCGCCAGTCGCTTTCGGGGTCGTCGAAATGTAGGCCACTCATAGTGGTCGCTCGCATGTACTTCGAGGCGATTCCATAAGCCCGGTCCAACGTCTCCCTGAAATGATCCGCCTGTTCCATAGGCATCCAATCCATGCTGCCTTCGGCGAAGCCACGCGGGATGTTCATCAGCTTTCCAGCCCAGTCGCCCATCGGGCCGTGCTCGCCCTCGGCCAGTGTCGCGCGAGCGTTGGCATATGACGCTCCAAGCTCTTCCATCGCGCCCAGCCAGCGCGGCACGGGCGGATACCCAAGAATGAACTCGTACTCCTTGATCCGTGCACGCAGGTAGTCGGCCGCCTCGACCAACTTGGCGTAGCTGCGGTCCAGATACTCCGGTGAGGTTATCGTGTACCAAAGGAAGGCTTCTTTGTTCAGGTCGCGCTGTTGCATGGCTCACTCGCGGTTAGGGTTGGGCAGGCCGATCAGGTCGTGCTGGTCATCGAAATCCTTGTAGCCCCAGCCGGTTTCGAACGGCCCCTGCACACGATCGTCGGCGATCTCCTTGCGTACACCACTGGATTTGTTGCTGCCGGCAGCATCCTTGATGGCGCCGCCCTCCACCATGTCCGGAAACTGGGCGCCGGTGAAGTCATCGCCTTTGGCGCCTTTGATCTGCTTCAGTGGGTGAAAGCGAATTTGGTCCAAGCCACCTTCCAGGTAGCCCGCCTCCGGGTGCTTGGGGTCTTTGAGAAATTGCGCCGACGCCGGTCCCTCCCATACGACAACCTCGCCGTCGCGGGCCTTGTCATAGGTGTACTTGATGTACTGGCCGTTCTGGTTCCAGTCGGGCTTGATCGCAAGTCCACCGCGCCATACGGCACGCGGGTTATCGGCAGCATTGATCTGTTTCCACACTTCCTCGGTCACCCACGAAGTGCTGAAGGTGCCACTGGTCGGATCGACAATGCGGTACAAGGTCTCGCCGTCGCGGAGGGCGCGGGCTTTCACGGGGCGGCTGCCTATCGGCGAAAAGCTTTTGATCTCGTCGTCATCAAGTTTTGGAGCGCCCAAACGCAACCCTTCCAAATACTCCTCTGTTGCCTTGAGGTCATCAGGCTCGTACTGCTCGAACTTCACCCTCTTGCTCGTCTTCACCCACGCCGGGCTGTGCTTGGCAATCAGCCGCCGCACCCCCGCCTCCGACACCGGCGCGATCCAGCCCTTGTTGACCTGCTGGGTCCAAGCCACCCAGTACATCTCGTCCAATCGTTTCGCGATGCGCTCCATGATCGCCTTGGCGGGCGCGACGAACTGATCGACATGTCGATTGAAGCTGCGCTGGATACCAACGATGCCGTCCTTGACCTCCTTGATCCGGCCCGCGGCCGCGTCGGGCAGCCAGCCGCCCACCTCGTCCAGGATGCCTTTGAGGTCGTTCGCGCGCTCGTTGAAGAGCCGTTTCAGCTTTGCGGGGCTGACAACACCGGCCGCCTTGCGGATCAGCCCGGCGACCTTCTTGACCACATCCGGGATGCGGGCGGTGGTCAGGAACTTCTGCACCCGCGGGTCGCGCAGGTACATCATGATTTCGGGCAGGGCCTCATCGAACGCCTGATCGACGGCCTTGATCACCTTGCTGGTGTTGGTCAGGTCGTCGATGTTGCGCAGCAGCGGGCGCAACTTGACCAGTACCAGCTTGACCACGCCCTTGGCCACCGAGCCCAGCTCCGGCACGAACCCGACCAAGGTCAGCACCAGCGAAAACCACGCAAAGCCGCTGGTCGGGGCACGAACGATCATGATGATGTTGGCGATCAGGTCGCGGATGTCCATGACCGTATCCACGCCCGGGATCAGGCACACGCCCATGTCCAGTCCGACCTGGCCCATGCTGCGGTTGGGGTTGAAGTCGCCCTGGATGGCTTCCCAGACCCAGACAGCTTTCTGCTTGGCAGTCTGGACCTTCTGGCCCGCGTCACGCACCTCGCGATTGATCGCCTTGAGGATGTCGCTGAAATCAAAACCCATGGTCGTTCGTCCTTGAACGGATCAAGCGCCGAGGTAGGCGCGAATGGAGTTGGCAAGATCCTTGAAGCCGTATGGCTCCGGGTCTTCGCCTTCGTTCTCGTAGATGACCTTGTGCGCGCCCTCCGGCGGCACGTTCTCGATGTGGGCGTAGCCGCTGCCGTCGAGGGTGCCGCTGCGTTTGGAGCCGTCGGCGAACTCGACCGTGTACTTCACACCCGGCAGCGGCTCGGCCTGGTAGCCACGCAGGTCGAGATCGATCCAGTTCGGGATTTCCCCGGCCATGCCGCTGGGCAGCACATCCAGCGCCGCCGCCGTATTCGCTCCGCCCTTGAACGGCACCTGCCCCGCCTTGACGGTGAAGTTGCCGGGGCACGCAAACGTGATATCGCCACCCTCCAGCGTGATCTGGGTCTTGCCCGCCTGCAGCACGATCTTCTGCTTGGCCAGCACGTCGATGCGCTCGTCGGTGGCGGTGACGGTGACGCTCTGGTCGGCCAGCAGCTCCAGCGGGCCGGCGTGGGCTTGCAGGCTCAGCGGGCCGTTGGCGGCGACGGCCTTGACCGGGCCGTGCTGGGCGAACAGGGCGAGGTGCCCGCCGCTGACGCCGGCGAAGGTGTGACCGGCCGCGAGGTGAGTGTCGGACTGGCTGGTCAGGTGGCTGTGGCCGCCGGCGTAGGCGATTGCGCTGGCCGGGGTCGTGAACGCGATGGCATCAGGGGATTCGGCGATCAGCAGCGGGGCTGCGAACTTCTCGACCGGGTCGCCGCCATTGCGGCTTGCGCCTTCGGGCTTGTTCGCGCTCTGGCCGTTGACGCTGCCGCCGTACTTGCCGTCTTGCTCCGGGTCGATCTGCTTGATCAGGTCGGTTTGCCGCGCGTTGCCGGCCAGTGAGGCGACCTCACTACCCTGCGCGGCGTCGCTCAACGCCTGCGTGGTGCGCTCGGCGCCCTTGAGCTGACTGACCGCCTCGGCGATGTCGAGCTGGGTCGAGGTGGCGTTGGTACGTGCGGTGGTCGAGAGCAGCAGGCCCTGCCCGGCGCGGACGTTGGCCCAGCCGAGCGTCGCCAGGTCGAACCCCTCGCCGCTGTAGCCGCCACGCGATGCGTTGTTGGCGTCGATCAGGTAGCCCAGTTCCAGCCGGCTGTCGGCCAGGCTGGTGTGCAGGCGCTGGCGCAGCTGGCCAGGGGCGTCGTCGAGCAACCACTGCTGGCTGCCGCTGCCGTCGAGCGACTGGCTGTGCAGGCCGGAGACGGTGCCGGGGTGGTTGCTGGCCTCACTCAGCGCGAACGGCGGGGCGACCTCGCCGTTGTAGAGCTGACCGACCACCAGCGGCTGGTCGATGTCGCCATGCAGGAACTCGACCAGCACCTCGCTGCCGATGCGCGGCAGGGCGTGACTGCCCCAGTTGGGACCGGCCTGCCATTCGGCGACGCGGACCCAGGTGCCGGACGAGTCGTCGCCGGGGGCGTGGCCGTCGGGATTTGCGCTGGAGCCGGTGTCGGTCAGTCCGCCGCGATTGGGTGCGACGCCGCGTTGCCAAGAGAACTGGATGCGGACCTGATGGTCGCGGCTGCTGGTCACGGCCGCGTCGGGCAGGCCGACCACGCGGGCGGTTTGCAGTCCCGGTGCGGTGGCCTTGGGCCGCGCGAGCGGAACGATTGCGATATCGGCGGGCACAGCGATGAATCGATTGCGGTAGCTGCCGCGCTCCAGTTCACCGCTTGCGGTTGAGGTGCTGTCGAGCAAGGCGACGATGCCACTGGGCAGGTTGTTGGCGGCTACGTGTTCGACCACCAGCGCGATGAAGCGCCGGCCGGAAAGGTCCGGGTGCTGGTTCAGGGTGAAACCGACCCCGGCATCGAGCCCACGGGCGCTGCCGCTGCCGGCATGCACGCGCTGCGGCAGGCGCAGCGCGTCCAGTTGCAGGTCGGCGGACTGGTCGGCGTGATTGCGCGCGGCAAAGCGGCCAGCGCGCGGGACGCTGTAGACCTCACGGGTCGGCAGGTTGGGACCGGCCGGGTCGGCGTCGAGGGCGGCGGCGTGCGACTCGACCCGCTCGGGCTGCCAGCTGGCGGTGGTCACCGCGTTGGCGGTGGCCTGGCGCTGCTCGGTGAAGTGCGTGATTGCGTCCAGCGACTCTGCCGCATCGATTCGATGGAAGCGCACCGTCGCCGGATTGGCATCGAGCACCTCGGCGTCGCGGTCGAAGATCACCAGCGTGTGGTCGCCGCCCGGCGTCCCGGAGCTTTCATCCGCGGCCGCGCCCTGCGTGTGCTCGAAACGCCAGGCCAGGCCGGCATCGGCGAGCAGTCGAAAAACAAAATCGTGGTCGCTCTGGCGGTACTGGGTGGTGACCGGGAACGTGGGCAACGCCTGTGTGGCATCGACGCGATAGCTTGCTTGCGGGTAGTCGTCGAAGATCCGCTCGACCACGCCCAGCGCATCGAGGTCCTGGAAGATGATCGCGTTGCGGCGCAGTTTGAGAAATGCCGTCCACGGTTCCATCGTCAACCGGTAGCGCGCCAGCCCGCCGTCGCTGCCGAGCGGGGCGACCCGGGTGCAGTGGCCGTGCCAGTGGCGATGGCCACCATCGGCCCGCCGTAAGCGCAGAGACAGCGGCTGTCCGACCAGCGCCTGGGCGTCGAGGAATGCCGATGTAGAAAGGCAGTCGACCTCGAAGTGGAAGTCGTCACAGACCGACTCGCGGCCTTCGAAACGCTCGACCACCAACGCGCCGGGCAGCACGCTGTCGATCTCGATCAACCGGGTGTCTTGCGACAACAATCCCAGCCACTGGCTGGCGTGGCTGGCAAGGCGCTGGATATCCATATCCGTGGGGCTCGCTGTGGTCGGTCAGGGTAGGGTGATGGTCAGGTGGGCGGTGCGTCCGGGCAGTTGCACGACCTCGTTGTAGCTCGCCAGCTGCTCTTCGGTATGGTTGCCGAGCAGCGCGTTGAGGCCGAAATAGCCGAGCAGGCCGACCACCGCCAGCACCGCCGCCGGTGCCCACAACGGCACCACCCGGCGCAGCGCATGAGCGACCTTGTCCGGTGGCGCCCAATGCGGCGCAAAGCCGGTGCGTTTGCCCTTGAGGTAGACGATCTCGTCGCCGAGCCGGGCAATCAGGTAGCCAAGCTTTTCCGGCCCTTCCAGGCGATATTTGCCCTCGAAGCCGAGCAGCAGGCAGTAGTGGTAGACCTCCAGCGACGGCAGTCGTGTCGCGCCCTGGGCGCGCAACTGTTCGAGGCGGTCGAAGAAGTGTTCGCCGGCGAGGTGCTCGCCGAACAGTCGCAGTTGCAGCGGGTTGCACTCCCATGCATCGCGTAGCGATGACGACTGGCCCAGCATCGCCTCGTCGACCGCCGCGCAGAATGCGTACTTGGCCGCGTAGACGTCCTCCGAGGCGATCCCGAGCTTGGTCGCGCCGCGCTCGACGCCATCGAGAAAGCGTTGCACCGAATCGACGAACGCAGTCTCGCTGGCGGGCAACTGGCCACGCTTGAGCAGCATCAGCAGATAGAAGCCGTCAGCCATCAGGTCGAGCAGGCTGCGCGGGTTGGCGCCGCCTGCGGGCAACGGACTGACCTGTGCCTGCGACAGCGACGGCATGCCTTGTGGGACGGGGGGATTGGCGTAGTTCATGGCTTCCTGCCGCGGACGGGGTGCGAAGGGTGGATCAGGGGGTCAACGCGATCAGTTCGAGCTTGAGTTCGCGCAGCCCCGAGGGCACGTAGATCATCAACGACTGCGACTTGAGCATCCGCTCGTACAACGGGCCACGTGGCTCGATAGCGAAGTACTGGCAGCCCGGCCGCACCGGGATTGCCGTCGGCACCTGCGCGGCGTGGGTCAGCTTGACCCCTGGCAGCGCCGACAACACGCACTTGTCGACGTCGTCCGGCGCACCGACCTTGAACCGCACCGGCACCGTCTGCACCAGTTCCGCTCCGGGCATGTCGGCGCCGACGCCGAGATAG
>JBOHYC010000413.1:0-2361 GCA_050737755.1 Lysobacter sp.
CGCTAGAATGATCGTTTCGCCATCACGGGGCGCCTGGCGCCCCGTTGTCGTTGGCGACCGCTTTCGGACTCCTTTTCGGACCGCACATGCTCAACAACCTGCTTACCAGCGTCTTCGGCAGTCGCAATGACCGCCTGCTGCGCCAACTGCAACGCTCCGTCACCAAGATCAACGCGCTCGAGCCCGAGATGCAGAAGCTCAGCGACGAAGAACTGCAGGCCAAGACGCCTGAACTGCAGCAGCGCCTGAAAGACGGCGCCACCCTCGACCAGTTGCTGCCGGAAGCCTTCGCGGTCTGCCGCGAAGCCAGCGTCCGGGTGCTGGGCATGCGCCATTACGATGTCCAGCTGATCGGCGGCATGGTGCTGCACCTGGGCAAGATCGCCGAGATGCGCACCGGCGAGGGCAAGACCCTGGTCGGCACCCTGCCGGTCTACCTCAACGCACTGACCGGCGACGGCGTCCACGTCGTTACCGTCAACGACTACCTGGCCCGGCGCGACTCGGCCTGGATGGGCAAGCTCTACAACTGGCTGGGGCTGTCGGTCGGGGTGGTCTACCCCGGGATGCCGCATTCGGACAAGGCCGAGGCCTACAACGCCGACATCACCTACGGCACCAACAACGAGTTCGGCTTCGACTACCTGCGCGACAACATGGCGCTGTCGAAGGAGGACCGTCACCAGCGCGGCCTCAACTACGCGATCGTCGACGAGGTCGACTCGATCCTGATCGACGAGGCCCGCACCCCTCTGATCATCTCCGGCCCGGCCGACGATTCGCCGGAGCTGTACATCAAGGTCAACCGTCTTGTGCCGTCGCTGGTCAAGCAGGAGACCGAGGAAGGCGAGGGCGACTACTGGGTCGACGAGAAGGGCAAGCAGGTCCACCTGTCCGAGGACGGCCAGGAACACGCCGAGCGCCTGCTGCGCGAAGCCGGGATCCTTGGCGATGACGACGAGGAAGGCCTCTACAGCCCGGCGAACCTCAGCGTCGTACACCACCTCAATGCCGCGATGCGCGCGCACGCGATCTACCAGCGCGACGTCGACTACATCGTGCGCGACGGCGAGGTGGTGATCGTCGACGAGTTCACCGGCCGCACCCTTGCGGGTCGCCGCTGGTCCGACGGCCTGCACCAGGCGGTCGAGGCCAAGGAGGGCGTGCCGGTCCAGCGCGAGAACCAGACGCTGGCGAGCATCACCTTCCAGAACCTGTTCCGCATGTACAACAAGCTGGCCGGCATGACCGGTACGGCCGACACCGAGGCGTTCGAGTTCCAGAGCATCTACAGCCTGGAAGTGGTGGTGATCCCGCCCAACCGCCCGGTGCAGCGCAAGGACAGTCCGGACGCGGTGTTCCTCAACCGCGCCGGCAAGTACCGCGCGGTGCTCGCCGAAATCAAGGAAGCCAACGCCAAGGGCCAGCCGGTGCTGGTCGGCACCACCTCGATCGAAGTCTCCGAGATGCTCAGCGAGCAGCTGCGCGAGGCCGGAATCCATCACGAGGTGCTCAACGCCAAGCAGCACGAGCGCGAGGCGGTGATCATCGCCCAGGCCGGTCGCCCGGGTGCGATCACGATCGCCACCAACATGGCCGGCCGCGGTACCGACATCGTGCTCGGCGGCTCGTGGGAGAACGAGATCGAGCAGATGGAGGCCGCTGGCGAGCCGGTCGACGACGCCACCCGCGAGCGCCTGAAGGCCGAATGGCGCGAGCGCCACGAGGCGGTCAAGGCCGCTGGCGGCCTGCACATCGTCGGCACCGAGCGTCACGAATCGCGCCGCATCGACAACCAACTGCGCGGCCGCGCCGGCCGCCAGGGCGATCCGGGTTCCTCGCGCTTCTACCTGTCGCTTGAAGACAACCTGATGCGCATCTTCGCCGCCGACTGGGTGCAGAAGGTGATGGCGCGGATGGGGCTGAAGGAAGACGACATCATCGAAAGCCCACTGGTGACCAAGCAGATCGCCGGCGCGCAACGCAAGGTCGAGGCCCACAACTTCGACATCCGCAAGAACCTGCTCGACTTCGACGACGTCAACAACGACCAGCGCAAGGTCATCTACACCCAGCGCGACGAGTTGCTGGAGGCCGAGGACGTCAAGGAAAACATCGATGGGATCCGCGAGGACGTCGTCGCCGAAGCCGTCGCCCGCTTCGTGCCGCTCAACTCGGTCGACGAGCAGTGGGATCTGCCGGGCCTCCAGGCCGCGCTGGCCCAGGATTTCGGGGTGCAGGTGGACCTGCAGGCGCTGGTCCGCGACAGCAAGGAGATCGATGCCGAGGGCATCGCCGAGCACGTCGAAGCCGAGGTCGCCCGCAACGTCGCCGCGCGCGAGGAGCAGATCGGCCCCGAGA
>JBOHYC010000414.1:0-3098 GCA_050737755.1 Lysobacter sp.
ACCGGCCGCGAGGTCCACGCCAGCGTCGCCCTGCGCTCCGAGATCGATGAACTGATCGAGCGCTGGCACGGCCAGGGCCGCAGCGCGATGGGCGCGATTATTGAAACCGCCGAAGGCGAGGGCAGCGACCTCGACGACGTCGAGCACCTGCGCGACCTCGCCTCCGAGGCGCCGGTGATCCGGCTTGTCAATCTGGTGATCCAGCGCGCGGTCGAGTTGCGCGCGTCCGACATCCATATCGAGCCGTTCGAGAACCGGCTGAAGGTGCGCTACCGCGTCGACGGCGTGCTGATCGATGGCGAGAGTCCGCCGGTCAACCTGACCGCGGCGGTGATCAGCCGCATCAAAATCATGGCCAAGCTCAACATCGCCGAACGCCGCCTGCCGCAGGACGGCCGGATCATGTTGCGGGTGCAGGGCAAGGAGCTCGACCTGCGTGTCAGCACCGTGCCGACCGCGCACGGCGAGAGCGTGGTGATGCGCCTGCTCGACCGTGAATCGGTGGTGCTCGACTTCGAGAAACTGGGCTTCACCGACGAGTTCCTGCCGCAGTTCCAGCACGTGCTGCAGCAGCCGCACGGCATCCTGCTGGTGACCGGCCCGACCGGTTCCGGCAAGACCACCACGCTGTACACCGCGCTGAGCAAGCTCAACACCCCGGACGTCAAGATCATCACGGTCGAGGACCCGGTCGAATACCAGATCGAGGGCATCAACCAGATCCAGGCCAAGCCGCAGATCGGCCTCGACTTCTCGCAGGCGCTGCGCTCGATCGTGCGCCAGGATCCGGACATCATCATGATCGGCGAGATGCGCGACCTGGAGACCGCGCGTATCGCGATCCAGTCGGCGCTCACCGGCCATCTGGTGCTGTCGACGCTGCACACCAACAACGCCGCCGGCGGTATCACCCGGCTGCTCGACATGGGGGTCGAGGATTACCTGCTGACCTCGACCGTCAACGGCATCCTCGCCCAGCGGCTGGTGCGCAAGCTTGAGCCGACCCACGCCGAGAAGTACCCCGCGTCGCCGGAAGAGATCGACAAGTTCGGCCTGCGTCGCTACCAGCCCGAGGGCGACATCCATCTGTACCGCCCACGCGCTTCGGCGCTGGCGCCAACCGGCTACAAGGGCCGTTCGACGATCATGGAGTTCATGGTCATGAACGACGAGTTGCGTCGTGCGGTGATGCGCCACGCCGGCATGGGCGAGATCGAACGGATCGCCCGGGACGCCGGCATGCGCACGATGTACGAGGACGGCATCGTCAAGGCGCTGGCCGGGCTGACCACCATCGAGGAAGTGTTGCGCGTGACCGAGGACGCCTGATCGCATGGCGCTCTACAACTACAAGGCGCTCAACGCGCGTGGCGAGATGCTCGACGGCCAGATGGAGGCCGCCAGCAATGCCGAGGTCGCGGCAAAGTTGCAGGAGCAAGGCCACCTGCCGGTCGAGGCGCGGCTGGCCAGCGAGGGCGGCGGCACGTCGATCTGGAAGGACCTGTTCAAGCCCAAACCATTTTCGGGCGAGCGGCTGGTGCAGTTCACCCAGCAACTGGCGACGTTGCTCGGCGCGGGGCAACCGCTCGACCGCGCGCTGACGATCCTGCTGGAACTGCCCGAGGACGAGGCGGCCCGGCGCGTGGTCAGCGACGTTCGCGATGCGGTGCGTGGAGGTACGTCGTTGTCGACCGCTCTGGAGCGGCAGCACGGCACGTTCTCGCGGCTGTACGTCAACATGATCCGCGCCGGCGAAGCCGGTGGCAGCCTGCACGAGACGCTCGCGCGACTGGCCGATTACCTGGAACGTTCGCGCGCGATGCAGGGGCGCGTGATCAACGCACTGATCTACCCGGCGATCCTGCTGGTGATGGTCGGCCTGAGCCTGCTGTTCCTGCTCGGCTACGTGGTCCCGCAGTTCGCGCAGATGTACGAAAGCCTGGATGCCGAGCTGCCGATGTTCACCCGGATCGTGCTCGGTGTCGGCCTGTTCGTGCGCGACTGGTGGATCGTGCTGGTGGTGGTGCCGGCGCTGGTGCTGCTGTGGATCGACCGCAAGCGCCGCGATCCTGTTTTCCGCGAAGCGGTCGACGGATGGCTGCTGCGGCGCCGCTTTTTCGGCGGTCTGTTCGCCAAGGTCGAGACCGCGCGGCTGGCACGCACGCTCGGCACGCTGGTACGCAACGGCGTGCCGTTGATGTCCGCGCTCGGCATCGCCCAGAAAGTCATGGACAACCGCGTGCTGGCCGCCGACGTCAGCGTCGCGGCCGACGAGGTCAAGAACGGCGTCGCGCTGTCGACCGCGCTGGGACGCGGAAAGCGGTTCCCCCGGCTGGCGCTGCAGATGATCCAGGTCGGCGAGGAGTCCGGCGAGCTCGATGCAATGCTGGTCAAGACCGCCGAGACTTTCGAGCACCAGACCTCGCTGGCGCTCGACCGGATGCTCGCGGCGCTGGTGCCGGTCGTCACCGTGGTGCTGGCTGGCGTGGTCGGCGTGGTGGTGATGGCCGTGCTGACCCCGCTGTACGACCTGACCAACCAGATCGGCTGAGCCCGACATTCCCCCGACTTCCAACAACGGACGACTGCGATGCGAAACAAGCGTTCCCTGACCCGCTCCCCCTCCGCCGCGAAGCAGGCCGGCATGAGCCTGATCGAGATCATCATCGTGATCGTGCTGATCGGCGCGGTGCTGACCTTCGTCGGTTCGCGCGTGCTCGGCGGCGCCGACCGCGCCAAGGCCAACCTCGCCAAGTCGCAGGTGACCACGATGGCGCAGAAGGTGGAGGCGTTCCAGATGGACACCGGCCGCCTGCCGACCACGCTCGACGAACTGGTGACCGAGCCGTCCAGCGCGCCCGGCTGGCTCGGTCCGTATGCGAAGGCGGCCGAACTCAACGACCCGTGGGGCCACCCGATCGAATACCGCACGCCGGGCGAGGCCGGTGCGTTCGACCTGGTGATCCTCGGCAAGGACGGCAAGGTCGGCGGCAGCAGCGTCGATGGCGACATCCGCTACGAGTAGCCGCGACGTGGGCAGGCGCGGGCAGGGCGGCGTCTCGCTGCTGGAAATGCTGCTGGTGGTCAGCCTGATCGCG
>JBOHYC010000415.1:0-3482 GCA_050737755.1 Lysobacter sp.
CCCGCACCGATGCCGATGCTGCGACCGTCCTTCGCATAGACGATCGCATTGGACTTCACGAACTTGGCGATGCGCCAGGCAAACAGCAGGTCGCCGAACTGCGCTTCGGTCGGCGCCAGCTTCGTCACCACCTTCAGTTCTTCGCGCGTCACCTCGCGGTTGTCACTGGTCTGCATCAGCAGTCCCGAACCGACCCGCTTGACGTCGAAGTTGTTGCGGCCATCGCCATGCGGAATCTGCAGCACGCGCACGTTGGCCTTCTTCTTAGCGTAGTCGAGCGCGGCCGGCTCGTAGTCCGGCGCGATCAACACCTCGACGAACTGCCGGTCGAGGATCGCCTTGGCCGTCGCCACATCGAGCGTCTTGTTGAACGCGATGATGCCGCCGAACGCCGAAGTCGGATCGGTTGCGAACGCCGCCTCGTAGGCCTCGCCGTTGCCGGCGCCGACCGCGACGCCGCACGGGTTGGCGTGCTTGACGATCACGCAGGCCGGCGCGTCGAACTGACGCACGCACTCCCACGCCGCGTCGGCATCGGCAAGGTTGTTGAAGCTCAGCTCCTTGCCCTGCAGCTGGGTGAAGGTGGCCAGCGTGCCCGGCACCGGCCACAGGTCGCGGTAGAACGCGCCGTGCTGGTGCGGATTCTCGCCGTAGCGCAGGTCCATGACCTTGACGAAATTGCTGTTGTTCTGCGCCGGGAACAGTGCGCGGCTGTCGTCATCGTTGATCGACGACAGATAGTTGCTGATGCAGGCGTCGTAGAAGGCGACGCGATTGAACGCGGCCACCGACAGCGCAAAGCGGGTCTTGGCCGACAGCGCGCCGTCGTTCGCCGCCAGTTCCTCCAGCAGCGCGTCGTACTGTGCCGGCTCGGTCGCGACCGCGACGCGGGCGTAGTTCTTCGCCGCCGAGCGCAGCATTGCCGGGCCGCCGATATCGATGTTCTCGATGATCTCGTCCATCGTGCTGTCGGGGTTGGCCGACACCGCCTCGAACGGATACAGGTTCAGCACCAGCAGGTCGATCGCGTCGATGCCGTGCTGCGCCATCACCGCCTCGTCGATGCCGGCGCGGCCGAGCAGGCCACCGTGCACGACCGGGTGCAGGGTCTTGACCCGGCCGTCCATCATTTCCGGGAAGCCGGTGGCTTCGGACACGTCCTTCACTGCCAGTCCGGCGTCGCGGATCGCCTTGGCCGTGCCGCCGGTCGAGAGCAGTTCGACGCCATGCCCGGCGAGCGCGCGGGCCAGTTCGACCAGGCCGGTCTTGTCGGACACGGACAGCAGGGCGCGGCGGATCTTTACCGGTGCGGCGGGCGAGGGTGCGGACGTCATGGCAGGCGGGCTTCGGCAGGAAAGCCGGCAATTATACCGGCCCGTTGCGGCGCCCTCAGGCCAGGCCGTAGTCGCGCAGCTTCTTGCGCAGCGTCGCGCGGTGGATGCCGAGCATCGCGGCGGCGCGGCTCTGGTTGCCGTCGCAGTGCGTGAGCACTTCGGCGAACAGCGGGATCTCCAGTTCCTGCAGCGCGATCTGGTAGAGGTCGCCGTTGTCGCAACCGTCGAGGTCGCCGAGGTAACGGCGAATCGATGTGGCGACGTGGTCCCGTAGCGGCACTCGCGGACCGGTGCGCCCGGTTTCCGGACGGCTGGAATTATTACGGTCTGCTGCGGCGTTCAAGCGCGTCTCCCCCGGACGTAGGCAACCGTCGCACGGCACATGCGCCGCATCCTGCGGTTCGACGACGGGGGGTCGAGTCTAACGCGCGAACGTGGCGGCCGACACCGCGGGTCGCCCGTTCATCGAAATTCGAAGTTGAATGCGACGATCGGCGAGGCCGGCTCGGCTACGTCGAACTGCACGCTGGCGCTTTGCCCGGGCGCGAGTTCCGCATCGCCCGCCGCGTCGTCGCCACGGTAATCGCTGGCCACGAACGTACGCTGCGCAACCGGTTGGCCACGCACGTCCGACAGGCTCAGTGCGAGCGCCGGCCACGGCTGCGGCCAACGCGCGTCGTTGCGGAAACTGGCCTTGACCCGCAACACGCCGGGTATGCCGGACGGTTGCACGCTGCGCGCGAGCATGGTGTACGCGTCGGGCTCATGCCACGGCGCAAGCGCGCAGCCGAACACCGCGCAGACACCACTGGCCAATGGTCGCCAGCGCTCGCTCGCGGCGAGCTCCTGGCGTTGTGCGAGCAGCAGCTGCAACGCCAGCAGTACAGCCAGTCCCGCGATGATCAACCAGCCGGACCACTGCGGTTTGCCCGCGGTCGGTGCGGGTGCGATGACGCGGGCGAAGCTGGGGGCGCTCGAGCGGCGGACGCGTCGGCGTGGCTGGTCGGCGGGCGCTGCGGACGTCGCTGCAAGCGGCGCGGCGACAGGTGCTGGTGGTTGCTGCGGCTGCGGTTCCGGTTCGAGCGACGGCTCCTGCGCAGGCGGAGTGACCACGTCGGTGTCCGCTCCGGCATCCGGTTCGACAGCCAGCGGATTCCTGCACCGTGGGCAATGCTGCGCCGGGCCGCCCCGCGAGACGATCAGGGCCACCAGGAATCCGCAATGAGGGCAGGGGACAAACATGTGCCGGAGTTTAGCCGAGCCCGCGCGCGGCCCGGGCGTCAGCGGCGACGGACGCCATTGATCCGGATCCAGTCGTCCAGTTGCGCGACCTGCAATTGTTCGAAATCACCCGCGTAGCGCGCCAGCACCTCGTCCTGCTGCCCGTCGAGGATGCCCGACAGCGCGATGCGTCCGCCCGGCGCGACCCGCGCGGCGAGGGTGTCGGCCAGCGCCACCAGTGCCGAGGCGAGGATGTTGGCGACCACCACCGGATACGCCGCGACCGGCTCGTCGTCCGGCAGGTACACCGCCAACCGCTCGCCGACGCCGTTGCGCTCGGCGTTGTCGTGGGTGGCGAGCAGCGCCTGCGGATCGTTGTCGACGCCGACTGCCTGAGTGGCGCCGAGCTTGAGCGCGGCCAGCGCGAGGATGCCCGAGCCGCAGCCGAAATCGAGCACGGTCGCGCCGTCGAGTACGCCTTCGCCGGCCAGCGTGTCGAACCATTGCAGGCACAACGCGGTGGTCGGGTGGGTGCCGGAGCCGAACGCGAGGCCGGGGTCGAGCCGCACCACCGCGGCGTCGGGCGCGTCGGCGCCTTGGGGCAGGTCGTGGTTCCACGGCACGATCCAGGTCCGGGCGCCGAATTTCAGCGGCTCGTACTGGTCCATCCACGCCCGCGCCCAGTCCTGGTCGGCGACCTCGCGGAACTGCGCGCGCGACCAGTCGATGCCCTCGTCGGCGGCCGCAAGCGCATGCAGCAGCAAGGCTTCGGAAGTGCCGCCCTCGAACAGCGCGGTCAGCACCAGCTCGCCCCACATCGGGGTCTGGCCGACGCCGGGCTCGAAGATCGCCTGCTCGTCGGGCGCGTCGGCGTGGGCGTCGGCCAGGGTGACCGCGAGCGCGCCGACATTCTCCAGCGCGCGCTCA
>JBOHYC010000416.1:0-4878 GCA_050737755.1 Lysobacter sp.
AATAGGTCGACAGGAATCGTTGCCCGTCCGCCAACACCGGCTGCAGCGATGCGATCGCGCAGCAGCGGATCGATGCCCAGCATGAAGGCCGCTAGCATGAGCAGCTTGATGGCGGACAGGGCGACGAGGGTCGTTCCTCGCATTACTCCCGATCACCCCGGTTGAGTGCGTCATCCGGGACAACGGAATTCACTGGCGCGATCGATCCCGCGGGGTCGGGTGGATGTCAGTCCCGGGACGGTACCAGTGCGCTGGCCACGGCTGCGGGATGCTTCATCCACGCGAAATGATCGGCCACGGTGCCGAGCGACTCCGCGCCGATCCGGATGGTGGATGCTGTGGCCCGCGGCATCTTGCCGAGCAGGAACTGCAACGAAGATTCCGGCGCAAGCCAATCACGGGCGAGCACCACCGAGCGGATGCCCACATCGACCCGGGCCAATGCGGCCTCCAGGTCCACCTCGATACCGGCGGCCGCATATCGACCACTCAGCGCGGTGCGGGCCCAGTCGCGAATCAGGCCGCGGGCTTCAGTGCCGCCAAACCCGATCCGGTGGCCGGGCAGGGCGCCGCACCGGTCGGCCAGCCATGGCATGAACCGGTAAGCCAGCGGCAGCCAGTAGCGGGTTGGTCGTGGGAATGCGCGCCAGTACGGCGCGCCGCTGGCGACCAGCCACAGTTGGGTGGCAAACCCGGGTGCGATGGCGAGGCGGCAACTGGCGAGCTGCCCGCCGAGACTGTGGCCGCCGATGCAGCGGGGCAGGTCGGCCGCACCGATGTCGACCAGTGCCTGCCGCACGCCGGCTTCGCTCGCCGGCAGGTCGAGTTCCAGCAACTCGCGATAGCCCCAGTCCTGCTGCCGGCCAGCACGCAGGCTGCTGCTGCCATGCCCGCGCCATTCGTGCACGAATACCGCGATGCCGCGTTCCGCCAAGGCGGCGGCAAAGGGCTGGTAGTGGCGTGCGGCGACGCCGAGCGCGGGCAGCCACAGCAGTGCCGCGGACGGTTGCGCTGGAACGCAGGCCCGCAACCGGTGCTGATGGCCGTCATCGGCCTGCAGCGCGATCTCGAACGAGCGCATCGACTCAGCCCCGGCCCGCGCCGAAGTGGTCGAGTACTACGACATCGCCGCGTCCCGGGCGGTAACCGCCACGCAAAGCGCGATGGACGTAATCGGCGGCGTCGCTGCAAGCCGCCGGCAAGGCCCTTCCCAGGGCGAGATTGGCGGCCACGGCGGATGCCAAGGTGCAACCGGTGCCATGCGCATCCAGCTGCAGGCGCGGATGGCTGATCTCGCGAATTTCGTCGCCGTCGGCCAGCAGGTCGACCACATCACCATCGTCGGCCAGATGACCGCCCTTGAGCAGCACCGCACGAGCGCCCGTGGGCAGCAGTTCGGTGCAGGCCAGCCGCATCGCATCGCGGTCGGGGATGGGGTGGCCGAGCAGCAGTTCGGCTTCCGGCAGGTTGGGGGTCAGCACGCTGCAGAGCGGCAGCAGTCGCGTGCGCAATGCGTCGAGGGCTGCGGTCTCCAGCAGGCGTGCGCCGGAGGTCGCCACCATCACGGGGTCGAGCACGATGTGGGATGGTGCGTAGTGCTTCAACGCATCGGCCACGGCATGGATGACGTCAGCGTTGGCGAGCATGCCGAGCTTGACCGTGACGATGCGGAAATCATCGAAGCAGGCATCGATCTGCGCGCGCAGGAAGCCAAGGTCGGGAACATGCACCGCGGTCACGCCGCGGGTGTGCTGGGCGGTAAGCGCGGCTATCGCGCTGAGGCCGTGGACGCCGTGCGCGGCGAAGGTCTTGAGGTCGGCCTGGATGCCTGCGCCGCCGCCGGAGTCGGAACCGGCGATGGTGAGCGCGCTGGGCGGGCGGGTGTCGGTGGAGTTCATTGCTGCATTGTCGCCGAACGCGGCAGGCTCCTACAGAAGCCCGGGGTCGCGTGGGGCGAGTTGGCGGTAGGCGAAATACCCCAGCCCTGTGCCGCCCGTCAGCGCTGCCGGCAGATACAACGCGGCGTACCCGATCCGTGCGAACAGGAGTGCTCCGGTCACACCGCCGATGAAGAAGAAGCCGATCACCAGCGCGCATAGCGCCAACCTGCGCCGACCCAGCGGCAAGCCGCGCAGCGCATGGCCGAGCATGATGCCGAGGTCGGTGAACATGCCGCTGACGTGCGAGGTGCGCACCAGCGCGCCACTGTAGGTGGTCGCCATCGCGTTCTGCAGGCCGCAGGCCATGGCGGCGAGGATCGGCCCGGCAAGGTGCTGCTGGCGGAACAGCGGGATCGCCGCCAGCAGCATTACCGATTCGATCGTCAACGCAACGCCGTAGCGCCGGCCGAGCCGCAACGTGCTGTCCTGCACGATCAGCCCGCTGAGCATCGCGCCGACCACGAATGCGACCAGCATCGCCCCCAGCCCAATCGCCAGGCCGGCATCACCACCGACCATTGCGGCGGCCAGCAGCGAGGTGTTGCCGGTAAGGTGGGTCACCGCCTGCTGCTGGAAGCCGAGGAAGCCGACCACGTTGACGATGCCGGCCACGCTGGCGAGCGCGGCGGCACCGACCCAGACCCACGTGGCCAGCCGTTCCGCCATCGCTACAGCACTTCCGAAGCGTAGTCCGCCAGCCGCGAACGCTCGCCGCGACGCAGGGTCACGTGGGCGCTGTGCGGCCAGTTCTTGAAGCGATCGACCGCGTAGGTCAGGCCGGACGTCGTCTCCGTCAGGTACGGCGTGTCGATCTGTTCGACGTTGCCCAGGCAGATGATCTTGGTGCCCGGACCGGCGCGGGTGATCAGCGTCTTCATCTGCTTCGGCGTGAGGTTCTGCGCCTCGTCGAGGATCAGCCATCGGCTCAGGAACGTGCGCCCGCGCATGAAGTTGAGCGAGCGGATCTTGATCCGCGATGCCAGCAGGTCGTTGGTCGCCGCGCGACCCCAGCTGCCGCCTTCCTGGTTGTGCGTGAGCACCTCCAGGTTGTCGGTCAGCGCGCCCATCCACGGCGTCATCTTTTCTTCCTCGGTGCCCGGCAGGAAGCCGATGTCCTCGCCGACGCTGACCGTCGCGCGGGTCATGATGATTTCCCGGTAGCGCTGCTGGTCCATCGTCTGAGCCAGGCCCGCGGCCAGCGCGAGCAGGGTCTTGCCGGTGCCTGCGGTGCCGAGCAGGGTGACGAAATCGATCTCCGGGTCCATCAGGGCGTTGAGCGCGAAGTTCTGCTCGCGGTTGCGCGCGGTGATGCCCCAGACCGAGTGCTGGCTGTGGCGGTAGTCGTCGACGATCTGCAGCGTGACCTTTTCGTCGGTGACCTTGGCGACCTTGAGTTCGGCCTCATCCTCGCCGGGCAGGAACAGGAACTGGTTGGGATACCAGTCATCGTCCTCGACCCGCGAGATTTCGTAATAGGTGCGGCCCTTGTCGGTCCACGACTTCAGGTCCTTGCCGTGGCGCTTCCAGAAATCCTCCGGCAGCTCGGTGGCGCCGGTGTAGAGCAGGCTGAAATCATCCAGCGCGCGGTCGTTCTCGTAGTCCTCCGACACGATGCCGGCGATCGCCGACTTGATCCGCAGGTTGATGTCCTTGGACACGAACACCACGGGTACGTCGGGCTCGGCTTCCTTCAGCGCGAGGATCGCGCCGAGGATGGCGTTGTCGGGCACCACCGCGCTGAAGCGCTTGCCGGCGTCGAAGTTGTCGGTCTGGAAACGAAGGCTTCCCGCGCTTTCCTGGCCACGCAGCTTCAGGCCACTGGGCGGCGCCAGCGGGATGCCGGTCTGGATCCTGTCGGTGCCCGCGGCCTCGACCAGTTCGTTGAGGAAGCGGCTGACCTGGCGCGCGTTGCGACTGGCTTCGGTGGTGCCCTTCTTGCCGTTGTCGAGCTCCTCGATCACCTGCATTGGCAGGTAGACATCGTGTTCCGCGAACTTGAACAGTGCCGTGGGGTCGTGCATCAGCACGTTGGTGTCGAGCACGTAGATCCGCTTGCTTCTCGTCATCGCGAGCTCCGCTGTGGATGGATCGTTGAGTGGGGTGCAACACGCAGGCGCCGGGCAATCACGCACGGCAAAGCCACCACATGCCCGCAAAGCGGGATGGTGGGATGAACTGGAGCGGATGGGGTCACTGCGTTGCCGCAGCCTTGAGCGCTTCGAGCACGGCGTCGGCATGGCCCGGCACCTTGACCGGTTGCCATGACTGCGCGATGACGCCCTCGGGGTCGATCAGATAGGTGCTGCGCACGATGCCCATCACCTTGCGGCCGTACATGTTCTTCTCGCGGATCACGCCAAAGGCGTTGCACAGGGCCTCGTCCTTGTCGCTGACCAGGTCGAACCTGAAACCCTGCTTGGCGCAGAAGTTCTGGTGCGATTTGACCGAGTCGCGCGAGACCCCGAGCACCGTCGCACCAAGTTTCCTGAACTTCGGCAGCAGCGCGTTGAAGTCGTTGCCCTCGGTAGTGCAGCCCGGCGTGCTGTCCTTGGGGTAGAAGTACAGCACCAGCCACAGACCGGCGTAGTCGCCGAGGGTGATGGTCTGTTCGCTGGACAGCGCCAGCGGGAGATCGGTGGGAACCTTGTCGCCGGCGTCGAGCATCTGTCGCGTCCTCAGAACTTCATCGGGTCCATGATTGCGTCGAGGTTGAGGTGGTCGCAGAATTCCAGGAAGTCGTCGCGCAGCGCGGCAATGTGCATGCTCGCCGGCACCCCGATGGTGACCTGCGCGGAGAACATGTCGGCGCCGGTCTGCATCGCCCGGTAGCGCGAACAGTGCAGGCTCTCGATGGTGATGCCCTGGCGGTCGAAGAAATCGGCCAGCTGGAACAGGATGCCGGGCTTGTCGGCCGCCACCACCTCGACGATGTAGGGCA
>JBOHYC010000417.1:0-2780 GCA_050737755.1 Lysobacter sp.
TCCTCGTAATGCGCCTTGACGGTCGGGTAGGTCCACTGCGCGGTCTCGTCGAACTCGGCGGCCAGCGCGTAGCGGGCGGTGCGGCCGGGATAGCCGGCCACCATCACGAAGTCGCCGGTCTCCAGCGACTCTTGGGTGACCTTCAGCCAGTGCTCGGGCTGGTACGGCACGTTGTCCTCGGCGAACGCGGCCGGCTTGCCGTCCGGGCCGACGTAGGCGCGGTAGAACGAGAAGTCGCCGGTGTGCCGCGGCCACATCCAGTTGTCGACGTCGCCGCCGTAGCTGCCGACGCTGTTGGGCGGCGCGTGGACGAGGCGGACGTCCTTGATCTCGAGGTTCTTGAACAAGCGGTAGGTGTTACCGCCGGCAAAACTGTAGAACTGGCAGCGATAGCCTTCGTCGGCCTCGCAATCGGCAACCAGCCGCTTCTCGATCGCCTCAAGCGCGTGGCTGCGTCCGGCCGCATCGGGCGCGGCGGCGATTGCGTCACGCACCTGCGTGGTCACGTCCTGGATCGAATCCAGCACGTAGATGCGCGCGTTCGGCCCGGCGGATACCTCGTCGGCCCGGGTCGGGGCGTTGAAGCCCTTGTCGATCAGGTTGTTTTCCGGGGTGGAGTTGAGCTGGATCGCGCCGTAGGCGCAGTGGTGGTTGGTCACCACCAGGCCCTGCGGGGAAACGAAGCTGGCGGTGCAGCCGCCGAGCGACACCACCGCGCCCATCGGGTCGCCGGTCAGGTCGGCCAGCTGCTCGGGCGGCAGTTCCAGCCCGGCCTTCTTGAGCGGGCCGGCGATCTCAGGCAACTGTTGCGGCACCCACATGCCCTCGCCCGCCGTGGCGGACCCCATCACACCCGCCAGTGCGATCGCACTGGTCAACATCGAATAACGCATCGCGGTCACTCCCCCGGAGGAATCGAGCAGGAAAAAAGAAACGGAAAGGTCGAGTCTAGCCGCGCCCGGTTTGCCGGACATGGCCTATTCAACGGGCAGGTCCATCTCGGCCAGCAGGTGCGGAGCCGGGTAGACCTTTGCCATCAGCCAGCGCATGTAACGCATGTCGACGTGGATCGCCCGCTTGTAGCGCGGGTCGAACTTCCAGCTGGCGCTGACGGCTTCCCAGTTGCTGTCGAAGTTGAGGCCGATCAGCTCGCCGCGCGCATCGAGCACCGGCGATCCAGAGTTGCCGCCGGTGGTGTCGAGGTTGGTCAGCAGGTTGACGGTCTGGGTGCCGAGGTCGGGGTCGGCGGTGCTGCCGAAGTCGCCCGCGGCGATCGCGTCGAGCAGCGGACGCGGGGCGTCGAACGGGGCCACGCCGGTGTGCTTCTCGACGATGCCCGCGACGGTCGTCAGCGGCAGGTAGCGCACCCCGTCACGCGGGTCCATGGTGCTGACCTGGCCATAGCTCACGCGCAGGGTGGAGTTGGCGTCGGGATAGACCGCCTCGCCACGGGACTCGCGGTAGCCGATCAGCGCCTCCATGTAGGACGGCCGCAGCCGCAACAGCTCGCCCGCGCGCTGCTTGTCCTCGGACTCCAGCCGCAGCAGCGCCGGCTGCAGCCGCGCCGCCGCCTGCAGCAGCGGATCGTCCGCCTGGGCGACTTCCTCCGGCGTGGCGTTGAACCAGCGCAGCCGCTCGGCTTCCTCGTCCAGCGCGGTACCGGCGTAGAGCGCATCGACGTTCGCGCGCACCTGTTCGGGCGTGCGGCCGAACACCGCGTCGAACTCCGGCACATGCTGCGCCGGGGGCAGTGCCACGTACTGCGTCAGCAGATCGACCAGCAGCGCCTTCTCGACGCGCTCGGCGTACCGGCGCTGGACCTGTTTGAGCCCACCCTCGATCAGCGCCGCGTCGCGTTGCTGGTAACCCGATTCGCGTTGTGCATCCGGCTTGCCGCGCTCCAGCGCCAGGCGCTGCAGGCGCATCGCCGAACCCAGCAGTTGCGGGAACCGGGCGATCGCGCCGAGTAACTGGTCGCGCTCGCGGGTCGCCTCGGTCTCGTCCAGCAAGGCCTGGGCGGCCGTGATATCGGCGCGGGCGGCGCGGGCCGCGGGCTGGTCGTCCAGCCAGGCCAGCATGGACTGTTCATCGGCACGGCGGGTTGCCACCGCATCGCTGCGGCGCAATCCGTCCAGTTCGCCCTGCGCGCGCTTGAGACCGTTCTCCAGTCCGGCCAGCGTGGAGGCGTACTTGACCTTGACGTCGGCATCGTCGCCGATCGCCGCCTCGACGGTTTCGATCAGGCCGCCGTAGAGTTCCACCCGCTGGGGCAGCGTCCACTCCACCTGGCTGGCGAACTCCGAGGCCATGCGGTGCCGGTAGGTCCGGCCGGGATAACCGGCCAGCATCGCGAAGTCGCCGGCGGCGACGGCGTCCGTCGAAACCTGCAGGTGCGCCGGCGGGACGTAGGGCACGTTGTCGGCCGAGTACGCCGCCGGTTGCCCGTCGGGCGCGACGTAGGCGCGCAGCAGGGTGAAGTCGCCGCTGTGGCGGGGCCACATGAAGTTGTCCACTTCGTCGCCGTAGTTGCCGACCGCCTCGGGCGGCGCGTAGACCAGGCGCACGTCGCGCAGCTCCAGCTGGCGGACCAGGTAGAAATCGCTGCCGTAGTGCATGTTGGCGACGCTGCAGCGGTAACCCGGCTGCTGCTCGCATTCGGCCACCAGCGCCTTTTCGGCGGCGTCGACCGCGTCGTAGTAGGCGCGCCCGGTCTTGCCTCGCGCGCCCGTCAGGACCCGGTCGGTGACCTGGTCGAAGCCGGTGGTGACCAGCACCCGGAA
>JBOHYC010000418.1:0-4255 GCA_050737755.1 Lysobacter sp.
TCGTCGGCAAGGGCGTGTGCTTCGACACCGGCGGCCTCGACCTGAAGGGCGCCGACGGCATGCGCAACATGAAGAAGGACATGGGCGGCAGCGCCCACGCCATCGCGCTGGCCGAGTGGGTGATGGCGCGCAAGTTGCCGCTGCGGATCACGTTGCTTGTGGCCGCGGTCGAGAATGCGGTTGGCCCCAACGCGTTCCGCCCCGGCGAGGTCATCGAGACCCGCGCCGGCATCAGCGTCGAGATCGACAACACCGACGCCGAGGGCCGGCTGGTGCTATGCGACGCGCTGACCTATGCCGGCGAGCAATCACCGGAGTTCATCCTCGACTTCGCGACCCTGACCGGCGCCGCCCGCATCGCGCTCGGTCCCGACCTGCCGGCGCTGTACAGCAACGACGAGACGCTTGCCGCCGACTGGCTCGCCGCCGGCCAGCAGCGGCGCGATCCACTCTGGCGCATGCCGTTGTGGCGTCCGTACTGGCGTTACCTGACCAGCAATATTGCGGATATCGCCAACGGTGGCCCGAGCCGGATGGCCGGCAGCGTTACTGCCGCGCTGTACCTGGAACGCTTCGTACCGGCGGCGCAGAAGTGGGCGCACCTGGACGTCTACAGCTGGAACGACGCCGACCGCCCCGGCCGTCCCTGCGGTGGCGAGGCCCAGGGCCTGCGTGCGGCGTTCGCGATGTTGCAGGCGCGCGCCGGGCGCTGAGCCCGCGTCGGTCAACCTCCGGATCGCTTACCGGCACGACTTGTGCGGTTGCCGTGGCTGCGTGGCTCTGCAGGGCTGCAGGGCTGCGTGGGTGCGTGGGTGCGTGGGTGCGTGGGTGCGTGATTGTAGGAGCGACGTAAGTCGCGATCTCACTGATCCCCACGGAACCGACTGATCGCGTTTCCCGAATTCCCGCAAAAACCTCCTCGGATACTCCATCGCAGCGGAAACCCTCTCGAGATCCGCAGGTGCCGTGCGTTCGCGACTTACGTCGCTCCTACATTCGGACCGCCCTATCTGTGGGCTGGACACCTTATTTTGGGTCTGCCCATTGACAACTCTATTTTTCAGAGTACTTTGCACCTCATCACCCACGGAGCATCGCCATGACCAGCACCGACAACCTTCGACAGGACCTCGACTATGTCGCCAGCGCCGTCCGTCGCAACGACCGTTGCAGCGGCGTTCCCTCGATCTACTTCATGTGGGCGGTGATCATCGCCGTCGGCTTCGCTCTTCCCGACTTCGAGCCGATGCTGGCCGCGCCGTTCTGGATGGTCGCCGGCCCCGGTGGGGGCCTGGTCAGCTGGTGGCTCGCCGCGCGCGACGAGCGTCGCCACGGCACCATCGACCGCGCCGAGGGACGCCGCCACGGACTGCACTGGCTGATCACCGGCATCGCGTTCCTGATCTGCTGGTTGCCGGTCCTGCGCGGCGCGCCGATCGAGGCGGCGGTCGGCAACTTCCTGCTCGTCGCCGGCCTCTCCTACGCGTTGGCGGGCGTGCACCTGGAACGGCCAATGCTGTGGAGCGGGCTGATCATGCTGGCGGCCTACGCGGTGTTGAACCTGTTCTCGCTGCCCTACACCTGGACCCTCACCGGTATCGCGATCGGCATCGCGCTGGCCTGGGCCGGCATCTCGGTCAACCGCGGCCGGCAGCCGGCCATCCACCAATGAAAGCGCTCGATGGCCTCGATCCGGTGTTCGAACACCGCGCGCGGCTGGCGATCGGCGTGTTGCTCGCGCGCCACGGCGAGATCAGCTTCGCCCGCTTCAAGCAGCAACTCGAACTGACCGACGGCAACCTCGGCGCGCAGCTGCGCAAGCTCGAAGAGGCCGGCTGCATCGACCTGCGCCGCGACTTCGTCGAGCGCAAGCCGGTGACCTGGTACCGCCTCACCAAGGACGGCCGCAAAGCGCTCGATCGCCACCTGCGTGCCTTGCAGGCGGTGATCGCCACGGTCACCGATTGACCCCACCAGACACCACCCGACCCGCAGGAGCCTGCCCGTGAAAACAGCAATCCTCATCAGCTCGATCGCAATCGCCCTGGCGTCCTTTGCCAGCGCACCGGCAACCGCCCAGCAGCACGACCCCGCCGCGGCCATCGCCGCACAGAAGCAGGCGCTGGAACCGCTGGCCATGCTGGACGGCGAGTGGCGCGGACCCGCGAGCATGACCCTGCCCGACGGCACCGTGCACGAGTTCACCCAGACCGAGCGCATCGGGCCGCTGCTGGACGGCTCGATCCGGGTGATCGAAGGCCGCGGCTACGACCCCACCGGCGGCACCGTGTTCAACGCGTTCGCGATCGTCAGCTACGACCCCGCGACACAGGCCTACACGATGCACTCGCACGCACGCGGCATGGTCGGCGACTTCGCTTTCACCCCGACCGAAAACGGCTACCACTGGGAGATCCCGGCCGGGCCGGCGACGATCCGCTACACCGCGGTGATCGACGGCGACAGTCTGGTCGAAACCGGCGAGCGCGTGGTCGACGGCCAGCCGCCGATGCAGTTCTTCAAGATGAGCCTCACCCGCATCGGCGACACCGACTGGCCCGCCGCCGGCGCAGTCGATCCCGGCTGAGGCGGCGGAAAGCTGACTTCTGGCAGGTTGGCGATCGCCACCGCCTGCCGTCACACTCGGCGCTGTCCTGCGTCCAGGGTTGCATATGACTGCACAAGCCGACCTGTTGAAGGAACTCCGCATCGACCGCAGCGCTCCGCCGCCCGCGCCTTCACGGCGCGGCCTGTGGATCGCGCTCGCCATTGCCGCCGCGGTGCTGTTGCTGGCGCTGGCCGGCTGGGCGCTGTTCGGTCGCGATGACGTACCGGAAGTACGCACCGCGTCGGTGGTCGCGATCGGTGGCGGCAACGGCGGCAGTGCCTCGGTGCTCGACGCCACCGGCTACGTGGTCGCGCGGCGCATGGCGACGGTGTCGGCGAAAGTCACCGGCAAGGTCCGCGAAGTGCTGATCGAGGAAGGCCAGCATGTCGAGGCCGGCGAAGTGATGGCGACGCTCGACCCGGTCGATGCCGCCGCCCAGCGCGACCTCGCCGCGGCCCAGCTCGCCGCGGCACGCAGCCAGATCGGCGGCGCGCAGGCACGGGTGGAGGAAGCCGACGCCAATGCCGCGCGTCTTGGACCGCTGGTCAAACAGCAACTGGTGTCGCGGGCGCAGTACGACCAGGCGGTGGCCGAGCGCGATGCGTTGCGTGCACAGCTGCTGACCGCCCGGCGCCAGGCGCAGGTCGCGGCCGACCAGCTCGCGGTCGCCGACAACGGCGTCGACCACACCGTGGTGCGCGCGCCATTCGCCGGCGTGGTGATCGCCAAGGCGGCACAACCGGGCGAGATGATCTCGCCGCTGTCGGCCGGTGGCGGTTTCACCCGCACCGGTATCGGCACGATCGTCGATATGGATTCGCTGGAGGTCGAGGTCGACGTGGGCGAGTCCTACATCGGCCGGGTCAAGCCGGGCATGCCGATCGAGGCGACGCTCAATGCCTATCCGGACTGGCAGATCCCAGGCGAGGTGATCGCGATCATCCCGACGGCCGACCGCGGCAAGGCCACGGTCAAGGTGCGCATCGCGCTCAACGAGAAGGACGAGCGGATCGTGCCGGAGATGGGCGTGCGGGTGAGTTTCATGGAAAAGGCCGCGCCGGCCGATGCTCCGGAAGCGAAGCCCGGCGTGCTGGTGCCGGCGGCGGCGATCGTCGACCGCGACGGCAAGCAGGTCGCGTTCGCGCTGACCGAATCCGGGGCCGCGGAAAGTGAAGTCGCACAACGCGTGGTCACCGTCGGTCGCAGCCTGGGCGACGACCGCGAGGTCACCGCCGGACTTTCCGGCGGCGATGAAGTGGTGCTGGACCCGCCGCAGGCGCTCGTCGATGGCGTGCGCGTGCGCGTCGCCGGGGTGCAAGAGAGCGAGTAATACCGAGCATTGGCAACGCGTGTCCGTATCACTGCGTGACACGTCGATCACCGAAATTCGCACAACGAGGACGTCCGCAATGGCACTGGTATCGATCCGCAACCTCACCAAGACCTACCAGCGCGGCCCCGAGAAGGTCGAGGTGCTGCATGGCGTCGACCTCGACATCGCCGAGTGCGACTTCGTCGCACTGATGGGCCCGTCGGGCTCCGGCAAGACCACCCTGCTCAACCTGATCGGCGGACTCGATTCGCCGAGCGGCGGCGAGATCGAGATCAATGGCCAGCGCATCGACCAGATGAGCTCCGGCCAGCTGT
>JBOHYC010000419.1:0-10195 GCA_050737755.1 Lysobacter sp.
CAACTCCCGCTCGTCGTCGCTGTGCCATCCCATCGAATCGCGACCGTCGCGGTACAGGTTGGCGAGCACGCTGTTGAAGCCGACATCCAGTTCGTCGGTCAGCCGATCGCGGATCGATCGCAGCGCCGACGGCCAGTCATGCGGTTCGAAACGCGTACCCGAATACCGATAGGCCGCGTCCGGATCGCCAATCCAGCAGCTCAGCCGCGGGCTGTCGACCTCGCGGCCGAACAGGCGGATGCGGTGGACATCCCACGCGATGTCTCTCCGCAGCGTGGCGAACAATCCATCGGCGTCGACCGCCGCCAGCCAGTGGGGGTCGAGTGCCACCTCGGCGTCAGTCAGTGGCAGCGATCCCAGCGGCATGCCGCAAACTAGCACGACCCGAACGCTCCGCTTTTGAATGCCCCGGGTCCGACGGTTTCCCCGCCAGTCGCCGTCGCCATTTGGCGCGCCGCTCCAAACCCGCGACAATCCACGGTCAGCATGCTGTACCTGGCAAGCAGGAGCCCGCAATGACCGACCTGAGCACCGCCCCCGAAACCGAACGCGACGTGATGGAGTACGACGTCGTCATCGTCGGCGCCGGCCCGGCCGGGCTGTCGGCCGCGATCAGGCTCAAGCAACTGAATGCCGAAACCACGGTCTGCGTGATCGAGAAGTCATCGACCATCGGCGCCCACATCCTGTCCGGCGCAGTGATTGAGACCGGCCCGCTCGACGCCCTGCTGCCCGACTGGCGCGACAACCCGCCGCCGATCTGCGTGCCTGCGACCGACGACGAGTTCTGGCTGCTCAGCAGGGACGGCGGCCGCAAGCTGCCGGTACCGCCGGGCATGCACAACAAGGACAACGTGATCGTCAGCCTCGGCGCGATGTGCGCATGGCTGGCGCCGCAGGCCGAGGCCCTGGGCGTCGAGATATATCCCGGCTTCGCCGCCGACGAGACCCTGCACGATGGCGACGGCAAGGTCATCGGCGTGCGCATCGGTGACATGGGCGTGGCAAAGGACGGCTCGCACAAGCCCGGCTACACCCAGGGCATAGACATCCATGCCAAGGCCACCTTGCTGGCCGAGGGCGCGCGCGGTCACCTGACCAAGCGGCTGGTCAAGCGGTTCCAGCTCGATGCCGACAGTGATCCGCAGGGCTACTCGATCGGTATCAAGGAACTGTGGCAGGTACCCGAAGAACGCGTGACACCCGGGAAGATCGTCCACAGCTTCGGCTGGCCCGCCGACACCTCGACCTACGGCGGCAGCTTCATCTACCACCTCGACAAGGGCCGGGTCGCGATCGGTTACGTCAGTGGGCTCGACTACAGCGATCCGCAGTACAAGCCGTGGGAAGCGTTCCAGCAGTTCAAACACCATCCAATGGTCAAGCCGTTGCTGGAAGGCGGCGAGATCATCTCCGCCGGCGCGCGCGCGATCGTCACGGGCGGCTATCAGTCATTGCCGAAGGTCGAGATGCCCGGCGCGCTGCTGATCGGCGACACCGCCGGCCTGCTCAACGTGCCGAAGGTCAAGGGCACCCACCAGGCGATCCGCTCCGGCATGCTCGCCGCGGAGCACCTGATCGCGAATGCGTTGGCGCCGGAAGGATTCGATGCCGCGTTGCGCGACTCCGCCGCGATGGCCGAATTGAAGCAGGTCCGCAATATCAAGCCGGGCTTCAAGCGAGGCCTGTGGTGGGGCATGCTCAACGCCGCCTGGGAGACCGTCCTTGGCGGCCGTTCGCCGTGGACGCTGAAGAACAAGCCGGACTGGTGCAGCCTGGACAAGATTGGGGAGCACGAGTCACCCAAACGCGATTACGTCGACCGCACCCTCGCCCCGCGCGATCGCCTCGCCGGCGTCTACTTCGCCGCCACCCAGCATGATGAGGACCAGCCGGTGCATCTGCAGGTCGCCGACACGAGCATCTGCATCGACCGCTGCACCGTCGAGTACGACAACCCCTGCACCCGGTTCTGCCCCGCCGGTGTGTACGAGATCGTCGAAGATGCGGTAGAAGGCAAGCGACTGCAGATCAATGCCGCCAACTGCGTGCACTGCAAGACGTGTGACATCAAGGATCCGTACGAGATCATTACGTGGGTGACGCCGGAGGGTGGGTCGGGGCCGAATTACCAGACCCTGTAGGGCTCACGGCCTATAATCGGCGATTGTTCCGGCCGATCGGTCGACCCTATCCGCACAGAGGACGGTGTATTCCATGGCTCAAAAGACGTGGCTCGTAACCGGTGGCGCCGGCTTCATTGGCGGAAACTTCGTACTCGACGCGGTCGCCAGCGGTATCAGGATCGTCAATCTGGATATGCTGACCTACGCGGGCAATCCGGACACTCTCGCCGGGCTGGACGGCAACTCCGACCATGTGTTCGTGCAGGGTGACATCGGCGATCGCGAACTGATTGGCAAGCTGCTGCAGCAGTACCAGCCGGACGCGATCGTCAACTTCGCCGCCGAGAGCCACGTCGATCGCTCGATCGACGGGCCGGCCGAGTTCGTGCAGACCAATGTGGTCGGCACTCTCGGACTGCTCGAATGTGCCCGCGACTACTGGCGCGAGCTGCCGGGCGAGCGCAAGGACGCATTCCGTTTCCTGCATGTCTCCACCGACGAGGTCTATGGATCACTCGGCGACGAAGGCAAGTTCACTGAGACCACCGCTTACGCCCCCAATTCCCCGTATTCCGCGTCCAAGGCCGCTTCCGACCACCTGGTCCGCGCCTTCCACCACACCTACGGGCTGCCGGTTCTGACCACCAACTGCTCGAACAACTACGGGCCGTACCAGTTCCCGGAGAAGCTCATTCCACTGGTGATCGCCAAGGCCGTCGCAGGCGAGCCGCTGCCGATCTACGGCGACGGCAAGAACGTGCGCGACTGGTTGTTCGTCAAGGACCATTGCGACGCGATACGTCGGGTTCTCGAAGCCGGCCGGGTAGGCGAGACCTACAACGTCGGCGGTAACGCCGAGCGCCAGAACATCGAGGTGGTCGAGACGATCTGCCGGCTGCTCGACGAGCGCCGCCCGCGCGAGGATGGCCAGCCACGCGCCAGCCAGATCACCTACGTCCGCGATCGTCCGGGCCACGACCGCCGCTACGCGATCGACGCGAGCAAGATCGAATCGGAACTGGGCTGGACGCCGTCGGTGAGCTTCGAGGACGGCATCGCCCGCACGGTAGACTGGTACCTCGACAACACCGGATGGACCGGACGCATCCTCGACGGCGCGTACCGCCTCGAACGCCTCGGCCAGGAGGCCTGAACATGGCGCGCAAGGGCATCATCCTCGCCGGCGGCTCCGGCACCCGGCTGTATCCGCTGACCCAGTGCATCAGCAAGCAGCTGCTGCCGGTCTACGACAAGCCGATGATCTACTACCCGCTCAGCGTGTTGATGCTAGCCGGGATCCGCGAGATCCTGGTGATCAACACCCCGCACGAGCAAGCGTTGTTCAAGCAGTTGCTCGGCGACGGCTCGCAGTGGGGTCTGGACATCCAGTACGCGGTGCAACCGAGCCCCGATGGGCTGGCGCAGGCATTCACCATCGGTCGTGACTTCATCGATGGCCAACCCAGCTGTCTGGTACTGGGCGACAACATTTTTTACGGCCATGGCCTGACCGATACACTCAAACGTGCCGACGCACGCAAGGACGGCGCCACGGTGTTCGGCTACTACGTCAGCGACCCCGAGCGCTATGGCGTGGCAGAGCTCGACGCGTCCGGAAAGGTCGTCAACATCGAGGAGAAGCCGGAAAAGCCGCGTTCCAACTATGCGGTCACGGGCCTGTATTTCTACGATGGCACCGTTAGCGACCGCGCTGCTTCACTCAAGCCGTCCCCTCGCGGCGAGTTGGAGATCACCGATCTCAATCGTCTGTATCTCGACGACGGCGCCCTCAACATGGAGGCGCTGGGCCGCGGTTCGGCATGGCTCGATACCGGCACCCATCAATCGCTCCTGCAGGCCGCTGCATTCATCGAGACCATCGAGGCGCGCCAAGGGTTGCGTATCTGCTGCCCCGAAGAGATTTCGTGGCAACAAGGCTGGATCAACGACGAGCAGTTGCTGCAACTCGCAGAGCCCCTGAGGAAGAACGGTTACGGCCAGTACCTGGGAGCCCTGATCGGACGTGGGAAGACACCATGAAGATCATCGAAACCAGCCTTACTGGCTGCTTGGTTATCGAGCCGAAAGTATTCGGCGACGAGCGTGGCTTCTTCATGGAAACGTGGCAACGCGAACGATATGCCGAACACGGCATCGGCCCGGCTTTCGTGCAGTCGAACCTGTCCCGCTCTGCCCGAGGCGTATTGCGCGGCCTGCACTTCCAGTGGCCCAACCCCCAAGGCAAGCTGGTCAGCGTGCAGGAAGGTGAAGTGTTCGACGTCGCGGTCGATATCCGGCACGGTTCGCCCAGTTTCGGTCGATGGGTCGGAGTGTTCCTGTCGGCCGAGAACAAACGACAGTTCTGGATTCCCGAGGGATTCGCCCACGGCTTCGTTGCCACCAGCGAATATGCCCTGTTCTCGTACATGTGTACCGCACCCTACGATGCGAAGGCCGATGCCAACGTAGCTTGGGATGACGCCGACATCGGCATCGACTGGCCGATCCAGGCGCCATCATTGTCGAGCAAGGACGCCGTAGCTCCTCGGCTCAACGAGCTGGGGGCCGACCGTCTTCCAAAGTATCAGGGCGCGATGTGATGCGGATCCTGCTGATAGGCGCCAATGGCCAGGTTGGCCGGGCCCTGCATCGAAGCCTCATCGGACTGGGCGAGATCATCGCGACCACCCGGAGTGGGCGACTTCCCGGTAGCGATGCCACCTGCGAGGTCGCCGAGCTGGACCATCCCGGACACCTGAATGAGCTAATCGCAGGAGTGGCACCTGACGTCGTCGTCAATGCCGCCGCCTACACCGCGGTCGACAAGGCGGAGAGCGACAGCGAAGCCGCTTACCGCGCCAACGCGGAATCGGTCGGGGTATTGGCCGAGGCTTGCGAAGCCCGAGGTGCACTGCTGGTCCATTACTCGACCGATTACGTGTTTCCCGGTGACGCCCGGCGACCGTGGTGTGAAGACGACGCTACCGCTCCGCTCGGCGTTTACGGCGCCAGCAAGCTGGCAGGCGAGAAGGCGATCCGCGCGAGCAAGTGCCGCCACATGATCTTCCGTACCGCGTGGGTCTATGGACCGCACGGACACAACTTCCTGCGCACCATGCTGCGACTGGGATCGGAGCGAGACGAGTTGCGCGTGGTCGACGACCAGATCGGTTCCCCGACTCCCGCGTCGTGGATCGCGCAGGCGACCGCATTGGCGATTGCGCGGTCGGAAGACCATTACGGCACTTGGAACCTCGTTGCCGGTGGCGAGACCTCCTGGCACGGATTCGCCGAAGCGATCTTTGCAGATGCGCTATGCGCGGGGCTGATCGACAAAGAGCCTCGTGTCATCGCCGTCAGCAGCTCGGAATATTCGACCGCCGCGCGGCGCCCCTCGTATTCGCGGCTTGATACCGGAAAGATTGCCCGGGATTTTGGAATCAGCCTCCCCGATTGGCGGCACGGAGTAACCCAGGTCATCGCTGACCTGGCTTGATCGCGGCGGTCCCGCTAGACCGCCCCGTCATCCTGCAAATAGCGGACTACGTCGTCAGCCAGGCTTTCCACCGTGCAGTCGGTGGTGGCCAGAACCAGCTCGGGATGCTCCGGGATTTCGTACGGCGAATCGATACCGGTGAAGTTCTTGACCTTGCCGGCGCGCGCCTTCGCGTACAGGCCCTTGACGTCGCGCTGCTCGGCGAGTTCCAACGGCGTATCGACGAACAGCTCGACGAAATCCCCCGGCTCGAACATGGCGCGCGCCATGCGTCGTTCCGCCCGGAACGGCGAGATGAAGCTCACCAGCACGATCAATCCCGCATCGACCATCAAGCGCGCCACCTCAGCCACGCGGCGGATGTTCTCCACGCGGTCGGCAGCGGTGAACCCCAGATCCCGATTGAGGCCATGCCGAACGTTGTCGCCGTCCAGCAGATAGGTGTGGTGGCCTTCGGCCAGCAGTTTCTTTTCGACCAGGTTGGCAATCGCGGATTTGCCGGAACCCGACAACCCGGTGAACCAGAGGCAGCGCGGTGCCTGGTGCTTGATCCGTGCGCGCGCGGTGCGGTCGACGTCGACATGTTGCCAATGAATATTGCGTGATCTCCGCAACGCAAAGTCCACGGTGCCGGCGGCGACGGTCGCATTTGAATGGCGGTCGATGAGGATAAAGCTGCCCAGAGCCGGGCTGTCGGCATAGCTCTCGAAGGCCAACGGCTGGTCAAGATACAGGTTGCAATAGCCGACGTCGTTCAACACCAGTTGCTTGGCGGCCAGTTGGCCCTGCGTGTTCACGTCGACCCTGTGCTTGATTTCGGTGACCTGCGCGCCCACGGTACGCGTCCCGATCTTCAGCAGATAGGGCCGCCCAGGCAGCAAAGGATGCTCGTCGAGCCACAGCAGATGGGCCGCGAACTGGTCGCCTACCTCCGGGGGATTGCGGACATCGGAGATCAGGTCGCCGCGACTGGCATCGATCTCGTCGGCGAGCGTCACCGTCACGGCGCAACCGGGTAGCGCCTCCCGCAGGTCTCCGTCAGCCGTCACGATACGCGCGATGCGCGAACGCCGGCCCGACGGCAGGACGACGACTTCCTGATCCACCGAAACGTCGCCCGCTACAACCGTGCCGGCAAACCCCCGGAAATCCTGGTTCGGCCGACACACCCACTGGACTGGAAGCCGAAAGCCCCGCTCACCTGGTGGAACGCTGACATCAACTTCCTCCAGGCACTGCAACAACGATGGCCCCGGATACCACGGCATCGCCGGCGAGCTGCGCAGGACGTTGTCGCCGTCCAGCGCGGACACCGGTATGGCGGTGACGCCGGGAATACCCAACTGGCCGGCAAGGCGGCGATAGTCGCCGGCAATCCGTTCGAACACGCCTTGGTCGTAGTCGACCAGGTCCATCTTGTTGACGGCCAGCACCACGTGGCGGATACCCAGCAACGAAACGATGTAGCTATGGCGGCGGGTCTGAGTGAGCAGCCCTTTGCGCGCGTCGACCAGCACCACCGCAAGGTCGGACGTGGACGCGCCGGTCGCCATGTTGCGGGTGTACTGCTCATGGCCCGGACAGTCGGCGACGATGAACTTGCGCTTGTCGGTGTCGAAGAAACGGTAGGCGACATCGATCGTGATGCCCTGCTCGCGCTCCGCTGCGAGACCATCCACGAGCAGCGCGAAATCGATCTTCTCCCCCTGCGTACCGTGGCGGCGGCTGTCGAGCTGCAACTTGGCCAACTGGTCATCCAGCAGGCGCTGGCTGTCGTACAGCAATCGCCCGATCAGGGTGCTCTTGCCGTCATCGACGCTGCCGCAGGTGATGAATCGCAGCAGGTCCTTGCTTTCGTGCCGCTGCAGATAGTCGGCGACCGCGGCCTTTCCCTGCGTACTGGCGTCGATCCCGGGAGCCATCAGAAATAGCCCTCCTGCTTTTTCTTCTCCATCGAAGCGGAGGGGTCACGATCGATCACCCGCCCTTGGCGTTCCGACACCGTCGAGGCCAGCATTTCGGCGATGACAGCCTCCACCGTCGACGCGTCGGATTCGATCGCGCCGGTCAACGGGTAGCACCCGAGCGTACGGAAGCGGACCTTCTTCAGCATCGGCGTCTCGCCCTCGTGCAACGGCAGGCGATCGTCATCCACCAGAATCAGGCTGCCGTCGCGTTCTACCACCGGCCGCTCGCGCGCGAAGTACAACGACGGCAGTGAAATGCTCTCGCGCAGGATGTAGAGCCAGACATCCAGCTCGGTCCAGTTGGAGATCGGAAACACGCGGACGGATTCGCCCTTGTGGATACAGGTGTTATAGAGATTCCACAACTCCGGGCGCTGGTTTTTCGGATCCCAGCGATGCTGCGGCGTCCGGAAAGAGAATATCCGCTCCTTTGCGCGCGAGGCCTCCTCGTCCCGGCGCGCCCCACCGATCGCGGCATCGAAGCCCCACTGATCCAACGCCTGCTTCAACGCCTGGGTCTTCATCACGTCGGTATGGACACTTGCTCCGTGGGTGATGGGTCCGACCCCGCCCGCTATTCCGTCGGGGTTGGTGTGGGTTCGCAACTCCATCCCAGCTTCACCTGCACGTCGGTCCCGGAACGCGATCATTTCGCGGAATTTCCAACCGGTATCCACATGCAGCAGTGGCATCGGTGGTTTCGCCGGGTGGAATGCCTTGCCCAGCAAATGCAGCAAGACCGCACTGTCCTTGCCTACGGAATACAGCATCACCGGGTTACGGAACCCTGCAGCAACATCACGCAGGATGTGGATGCTTTCAGCTTCGAGCTTGTCGAGGTGGGTACGGGATGTCATGACTGGAGCCGACCTCGCAAAGCTTGTATGTAGATCGCCCCAACGTTTGCGCAGCCGGCCATCGGGTCGTCAATTACTGTCGACTTGGTCGACGTCAGGAAGGATTGAGCGCCCCCGGCCAATGCCAAAATAGGCAATGCCGGCCTTTTCAACCACAGCCGGGTCATACAGATTACGGCCGTCGAACAGTACGGCATCCTGAAGCGAGGTGGCCAGCACGGAAAACTGGGGGCTGCGAAACTCTTTCCACTCGGTGACGACAACCAATGCATCGGCACCCTCGAGTGCTTCGTCGGAGGACCTGCAAAGCACCAGATCGTCACGATCGCCAAAGATCCGTTGCGCCTCATTGCGCGCTTCTGGATCGTAAGCCCGGACCTGCGCCCCCGCGATCCACAACTGCTCCAGCAAGCGCCGGCTCGATGCCGCGCGCATGTCGTCGGTGTTGGGCTTGAAGGCAAGGCCCCATACGGCAAATTTCTTCCCGGCGAGCTCACCATCCCGGTAGTGGCGCTCGATCAACTCGAAAAGGCGTTCCTTCTGGCGCTCGTTGACTGACTCCACTGCGTTCAGCAACTCGGGGAGATAGCCGTGCTGGGTGGCAGTGCGCGCCAGCGCCTGCACATCCTTGGGGAAACACGACCCGCCATAGCCGGCGCCCGGATAGATGAAATGCCACCCGATCCGAGGATCCGAACCAATTCCCTGCCGTACCATCTCCACGTCGGCACCGACCTTCTCCGCAATGTTGGCGATCTCGTTCATGAAGCTGATCTTGGTAGCCAACATGGCATTGGCCGCGTACTTGGTCAGCTCGGCCGAAGCCACATCCATCACAACGAAGCGCTCGTGGTTCCGAACGAAAGGCGCGTAGAGGCGCCGCAGCTTTTCGGCCGCCGCGGAAGCGTCCACACCAATCACGATCCGGTCCGGGCGCATGCAGTCGTTGACTGCATCGCCCTCTTTCAGGAACTCGGGGTTGGAGACCACATCGAAATCGATCTGGGCACCGCGTGTCGCCAGCTCTGCTGCGATCGCCTCGCGAACCTTGGCAGCCGTCCCAACCGGGACCGTGGATTTGTTCACGACCACAGCTGATTGCGTCAGATGCCGACCGATGGTTCTGGCTACCTCCAATACATACTTGAGGTCGGCACTGCCATCCTCATCGGGCGGAGTGCCGACCGCGATGAAGATGATCTCACCGGTGGCAATTGCACCTGCAGCGTCTACAGTGAAATGAAGACGTCCCGCCTCATGGTTGTCCAATACGAGCTGCTCCAAGCCCGGCTCGTAGATGGGGATTCGGCCCTCCCTCAAACCGTTGATCTTGCGTGCGTCGATATCGACGCACCTGACGTCATGGCCAACCTCGGCCAGGCACGTGCCGGTCACCAGTCCAACATAACCGGTGCCAAAAATCGTTACTTTCATCTGGCTTTTTCGATGGATACCTGTGACTGCTGATTCTACCCGGTTTGGCTAATCGGGCAGCCGGTCTTCGTTCGCAACTCGTCCGCGCTGATCCCCGGCGCACGCTCAACCAGTTTCAACCCCTCAGGCGTGATATCCATCACCGCAAGATCGGTAATGATCCGGCTGACCACGCCCACGCCGGTAAGCGGCAACGTGCACTCGGGCAGGATCTTCGGTTCGCCATGCTTGGTGGTGTGCTCCATCAGCACCACGACCCGCTTGACGCCGGCGACCAGGTCCATCGCGCCGCCCATGCCCTTGACCATCTTGCCG
>JBOHYC010000420.1:0-1981 GCA_050737755.1 Lysobacter sp.
CGATTTCACTGATGCCCGGAATCACCGTGAAATCGCGACTTACGTCGCTCCTACAACGGAGCTACTCCGCGATCGGCAGGGGAAAACTACTCTCACCCATCACCCATCACCCTTTGCCCGTGCAAACGCGGCGGCCAGCGCATTGTTGGCTGGCGGTGCTGTGCCCGTCCGCGCCGAACCTGCCTTGGATGGGCCGCTCGGTCGCTGGTCACGCCCACCACGGGGGGCGCCGGAACGGTCCGCTCCACGCCCCACATCCCGCCCGCCATCCCGTGCCGGCCTCGGAGCCGGCGCGCTCTCGTCCAGCCGGCAGGTCAGCGCGATGCGCTTGCGCGGAATGTCGACCTCCAGCACTTTCACCTTCACCACGTCGCCGGCCTTGACCACCTCGCGCGGGTCCTTGACGTAGCGGTCGGCCAGCGCCGAGATGTGGACCAGCCCGTCCTGGTGGACGCCGATGTCGACGAACGCGCCGAACGCGGCCACGTTGCTGACCACGCCTTCGAGGATCATTCCGACCTGCAGGTCCTTCAGTTCCTCCACGCCATCGGCGAAGCGCGCGGCCTTGAACTCGGGGCGCGGGTCGCGGCCTGGCTTTTCAAGTTCCTTGAGGATGTCGCGGATCGTCGGCACGCCGAACTTCTCGTCGGTGTACTGCTCCGGCCGGATGCCGCGCAGGAAGCCGGCATCGCCGATCAGCTGGCGTACCTCGCGGCCGCAGTCGCTGACGATCCGCTCGACCACGGGGTAAGCCTCCGGATGCACCGAGGAGGCGTCCAGCGGTTGCTCGCCATTGGCGATACGCAGGAAGCCGGCGCACTGTTCGAAGGCCTTGTCGCCGAGCCGCGGCACTTTCAGTAATTGCTTGCGGCTGGTGAACGCACCATTGGCATCGCGGTAGACCACGATGTTGCCGGCGACCGTCGACGACAGCCCGGAGACGCGGGTCAGCAGCGCGGCGGACGCGGTATTGACGTCGACCCCGACCGCGTTGACGCAGTCCTCGACCCGGGCGTCGAGCGCACGCGCAAGCCGGTGGCCGTCGACATCGTGCTGGTACTGGCCGACGCCGATGGCCTTGGGCTCGATCTTGACCAGTTCGGCCAGCGGGTCCTGCAGTCGCCGCGCGATCGACACCGCGCCGCGCAGCGACACGTCGAGATCCGGGAACTCCTTCGCCGCGAACTCCGACGCCGAGTACACCGACGCGCCGGCCTCGCTGACCACGATCTTCTGCATCTTCAGCTCCGGCGCGAGCTTGATCAGGTCGCCGGCCAGTTTGTCGGTCTCGCGCGACGCGGTGCCGTTGCCGATCGCGATCAGCTCGACCGCGTGCTGCGCGCACAGCTTGCGCAGCACGTGCAGCGAGCCGTCCCACTGGTTGCGCGGCTGGTGCGGGAAGATCGTGTCGGTGGCGACCAGCTTGCCGGTCCTGTCGACCACCGCGACCTTGACCCCAGTGCGCAGGCCCGGGTCGAGCCCGAGCACCGCCTTCGGGCCCGCCGGCGCCGCCAGCAGCAAATCCTTGAGGTTGTCGCCGAACACCGCGATCGCCTCGGCTTCGGCCTTCTCGCGGGCCTGGCCGAACAGGTCCAGCAGCAGGTGCAGGTGCAGCTTGGCCTTCCACGCCAGCCGGCAGGCGTTGAGCAACCAGGCGTCGGCCGGACGGCCCGCATCGCGAATGCCGGCATGGTGGGCAACGCGGCCCATCGCCTGCGCATGGCCGGCCTCTGCGTCGGCGCCGGGTTCCAGGTCGAGCACCACGATCTCCTCGCGGCGCGCCCGGAACAGCGCCAGCAGGCGGTGCGACGGGATCTTCGCCAGCGGTTCGGCGTGGTCGAAGTAGTCGCGGTACTTGGCGCCCTCGATCTCCTTGCCCTCGACGACGCGGGCGTGGATGCGGCCGACGTCCTGCAGCCATTCGCGCAGCTCGCCGACCAGCGCAGCGTCCTCGCCCCAGCGCTCCATCAGGATCGCGCGG
>JBOHYC010000421.1:0-6263 GCA_050737755.1 Lysobacter sp.
GCGACGTATCGATTAGGTCGCAACCGCGCTTTGTAGGAGCGACGTAAGTCGCGAACGCACGGCGATCCCGGGCATCAGTGAAATCGCGACTTACCGGCGGCAGCTTGCTGCCGCCACTCCTACAACGGAGAGATGCCGCGACCGGACGTCGGATGTCACCTGCTAGCGGCGTAAATCCAACATCAGGTCAGCGTTCCAGCGACGACAGCTTCGCGCCGTCGGAATCGACCCGAAGCACCGAACCCTGCTCATACCAGTCGCCAAGAACAGTCCGCGTACACGCGCGCCCATCCACATCCAACTCGTGCACCGCCGGCCGATGCGTGTGCCCGTGAATCATCGCGTCGATCCCGAACTGCGCCAACGTCGCCTCGACCGTCGTCGGAGCGACATCGGTGATCGATTCCATCGTCCCTTGGCCCAGCAGCCCCTGCTGGTGCGCCTTGCTCGCCGCGCGCGCCTGCTGCGCGAATGCCAGCCGCGCCGCCAGCGGCTGGGCCAGGAACTGCGCCTGCCACGCCGGGTTGCGGGTTTGCGCGCGGAATTGCTGGTAGGCGATGTCGTCGGTGCACAGGGTGTCGCCGTGCAGCAGCAGGGTGGGGCGGCCGTACAGCATCACCACGCTGGGGTCGGACAGCACCGTCATGCCGGCCCGTCGCGCGTAGTCGTCGCCAAGCAGGAAATCGCGGTTGCCGCGGATGAATGACACGGGCGTGCCGGCGTCGGCCACCGCGCGAAGTTCGCGCGCGACGAATGCGCCGGTGTCAGACGGATCGTCATCGCCGACCCACGCCTCGAACAGGTCGCCGAGGATGTACAGCGCATCCGCGCCCGCCGCTTCCTCGCGCAGGAAGCGGCCGAACAGTTCGGTGATGGCCGGGCGTTCGGCATCCAGGTGCAGGTCGGAGATGAAAAGCGTGGTCATTGCCGCATTGTAAGGGTGTGCGGCAGGACCTCCCCCAGGTGTAGGAGCGACGTAAGTCGCGATTTCACTGATATCCGGATTCGCTGTGAAATCGCGACTTATGTCGCTCCTACAATCCGGCGGGAATTTCCATGCCATGCCGCGGAGCTACGTAGCAGCCCCGCAGCCGCTAAAATCGCGCCATCCCCACCCAGAGTCGCGCCATGACCTGCCGCACCCGCTTCGCCCCCAGCCCCACCGGTTACCTGCACATCGGCGGCGCGCGCACCGCGCTGTACTGCTGGCTGGAGGCGCGCCGCCGTGGCGGCCAGTTCATCCTGCGGATCGAGGACACCGACCGCGAGCGCAGCACCCAGCCGGCGATCGACGCGATCCTGCAGGCGATGGAGTGGCTCGGTCTCGATTACGACGAGGGCCCGATCTACCAGACCCATCGCCTCGACCGCTACCGCGAAGTCGCCGAGCAGATGGTCGCCGCCGGAACCGCCTATTACGCCTACGAATCCAAAGCCGAACTTGAGGCGATACGCGAGGCGGCGATGGCGGCGGGCGACAAGCCGCGCTACAACGGCGCCTACCGCGACCAGGATGCGGGCCACCGCGATGACCCCAACCGGGTGATCCGCTTCAAGAACCCGCTCGACGGCGTGGTCGCGTGGGACGACAAGGTCAAGGGCCGCATCGAGATCGCCAACAGCGAACTCGACGACCTGGTGATCTTCCGCCCCGACGGCTACGCGACCTACAACTTCGCGGTGGTGGTCGACGACCTCGACATGGGCATCACCGACGTCGTCCGCGGCGATGACCATATCAACAACACCCCGCGCCAGATCAACATCTACCGGGCGCTCGGTGCCGAGGTGCCGTACTTCGCTCACCTGCCGATGATCCTCGACCCCGAGGGCGCCAAGCTGTCCAAGCGCACCGGTGCGGCCGACGTCATGCAGTATCGCGACGCCGGCTACCTGCCGCACGCGCTGCTGAACTACCTGGTGCGACTGGGCTGGTCGCACGGCGACCAGGAAATCTTCTCGATCGACGAGATGAAGTCGCTGTTCGACCTCAAGGACGTCAACGCCAAGGCGTCGCGGCTTGACCCGGCCAAGCTCGGCTGGCTCAACCAGCAGTACCTCAAGGCCGACGAGCCGGCCGAAGTCGGCAAGCACCTTGAATGGCACCTGCGCGATGCTGGTTACGACCTCGCCAATGGACCTGCGCCGGCCGACATCGTCATCGCTCTGCGCGACCGCGTGCAGACCCTGAAGGAGATGGCCGAGCGCGCCGCGGTGTGGTTCGGGCCGCTGACCGAGTACGACGAGGCCGCCGTCGCCAAGCACCTCAAGCCGGCCGCGCGCGCGCCGCTGGCCGATGCGCGCGAGCGCTTCGCCAAGCTGCCCGAGTGGACCGCCGACAGTGTGAGCGCGGCATTGCACGAGACCGCCGCGGCGCTGGAGCTCGGCATGGGCAAGGTCGCCCAGCCGATGCGCGTCGCGATCACCGGTACCCAGGTCAGTCCCGACATCTCGCATACGGTCTATCTGGCCGGGCAGGCCGAGGCACTGCGACGGATCGATGCCGCGCTTGCAAAAGTGCCTGCCGAGGCCTAGATCAGGGACATGGGCCACGACCACGACTGCATCGACCCGCAACACCACGTCCACGACGGCGACGCCTTTGTGCGCGAGGTCGAGCGCGTGTGCAAGCAGCGTGGGCTGCGGCTGACCCCGATCCGTGCCAACGCGCTGCAATTGATCGCCGCGGCCGAGCGGCCGGTCAAGGCCTACGAGCTGCTCGACCTGATGAAGGCGACCCACGACGCCGCCGCGCCACCGACGGTGTACCGCGCGCTGGAATTCCTGCTCGAGCATGGCTTCATCCACAAGCTCGCGTCGATCAATGCTTTTGTCGGCTGCCACCATCCCGGCGGCGAGCAGCACGCTGTGCCGTTCCTGATCTGCGACAACTGCCACGCGGCGGTGGAGCTGGAGGACGAGCAGATCGTCGAGTCACTCGACTCCCGCGCCCGCGCCCTGGGCTTCGTGCCGCAGGCGCAGACGCTGGAAGTGCACGGCCTCTGTGCGGACTGCGCGAAGAGCGCGAAGCCTTTGTAGGAGCGACGTAAGTCGCGATTTCACTGATCTATCGGTGTCTCGTGTTGAGCGCGCCGCCGCGATAGCACGATCCCGCATCTGGATCGGCGGGGCGTGTCGACAAACAACCATCAGTGAAATCGCGACTTACGTCGCTCCTACAGACAAGCGGATGGCACCGCGACGCGCGGGTGGTAACGCGCGCTAGAAGAACGCGCGCACCCCGAACTCGATCCCACGCCCCGGCAACGGCGCAAGATCCTTCAGGAACGACGTGTGCGGCCGCGCTTCCTGGTCGAGCAGGTTGTTGCCGTCGAGGAACACTTCCCAGGCAGTGCCGCTGCGGCTGTCGATGTGCCACGCCAGGTGCGCGTCGACCAGGGTGTAGCCGGGCGTGGCGGTCTCGTGTTCGGCCACGTCGTCCTGCTCGGCATAACGCACCGCACCGAGTGACGCGCGCCATTCGCCCGTCTCCCAGCGCAACTCGCCACCGACCCGGGCCGGGGCGATCCGCGGCAGGTTGCCGTCGTTGGCGAGCGTGGCGATGTAGTCGTGGTTGTGGTCGCCGTGCGGCACCGACACCGCGACGTCGCGGCTGCCACTGCCATCGAGTTCCGCGCGCACCACGTCGCCAAACACGCGCATCGACCAGGCGCCGCTGTCGTTGTCGATGAAGGTCCAGTCGACCTCGGCCTCGGCGCCGTTGAAGCGCGCGTCGTGCTGCGTCCACGCCCGCACCGGGCCGCCGTGCTCGACGATGCCGGTGTCGGCGAGGTAAACGAAATCGTCGAAGCGCACCTGGTAGATGGAGGCACCGACCCGCAGCGGACCGTTGTGCCAGTGCAGGCCAAGCTCGGCGCGGTTGGCGGTCTCGACATCGAGATCCGGATTGCCCAGCTCGACGCTGCCAGTGGCGACGTGCAGGCCGTTGGAGAACAGTTCCTCCGCGGTCGGCGCACGTTGCGCACGGTCCAGTCCGAGGGACAGGTGCAGCGTTTCGTCCAGGTCCCAACGCAGCGCCGCGGAGAGGCTGGTTGTGTCGAACTTGCGGTCCGGACCGATCGCGACGCTGTCGTCGACATCGACCTCGTTGCGATCATGGCGTGCGCCGATCTCCAGCTTGGTCGGGCCGAACTCACGCTCGCCGATCCAGAAGAGGCCGGTGTCGTTGGATTCCGAACCCGGCACGAATGCCTCCGCACCGACCGCCAGGAAGTCGCGCTGCGACCATTGCAGGCCCAATGCGCCGTCCCAACCGAGCACCGGCTGGTGCACCAGTTCCAGCCGTGCCTCTGTGCCGGTGTTGTCGAACACGGTACCGACCTCGTCGCCTTCGTATTCGGTGTGGGTGTAGTCGGTCCGGGCGAACTTGACCCGCAGCGATTCGAACGCGCCAAGGTCGTCGAGGCCGCCGCGCACTTCGCTTCGGCGCTGGTCCATCACGATGCGCACGGCGCCTTCGTCGTGGTGCTCTTCTCCGGCCACATCATCGTGGTCATGGTCGTCATGCACATGGTCGTCTTCGCCTTCCGGGTGCGAATGCCCTGGTACGCCGTAGCGGCTGTTGAACAGGCTGTAGCCCACACCGAGGAAGCCGCGATCGCCGACCCAGGACACGCCCAGCGCGGCGGCGTCGGTGCGCACTGCACTGTTGGGCAGGATGCCGGCCATGCCAAGTTCTTCCTCGTGCTCCTCCTCGGCATGCTCGTCATGGGCGTGCTCGTTCTCCGCAAAACCGGGAATGTCGTAGTCGCCGGTTTCGCGATGCAGCGCATCGAAATGGAACACGACGTTGCCCGACTCCGAAGTGCCATCGAGCCGCAGCATCCCGGTCTTCTGGTCGTTGACCGTGCCGCCGCGCAACTCGGCCCGCCCCTGCAGCGGCTCCGCGGTCACGTGCTCGGGAATCCGGCCATCGATCACGTTGACCGCGCCGCCGATCGCCCCGCTGCCGTAGAGCAGGGTGGCCGGACCTTTCAGCACTTCGACCTGGTCGGCCAGGAACGGCTCGATGCTGACCGCGTGGTCGACACTGACGGTGGAGACGTCGCCCGAACTGAGGCCGTTGCTGAGCACTTGCACCCGGGCGCCGTCAAAGCCGCGGATGATCGGCCGCCCGACGCCCGGCCCGAAGTACGACGACTGCACGCCCGGGAGCTTGTTGACTGTCTCGCCAAGCGAGTTGGCCTTGGCCGCGTCCAGCCGCTCGCCGGCCAGCACCTCGACCGGCCGGACCAGGTCCTCGGCCGTGCCGGCCAGCGGGGTGGCATGCACCTCGACGGCGGTGAGGTCGGTGGGCTGGTGGTCGTGCGTTGGGGCCTCGACCTGCGCGGCGGCCCGTGCGGCCAGCGGCAATGCCATCGATATGGCAAGGACGAGTTGGAGACGGCGGAGTGAACGGCGGGACGGGGACATGGAGTAAAGTGCTTGCAAGGGAAGCGTAATGTTATATTATAACAATCATCTGGCCACCCTCCCAAAAGTCACGGTTCACATGTCACCCATCCAACGCCATCGCCTGCTCGACCGTTTCGGCGCCTATGGCTCGATCCTGTGCGCGATCCACTGCGCGCTACTGCCGCTGGTGGTCGCCCTGCTGCCGACGCTGGGGCTGGTGACGCTGGGCAGCGACGGCTTCGAGCGCGGGTTCGTCGCATTTGCCAGCCTGCTGGGCCTCGGCAGCCTGCTCTGGGGCTACCACCGGCACCGCGTGGTGCGGGCCTTGTGGCTGCTGGTGCCGGGCCTGCTGGTGCTGTGGACGGCGATCCTGTATCCGCCGCTGCACCACGCGATGGTGCCGCATGCCATCGCGATGACCCTGGGTGGCACCCTGGTCGGGCTGGGCCACATCGCCAACCTGCGACTCAACCACGGCCACGTACACGACGCCAGTTGCGCCCACTGAGGACTGCGCTGGCTCCCTGTGCTACGCTACGCCGCTTCGCGCGCTGCCTTGGCGCGCTGATTTTCAGACGAAACACTTGGGAGCAAGACCATGGGCAAGGGCGACCGCAAGACCGCCAAGGGCAAGCGCTTCAACTCCAGCTACGGCAACGCCCGCAAGGCCGTGACCAAGGCTGCCGGCACCACCGCCGCGCCGGTCGTGAAGAAGACCACCACCAGCAAGACCGTCAGCAAGGCGCCGGCCAAGAAGGTCGCCAAGAAGGCTGTGGTCAAGGAGTAAGCATCGGCGCAGTGCCGGTGTGACCGAAAAGCCCCGCGATGCGGGGCTTTTTCGTGGGCGA
>JBOHYC010000422.1:0-3739 GCA_050737755.1 Lysobacter sp.
GCTGTCGGCGCCGGAGCGTCGCGCGTTGCATGCCGCGCTGGATGCCGCGTTGCCGGAGATCCATGCGTTGCCCGGCGCACGCAAGGTGCGCTGGTCGCTGGATGTGGATCCGGTGGATTTGTATTGATGGGCAGTGACGGTACCCGCGAGCGACACCCGCTCCGTTGTAGGAGCGACGTAAGTCGCGATTGCACGGCTATCCCGGGTGGCGAGGAAATCGCGACTTACGTCGCTCCTACATCAACGCTGGATTGCGGCGACGACACGACTTCGTTTATCTCCCTGCCGCCGCCCGCTTCCTGCCAACCGCCTTCTTCGCCTTCGGCTTGTCACGCACATGGATGGTGAGGTTTTCCCGGCGCACATCGAACAGGTCGGTCGCTTCGATCAGGTCGCTGAGCTTGCGGTAGCCGTAGTTGCGCGAGTCGAACGAGGTCTGGTTGCCGATCTGGCTGCCGACCGCGCCCAGGTGTGACCAGCCGTCGTCACCACTGGCGGCATCGACCGCCGAGCGCAGCAATTGCACCAGCTTGGTGTCACCGCGAAGCGCCGCCGCGGTCATCGGCTTGGCCGCGGGTACGGCATCCGGATTCTCCGGCTCGCCCAGATTCTCCAGGTAGAGAAAGGTCGAGCAGGCCTTGACGAACGGCTCCGGGGTCTTCTTCTCGCCAAAGCCGTAGACCTTCAGGCTTTCGCTGCGCAGGCGCATCACCAGCGGGGTGAAGTCGGCGTCACTCGACACGATCGCGAACCCGTCCAGATTACGCGCGTACAACAGGTCCATCCCGTCGATGACCATCGCCATGTCCGACGCATTCTTGCCGGTGCTGTAGGCGAACTGCTGGATCGGCTGGATCGCATGCGCGTGCAACTTCTCCTCCCAGCCCTTGATGTGCGGGTTCTTCCAGTTGCCGTAGGCGCGGCGCACGTTGGCCTCGCCGTGACGCGCGACCTCCGCCAGGATCACATCGATCTTGGCCGCCGGTGCGTTGTCGGCGTCGATCAGCAGGGCGATGCGTTTTGCCGGGTCGCTGGCGGTCATGGCGGTTCCTTTCGAGGGCGATGGATTGAGCCTACCGCAGCCTCGGGCGGCGGGTGGACGCGGCCATTGGTCCGCCGTCGACGCGGCTGTCAGACTAGGCCGACGCGAACGCAGGGAGTCGGCATGCACGGCAACGGCAGGCAGCACCACGTGGTTGTGGTCGGTGGCGGTTTCGCCGGGTTGTGGGCGACCCGCGCACTGGCACGCGACGACGTCCGCATCACGCTGATCGACCGTCGCAACCACCACCTGTTCCAGCCGCTGCTGTACCAGGTCGCGACCGCCGGACTGTCGGCGCCGGACATCGCCGCGCCGCTGCGGCACATCCTGCGCGGGCAGGACAATGTCGAGGTGCGGCTTGGCGAGGTCACCGGCATCGATACGGCGGCGCGCACGGTGACCTTGGCCGATGGCGACGTGCTCGACTACGACACCCTGCTGCTGGCCAGCGGCGCGACCCACGCCTACTTCGGCCATGACGACTGGGCCGGTGATGCGCCCGGCTTGAAGACGCTCGACGACGCGCTGCTGATCCGGCGCCGGGTGTTGCTGGCGTTCGAACGTGCCGAGGCCGCTGATGATCCTGCCGAACGCGACGCGTGGCTGAGCTTCGCGGTGGTCGGCGGTGGCCCGACCGGGGTTGAGCTGGCCGGCACGCTTGCCGAGATCGCACGCAAGACCCTGCGCCGCGAGTTCCGGCATATCGACCCGTCAGAAGCGCGAGTGCGGCTGGTCGAAGCCGGGCCGCGGGTGTTGTCGACGTTTCCCGAGTCACTGTCGGAAAAGGCGCGGCGGCAGCTGCAGAAACTGGGGGTCGAGGTCCTGACCGACTCGCCGGTCAACGAGATCGACGCGCACGGCATCACCCTGTCGCGAAAGCAGTCGGTGAGCCCCGAAATCGCGGGTGGCACCCAGTCATCGAATGCCGGCACGACGCAGGAAACCATCGCCGCGCGTACCGTCCTGTGGGCAGCCGGCGTCGCTGCATCAACGCTGGGCGCGCTGCTGGATGCCGAACGCGATCGCGCCGGCCGGGTGTTGGTCAACGCTGACCTCAGCGTGCCGGGCCATCCCGACGTGTTCGTCGCCGGCGACCTCGCCAGCATCCAGCAGGACGGCAAACCCGTGCCCGGGGTGGCGCCCGCGGCCAAGCAGATGGGCACGCACGTCGCCGCCGTGATCCGCGCACGCCTGGCGGGCAAATCCGCGCCGGCGTTCCGCTACCGCGACTTCGGCAACCTCGCGACCATCGGCCGGATGGCCGCGGTGGTGCACTTCGGGCGACTGAAACTGTCGGGACTGCTGGCCTGGTGGTTCTGGCTGGTCGTGCACATCCTGTTCCTGATCGGCTTCCGCAATCGGCTGGTGGTGATGCTCAACTGGGCCTGGGCGTACTGGAGCTACCAGCGGCATGCGCGGATCATCTTCGGCAAGCCCGACACCCCCGACGATCCACCGCTGATGTAGGAGCGACGTAAGTCGCGAAAGCCACAGCCCGCAAGGTGCATGCAGACTCCCATCGACGTCGAGAACGGGCACACGGATGCTCCGTTCAACGATGTCGGAATCGCGAGCTGCAGCCCGTCCCGGTTGCCTGCGCGTTCGCGATTTACGTCGCTCCTACATGGGAGCCGTCGTCGCCCACAGGAAGCCACGCATACGAAAACGGCCCGGGGTTACCGGGCCGTCGTTTCGTGCGATGCCGCCTGCCTACGCGGTGAACAGCGCCCGCATCTTCTTCAGCGCGTTGGCCTCGATCTGGCGGATGCGCTCGGCCGATACGCCGTACTCGTCGGCCAACTCCTGCAGCGTCACCTTGTTCTCGTTGCCGAGCCAGCGGCGAGCCACGATGTCGCGCGAACGTTCGTCGAGCTCGGCCAGGCCTTCGTGCAGCAGCGCGACCTGGCTGTCCTCGGAATCCTCGCGCTCGTAGATCTGCGAAGGATCCTCGTCGCTGGTGCGCAGGTAGGCGGCCGGCGACGGCGGTGCGTGGTCGTCGTCGTCATCGCTGGACATGTCGAAGCCGATGTCACGGCCAGACAGGCGCGACTCCATCTCCAACACTTCGCGCTTGGAGACGTTGAGATCGGCGGCGACCTGGGTGACCTCGGCGTCGTTCATCCAGCCCAGACGCTTCTTGCTCTTGCGCAGGTTGAAGAACAGCTTGCGCTGCGCCTTGGTGGTCGCGACCTTGACGATGCGCCAGTTCTTGAGGATGAACTCGTGCATCTCGGCGCGGATCCAGTGCACCGCGAAGCTGACCAGGCGCACGCCCTGGTCGGGGTCGAAGCGCTTGACCGCCTTCATCAGGCCGATGTTGCCTTCCTGGATCAGGTCGCCGAGCTGCAGGCCGTAGCCGTTGTAGCCGCGGGCGACGTGGACCACGAAGCGCAGGTGCGAATGGACCAGCTCGCGGGCGGCGTCGAGGTCTTCGCCGCCATGGAAACGCCGGGCGAGCGCCTGCTCGTCCTCGGCGCTGAGCACCGGGATCTTGTGAACCGCGCCGATGTAGGCGTCGAGCGAGCCGATCGGGGTCAGCGCATTAAGCGCGGAGACCGGCAGGCTGTTGGAAACGAGGGCGTTGGAGGCTGCAATCTGGGTCATGGGGGTGATCTTAGCAGTCGTTATGGGTGAGTGCTAAGGCTCCGGCAGGGCTTCAGCATCCCATTCACGGAACAATCAGCGAGGTTTCGAAGA
>JBOHYC010000423.1:0-5586 GCA_050737755.1 Lysobacter sp.
CCGGCACCGAGCGGGTGCCGTAGTCGCGCGCGATCACGTCGCGGATTTCGCTGACCGCCTCGACCGACAGGTTGACCGAGTCGGTACGCATGTAGCTGATCAGGCCGACCGTGCCCTCGTCGCCGAGGGCCACGCCCTCATAGAGTTTCTGCGCGACCTGCATAGTCCGCTTGGTGGTGAAGCCGAGCTTGCGCGCGGCCTCCTGCTGCAGGGTCGAGGTGGTGAACGGCGCGGCCGGGCGGCGCTTGCGTGCCTTGCTGATGACGTCGGTGACGTGCAGCGCGCCATTGGCGGCGGACACGATGCGCTGGCGCGCGGCCTCGGCGGTGTCGCCGTCGGTGATCGTGAACTGCTCGAACTTGGCGCCGTCGAGTTTGGTCAGGCGCGCGCTGAAGGCCTGGCTGGGGTGCTGGCACTCGGCTTCGATCGACCAGTACTCGCGCGCCCTGAACGCCTCGATCTCTTCCTCGCGCTCGACGATCATGCGCAGTGCCGGGCTCTGCACGCGGCCCGCGGACAGGCCGCGCTGGACCTTGCGCCACAGCACCGGCGACAGGTTGAAGCCGACCAGGTAGTCGAGCGCGCGGCGCGCCTGCTGGGCGTCGACCAGGTCGGCGGCGATGTCGCGCGGTTGCGCCATCGCCTCCTTGATCGCGCGCGGGGTGATTTCGGTGAACACCACCCGCTGAAGGGTCTTGCCCTCGAGCAGGCCGCGCTCGCGCAGGATCTCGGCGATGTGCCAGCTGATCGCCTCGCCCTCGCGATCCGGATCGGTCGCGAGGAACACGGCGTCGGCGCCCTTGGCCGCCTTGGCGATCGCGGCGACGTGCTTCTCGTTCTTCTCGATCAGGTCGTAGCGCATCGCGAAGTCGCGCTCGGGGTCGACCGCGCCCTCTTTCGGCACCAGGTCACGGACGTGACCGTAGGACGCCAGGACGATGAAATCCTTGCCGAGGTATTTGTTGATCGTCTTGGCCTTGGCCGGCGACTCGACGATAAGGAGGTTCTTGGCCACGCGGCAGAGCCTGTCGTTGGGGGCGGGGACGCGCCGTGAAGGCTCGCTGTCCAAGCCGGAAGGAAGTGCCGGGAATGGCCGGGAGTGGGCAAGCTCGACGCCCGGCCGTTCAGGAATGCTTCTTTAGTGGAATCACGCGGCAGGCGTCGCTGTCAAGCCGGATGCGCGAGCGGCCGGGGCAAAGCCGGCCGCAGGATGCACATTATTAATGGTCCAGCCGTTCAGTGCACCGGTTCCGGATCTTCCTCGAACATCTGGGTTTCCATCCACGCGTAGGCGGCCTCGCTGCCGGGCTGGTTGAACAGCACCATCAGCACCACCCACTTGAGGTCGTCGAGGTCGATGCCGTCCTGGTCCAGTGCCATCGCGCGGTCCAGCACCAGTTCTCGCTGGCCGGCATCAAGGATGCCGCGCTGCTCAAGGAACAGCAGGAAGCCCCGGCAGTCGGTGTCCAGGCGGTCGAGTTCGGGGCCGGCATAGACCCGGATCGGGCCATCGGCCCGCGCAGGCGTGGCCGCCGGCCGTTGCAGGGCCAGCGCATCGAGCCATTCGAAGGCCTTGTTGATCTCCGCCGGGCTGAATCCGGCCTGGCCCAGCTCCTGGAACAGTGGGCCGCTTTGCAGGTTTTCGCGGTCGCGGACGAGGTCCGCATCTTCGGTGAAGTAATGCTCGAACAGGTACAGCAGGACGTCCAGGATGCTCTCTTTCATTTCCCCTCGGCCTGCGCCGCAAGCGGCGCGGTGGGTCAGGAGTTGCTGAGACCGCCGGACCATCCGCGCAATTTCACGCTTGGGTTCAACGGTTGCGAAAATACCGGCCGTGTTGCGCCGCCACGCGACCCTCCAGCTCCATGAGCAGCAGCATGGATGACAGTCGTGCGGCCGTCAATCCGGTGCGTTCGACCAACTGGTCCATACCGGTTGGGTCGTGACCAAGCGCACACCACACGATGTGGTGGTCACTGTCCGCGTCGCCATTGACGTCCGGTTGCCGGTTTGGACCGCGGACAAGGGACGGCGGTTCAAACCGTGCAGGTTCGGGCGGGTGGGTGCTCGTTCCGTGGTCAGGATCGTGAAGGCCGGCGCTGACGACGGCATGGCCCACCGACGTGGGGGCGAGCAGGCGCTGGCGCAAGTCGCCGGTCAGGGCCGCAACGGCCGGGGCGAGCAGGTCGATCACTTCCTGCGGATGTTCGATCAGCGCCGCGCCATCGCGGATCAGCCGATGGCAGCCACGCGCCAGCGGATTGTGGATCGAGCCCGGCAGGGCCATCACCTCGCGTCCGCAGTCGGCGGCCAGCCGGGCGGTGATCAGCGCGCCGGAGCGGTGCGCGGCCTCGATCACCAGGGTGCCGAGGCTGAGCCCGGCGAGGATCCGGTTCCGGCTCGGGAAATGCTCCTTGCGTGGTCCGGTGCCTGGCAGGTGTTCGCTGACGATGGCGCCCTGTTTGGCGATTTTCATGTGCAGGTCGCGATTGCTGCGCGGGTACGCAACGTCCGGCCCGGTGCCGAGCACGGCCACGGTCAGGGCGCTGTTGGCGAGGGCGGCATGGTGGGCGGCGGTATCGATGCCGGCGGCCAGGCCGCTGGCGACCAGCAGACCGGCGGCGCCCAGTGCGCGGGTGAACGCGACGGTGTTCTCGCGGCCGACCGGGGTCGGCGAGCGGCTGCCGACTATCGCCACCGCGGGTCGCCACAGCAGGGCCGGATCGCCGGCCACGAACAGTGCCAGCGGCGGATTCGGGCTGCGCCGCAGCAATGGCGGGTAGTCGGGGTGGTGCCAGCCGAGCAGGTGGTGGTCGGGGTCTGCAAGCCAGTCGCGGGCGCTGCCCAGCTCGGCCGGAGCGGGGCCGCGCAACGCAGTGAGCTGGTTCGCGGACAGGCCGCTTGCGCGCCACAGCGGGGCGCCGGCGGCGATCGCAGCGGCGGGTTGCGCCTGCTCCAGCAGCAGGCGCCTCGGCGCGGCGGCGCCACCGCAGGCGATCAGGCGAAGCAGGGCTTCGATATCGGCGGGCGTGTCGGCAGCGGATGCGGACGGCCCGGAGTGCGCCGGGTCGTCGATGAAAAGTCCGGAACGTGGGGTGGAATCTGAAGTCGGCATCCGCCCAGCATCGGCCGCAAACGACGACGGCGCCCTAGGGCGCCGTCGCGTGTTGCAGTAGGGAAATCCCTATGCGGTCAGTAAGGCGCGTCCGGGTGCTTGAGTTCGTGGCCGACCTGGACCGGCCGGATCGCGTCCATCACCAGCGCGTAGCTGACCTTGTCGAAGGTGCGGAACACCATCAGATGACCGGCGAATTCGTCGGGCAGGCGCACCTTGCTGTTCTTGCCGAAGGTGTCCTCGCTGCGATCCCACGGCCCGTTCTCGACCCGGTCGACCACCGAGTTGCCGACTTGCCAGCTGGAGAACACGGTGCCGTTGTCGACGCCGTCGCGGGCACCGACCGAGATCGCCACCACGTCACGCGGGCCGCCGGTGCTGAGCATGTCGGCCACCGCCATGATGCGGGCGCGACCGAAGTCGAGCTGGCGATTGGGCGCATGCGGGAAGAACTGCAGATCGTAGGGCTGGGCCTCGACCGGGATCAGGCGATCGCCGACCCGGACTTCGCGACCGCTGTCGTCCAGCAGCAGGGTGGTGACCTCGATCCCGCCGACTTCGCCACGGGTGACGGTGCCGGTGTTCTGCCGCATCAGCTCGTAACCAAGCAGCTCGTGGCCGTTGTCGGACACCACCGCGTTGGTCCAGTACTGCTCGAAATCGATCGTGCGCTTGCCGCGGAAATCGAGATCGTCCTTGTGGAAGATGTCGCAGCAGGCTTCGCGATCCAGCCGGGTATAGCGCTGGGTCGGGCGGACCACCTGGTAGCGCTGGCCGGGCTGGGCGTTTTCAAGCCCTTCGATATAGGCGACCTGGCCCTGGGTGCTGCGTAGCCGCTCGGTTTCGAGCGACACCACGTAGGGCAGTTGCTCGAATTCGTCGACCACCCGCAGGTCTTTCAGGAACGGCTCGACATCCGACAGCGGCACGCCGGTCACCGGGGCGACCTCGCGCGGGCCGGCTTCGGCCACGGTCACGCGGTCGAGGTAGGCCAGCGACAGCACGTCGCCCGGATAAATGAGATGTGGATTGGCCACCTGCGGATTGGCCTGCCAGATTTCCGGCCACAGCCACGGCTTCTCGAGGAAGCGCCCGGCGATATCCCACAAGGTGTCGCCCTTCTGCACCACGTAGGTGTCCGGATGGTCGCCACGAATTTCGGCGGCCAACGCATGGGCGGCAATAGTCAGCAACGCAGCGGTCATCACCGCACGGATCGGTTTTAGCATGGCAGTTCTACCTGATTCCCCTTGCAGGTGCGCCCGAGCGTCAGTAACTGACGGAGGGGGCTGCCCGCACTATATCCCAGAAGAACCGCGTGGTTGCAAGCAATCCAGCCCGTCAACGGCGTTACAATCCATCGGCTGCTTGTGGTTGTGACCCACGCCCCCATTTTTAGAGCCATGGCCCTTTTACCGATACTCGAATTCCCCGATCCGCGCCTGCGTACCGTCGCCGCGCCCGTCGACCTGTCGCACGTGGCCTCGCCGGAGTTCCAGCAACTGCTCGATGACATGTTCGAGACCATGTACGCCGCGCCCGGCATCGGGCTGGCGGCGAGCCAGGTCGACGTGCACCGGAGTTTCATGGTGATCGACGTCAGCGAGGAGAAGGACCAGCCGCTGGTATTCATCAATCCCGAGATCACCGAGCGTGCCGGCGAGCAGGTCTGCCAGGAAGGTTGCCTGTCGGTTCCGGGAATCTTCGCCGACGTCACCCGCTCCGACCGGATCACGGTCAAGGCGGTCGGCCGCGACGGCCAGCCGTTCGAAATGCAGGTCGACGACCTGCTGGCGGTCTGCGTGCAGCACGAGATGGACCACCTGCTTGGCAAGTTGTTCGTCGATTACCTGTCGCCGCTGAAGCGCGAGATGGTGCGCAAGAAGCTGGCCAAGGCACGGCGAAACGCGGCCTGAGTGTCGCGGAGGCGGTTGTAGAATCGCCGCATGAGAATTGTTTTCGCCGGAACCCCCGAGTTCGCCGTGCCGTGCCTGCGCGCGGCGGCCCGACGCAATGAAGTCGTCGCCGTTTACACCCAGCCCGATCGACCGGCCGGGCGTGGCCGGACGCTGGCGCCGTCGCCGGTCAAGCGCGAGGCGCTGCTGCGCGGGATCGAGGTGCTGCAGCCGGAGAACTTCAAGTCGCCGGTGTCACGCGAGGCGCTCGCCGCGCTCAAGCCCGACCTGCTGGTGGTGGTCGCCTACGGCCTGATCCTGCCGCAGGCGGGGCTCGACATTCCGACCCACGGCTGCTGGAACGTGCACGCCTCGTTGCTGCCGCGCTGGCGCGGCGCGGCGCCGATCCAGCGCGCGATCCAGGCCGGTGACGCCCGGACGGGCGTTTGCCTGATGCAGATGGAGAAGGGCCTCGACACCGGTCCGGTGCTGCTGAAGCAGGCGATCGACATCGGCCCCGACGAGACCGGCGGGAAACTGCACGACCGCCTCGCCGAACTCGGCGCGCAGGTGCTG
>JBOHYC010000424.1:0-6295 GCA_050737755.1 Lysobacter sp.
GTCGCGTCCGCCAGCACCTCCGGGACTTCGCCATCCACAATCCGCTTGGCCAGGCCCTCGGCGATCGCGGTCTTGCCGACGCCGGCCTCGCCGACGTACAGCGGGTTGTTCTTGCGCCGGCGGCACAACACCTGGATGGTGCGTTCGACCTCTTCGGCACGCCCGACCAGCGGGTCGATCTTGCCGTCGCGCGCGAGCTGATTGAGGTCGACCGCAAATTCCGCCAGCGGGTCGGCCTTGCCGTCGCCTTCGCCCTCGGTCGACTGCACCTCGCCCTCCAGCGATTGGCCGTCGGCCTCCTCACCATGCCGGGCAATGCCGTGCGACAGGAAATTGACCACGTCCAGCCGGGCCACGTCCTGCTGGTTGAGGTAGTAGACGGCATGCGAGTCCTTCTCGCCGAAGATCGCGACAAGTACGTTGGCGCCGGTGACTTCCTTCTTCCCGGAGGACTGCACGTGATAGACAGCACGTTGCAGTACGCGCTGGAAGCCAAGTGTCGGCTGGGTGTCGCGTTCGACATCATCCGGCAACACCGAAACCGAGGTGGCGATGGCCTGCTCCAGGTCACCACGCAGGCGCGGGAAATCGGCGCCACAGGCCTTGAGCACAGCCTCGGCGGATGGGTTATCGAGCAGTGCGAGCAGCAGGTGTTCGACCGTCATGTACTCGTTGCGCGCCTCGCGGGCACGCTTGTAGCACTGGCCGATACTGAACTCGAGATCCTTGCTGAACATGGGGCGGTTGCCTCCAAAAAAGCTACTGCGATCCTAGATGGGGGTGCGCGCGAGCTTTTCCATGTCATCCCCGGTTGCCTGGTGTGCCAGCCGGGTGACCGGTTTCCATCAATTCAGAAAACGCGTCGCCCGGCAGCTTCAGGCCTTTTCCATGGTGCACAACAGCGGGTGCTGGTTGAGCCTGGAAAACTCGTTGACCTGGGCTACCTTCGATTCGGCCACTTCGCGTGTGAACACCCCGCAAACGCCGCGGCCGCGGGTATGTACGTGGAGCATGATCTGGGTGGCATTCTCGGCGGTCATCGGGAAAAACCGCATCAACACCTCGACCACGAAATCCATCGGGGTGTAGTCGTCGTTGAGCAGCATCACCGAGTACAGCGGCGGGCGGGCCACTTCGGGCTTGCTGGCTTCCACCATGGCGCCATGCTGGTGGTCGTGGTCGGTCTGTCTGGGCATGGGCCGATTATAAAGCCGACGTCGTTGGACGCCCATGCGGCGCGACGGGCAGAATGACCGCAACCTGTACTCACCTGGATGTTCCTTGAGCTACCGCGAAGGCCGTTTCTGGCAACCGGACGTGACCGTCGCCACGGTGGTGGTGCGCGAGGGCTGCCTGCTGATGGTCGAAGAGACCGCCGGCGGTCGACTGGTATTGAACCAGCCGGCCGGACACCTGGAACCCGACGAAAGCCTGCTTGATGCCGCCCTGCGCGAAACCCGCGAGGAAACCGGCTGGGATGTACGCCTGACTGCTTTCATCGGTGCCTATCAATGGAAAGCGCCGCCCCGCCCCGATGGCAGCGACGGGCGCCATTACCTGCGCTTCGCATTCGCGGCCGAGCCGCTCAGCCATGACCCCGACCGCCCGCTGGACACCGGCATCGTGCGGGCGCTGTGGCTGACGCCTGCCGAATTGCAGGAGCAACAGGCCCGGCACCGCAGTCCACTGGTCTGGCAGGCCGTCGCCGACTACCTTGCCGGTCGCCGCCATCCGCTGGACCTGATGCAGCACCTGGCATGACCGATCGCGCCGCCCTGCCCGCCCGGACCATCGTCGGCATGTCCGGCGGGGTCGATTCGTCGGTCGCCGCGCTGCTGTTGCGTGATGCTGGCGAACCGATCGCCGGCTTGTTCATGCAGAACTGGGCGGATGACGGAAGCGGCGATTGCCGTGCCGAAGACGACCGTCGCGACGCGGTAGCAGTGTCGGGACGGCTTGGGATCCCCATCCACTTCCGCGACTTCTCCGGGGAGTACGGGAGTGGGGTGTTCGAACATTTCCTCGCCGAGTACGCCGCCGGCCGCACGCCCAACCCGGACGTACTGTGCAATCGCGAGATCAAGTTCAGGCACTTCCTCGAAGCGGCCCACGAACTCGGAGCGGAGTTCATTGCCACCGGCCATTACGCCCGGGTCGCGAGCGAAGACGGCCGGCACCGCCTGCTGCGCGCGATCGATCGCGACAAGGACCAGAGCTACTTCCTGCACCAGTTGGGTCAAGTCCAGCTGGCCGCGACCCGCTTCCCGCTGGGCGAGCTGGCCAAGCCCGACGTGCGCCGGATCGCCCACGAGGCCGGCCTGCCCACCGCGGCCAAGAAGGATTCGACCGGGATCTGTTTTATCGGCGAACGCGACTTCCGCGAGTTCCTCGGCCGCTACCTGCCCGCGCGCGAGGGCGAAATGCGCACGCCCGCGGGGCAGCGCATCGGGGCTCATTCCGGCGTGTTCTACTACACGATCGGCCAGCGGGAAGGCCTCAACATCGGCGGCGTCCGCGGCTTCGAGCCGGCGCCGTGGTACGTGGTCGGCAAGGACGTCGCCAGCAACGTGCTGTACGTCGACCAAGGCCACGACAACCCGTGGTTGCAGTCACGCACGCTCCGGTCGGAAGCCGCGCACTGGGTCGCCGGCGCCCCGCCCGCCGCGCGATTCACATGCACGGCGCAGACCCGCTACCGGCAGGTCGATGAAGCCTGCGAAGTCGTGGTCAACGACGACGGCACGCTGGAAGTCCGCTTCGATCGCCCCCAACGTGCAGTGACCCCGGGGCAATCCGTGGTGCTGTACGACAACGACAACTGCTTTGGCGGCGCCGTCATCGCCATCACCGACGCCCCGCTCGAACAACGCCTGAGGGCCCAGACCGCATGAGTGACCGCCCTACCCACCCGATGTCCGAGCGCGTGCTGGCGCTGGCCGGCCTGGCCCAGGCCCTGGCCCAGGTGCGACGGATCGCCGATACCGGCCAAGCCAACGAGAGCGTGCTGGCGACCTCGCTGGACTCGATCTTCCGGATCGATGCCGACACCGCCGCGACCGTCTACGGCGGCCGTGAAAACCTGCGGCCCGGCCTGATGCTGCTGCGTGACTACTTCGGCGGTCAGCCGCGTGACGAGCAGTTGCCGCGCCTCGCGCTCGCGGTGATGCAACTGGAGCGCCGGTTCGTGCAGGACGACGACATGGCCCACAAGGTGCAGCGCGGCATCCGCGACCAGTCCGACGCCGCCGGAGAAAACGGCAGCACCCACCCTGACGTGCTCGCCGCGCTCGGCAGCCTGTACGCCGAAACCCTCAGTCATCTGCGTCCGAGGGTGCTGGTCCAGGGCAATCCGCATTACCTTGGCCAGCCGGCGGTCGTGGCTGAAGTACGCGCGGTATTGCTCGCCGCGGTGCGTTCGGCGGTGCTGTGGCGACAGCTCGGCGGCAGCCTGTGGGATTTCCTGCTGCGCCGTCGCGACATGGCTGCCGCGGTCGAGTCGCAACTGCGCTGATAACGCCCGTCGCGGCAAATTAATGGGGTTTGCGGCATAATCACGGGGCTCGGAAGCGGTGTTTTTCACCTGCTCCGCGTCATCCTCCCCTGCTGCATTAGCCACGGAGCTCCCAATGGCCGACTCCTTCGCCACCCGCGCGCAACTCGACGTCAACGGCAAGTCCTACACCTATTTCAGCTTGCCGGTCCTGGGCAAGCGCTTCGACCTGGGCAAGCTGCCCTACTCGATGAAGATCCTGCTTGAAAACCTGCTGCGCCACGAAGATGGCGGCATCACCGTCGGCAAGGACCACATTGAAGCGGTAGCTCAGTGGGACGCCAAGGCCGAGCCGGATACCGAAATCGCCTTCATGCCGGCACGCGTGGTGCTGCAGGACTTCACTGGCGTGCCCTGCGTGGTCGACCTGGCCGCGATGCGCGACGCGGTCACCAAGCTCGGCGGCAATGCCAACCAGATCAACCCGCTGATCCCGTCGGAGCTGGTCATCGACCACTCGGTACAGGTCGATGTGTTCGGCCGCCCGGATGCGTTGGACATCAACGGCAAGATCGAGTTCGAGCGCAACATGGAGCGCTACAGCTTCCTGCGCTGGGGCCAGACCGCGCTGGAAGACTTCAAGGTGGTGCCGCCCAACACCGGCATCGTCCACCAGGTGAACCTGGAGAACCTCGCCCGCGTGGTGATGGAGCGCGAGGTCGATGGCACCCTGCTGGCGTTCCCGGACACCGTGTTCGGCACCGACAGCCACACCACCATGATCACTGTCATCGGCGTGCTCGGCTGGGGCGTGGGCGGCATCGAGGCCGAGGCCGCGATGCTCGGCCAGCCGTCGTCGATGCTGATCCCGCAGGTCGTCGGCTTCGAGCTCACCGGCAAGCTGCCGGAAGGCGCGACCGCGACCGACCTGGTGCTGACCGTCACCGAGACGCTGCGCAAGCACGGCGTGGTCGGCAAGTTCGTCGAATTCTTTGGCGACGGCCTGCAGCACCTGCCGCTGGCCGACCGCGCGACCATCGCCAACATGGCCCCGGAATACGGCGCGACCTGCGGCATCTTCCCGGTCGATTCCGAGGCGGTGCGCTACCTGCGCCTGTCCGGCCGCAGCGACGAGCAGGTCGCGCTGGTCGAGGCGTATGCCAAGGCGCAGGGCATGTGGCACGAGCCCGGCCAGGCACCCGCGACCTACTCGGCGTCGCTGAAGCTCGACATGGGCGACATCAAGCCGTCGCTGGCCGGCCCGAAGCGCCCGCAGGATCGCGTGCTGCTGTCCGACATGCAGTCGAACTTCCGCGAGACCGTCGTTCCGCTGGTCGCCCACCGCAATGGCTCCACCGAACAGGCGATCCAGCGGTTCGAGAAGGAAGGTGGCGGACAGGAACAGGCCGACCGCCTCGCGGCCAAGCCGGTTTCCGCCATCAACGTCCAGGACTGCGACGTCGAGTTGCGCGACGGTTCGGTGGTGATCGCCGCGATCACGTCCTGCACCAATACCTCCAACCCGGCGGTGATGCTCGGCGCCGGATTGCTCGCGCGCAACGCCGTGGCCAAGGGCCTGAAGTCGGCGCCGTGGGTCAAGACCTCGCTTGGGCCGGGTTCGCGGGTGGTCACTGATTACCTCGACAAGGCCGGCGTGCTCGATGATCTCGAGAAGCTCGGCTTCTACGTGGTCGGCTACGGTTGCACCACCTGCATCGGCAACTCCGGCCCCCTGCCCCAGGCGGTGTCGAAGGGCATTGCCGAGAACGACCTCGCGGTCGCGTCGGTGCTGTCGGGCAATCGCAACTTCGAAGGCCGCGTGCACTCCGAAGTGAAGATGAACTACCTCGCCTCGCCGCCGCTGGTGGTGGCCTACGCGATCGCCGGCACCGTCGACATCGACCTCACCAGCGATCCGCTCGGCAAGGATTCCGACGGCAACGACGTGTACCTGCGTGACATCTGGCCGAGCAACAAGGAAATCGGCGACACCATCGCCGCGACCGTTGGCCCGGAACTGTTCGCGCAGAACTATGCCGACGTGTTCAAGGGCGACAGCCGCTGGAACCAGATCGCCTCGCCGACCGGCGAGTCGTTCGCCTGGGACGAGGCCTCGACCTACATCAAGAACCCGCCTTACTTCGACGGCATGACGATGGAGGTCGGCAGCATTGACGACATCCACGGCGCGCGCGTCATGGGCCTGTTCGGCGACTCGATCACCACCGACCACATCTCGCCGGCCGGCAACATCAAGAAGGACTCGCCGGCGGGTGAGTTCCTGCAGTCGCGCGGCGTCCAGCCGGCCGACTTCAACAGCTACGGTTCGCGCCGCGGCAACGACGACGTGATGGTGCGTGGCACCTTCGCCAACATCCGCATCAAGAACCTGATGATGGGTGGCGAGGAAGGTGGCTACACCCTCCACTTCGGCAAGGACGGTGGCGCCGGCGAGCGCATGTCGATCTACGACGCGGCGATGAAGTACAAGGCCGATGGCACCCCGCTGGTGGTGTTCGCCGGCAAGGAATACGGCACTGGCTCGTCGCGCGACTGGGCGGCCAAGGGCACCATCCTGCTGGGCGTCAAGGCGGTCGTGGCCGAGAGCTTCGAGCGTATCCATCGCTCCAACCTGGTCGGCATGGGCGTACTCCCGCTGCAGTTCCTCGACGGCGAAAGCGTCAAGACCCACGGTCTGGATGGTTCGGAAAGCATCGAGGTGACCGGCTTGGATGATGGCAAGGCGAAGCGCGCCACCGTGGTTGCGCGCAAGCCGGACGGCAGCGAGACGACGTTCCAGGTCAA
>JBOHYC010000425.1:0-5007 GCA_050737755.1 Lysobacter sp.
GGATGAGGGGTGGGGGCGGCTGACCACCAGCACCCTTACCGGAACGTCGATAGAACGTTGCGACCAGGAGCTCGAGTACTTCGCCTATTCACCCGAGGGCGATATCGTTGAAGAACTGGAAACTCCCATCCGGACCCCGCGTTTTTGTGAGGTGATCGTGTTACTTCCAACCCGATAGGAAGGCGGCACGGAAGGCATCACCACGGGCCTGAACCCCACGAGTCTCGCCGAGAAGCCGCTCCAGCCCCGGCAAAGGACACGCCACTTGGCCGCATGCGCGCAACGATCGCACTAATCAAACAACGCCCGCCAGAACCCCGGCCCCAGTGCTGCCATCCGGCGCAGGAAATCCGGGAAGCTCTGGTACGGCCGGTCGGGGAATCGGCGCTTCCGATAGATATATTCGCCAACGAAGAAGCCACCGACGATGCCGTAGTCCAACAGGTTGGCGAACCACGACCACGCGTCCTGCGAAACCGCTAACAACGGCGGATAACCCAGTCGCATGAGGACCCCGTCGGGTACCGCGACCAGCGCCAGCGCGGCGTTGGTCAGTGCCAACGCGGCCAGCAGTCCGGACCAGATGGCGGTGAGGCGTCGGGTGTAGTGCTTGAGTTCGGGCTTGAGCGCGTCCGGCTCGCAGCCTTCCAGACCGGAGACGATCCGGCTGATCAGCGGCACCCTGCCGGCGCGCAGGCTCCGTCCGAACCACCACGACAGCAAGCCGGTGAAAACAACCGGCGGCGCCAGCAGCAGCAACGCCAGCATCCCGCTATCGTGCAGGGCCCACAGGCCTGCGCCGATCAGCGCCAGCAGCAGCCAAGCCCGGCCGCGGCCTTGGGCCAGCGGCCACAACATCACGATCACCGCGAGGTCGGTGAGCGCCAGCGCGGCGACCCATCCGCTGCCATCGACGCTGGCCCAGTGCGCCAGCAACGGATAGGCAACCGCCAGCAGCAGTCGCAGCACGGCGAGTGGGCCAGACATCGGGAGCGGACCGACGGGTTGGTCGCGATCAGGCGGCCTTATTCAGTTCGATATGCGCCGACAGCGCGCGCAGCGAGGCGAAGATCCGGCGGTTCTCGTCACTGTCGGAGCGCAGTTGAAAGCCGTATTTCTTGCTAATCGCCAGCGCCAGCTCCAGCGCGTCGATCGAGTCCAGGCCCAGCCCGTCGCCGAACAGCGGCGCCTCCGGATCGATCTGCGCGGCGTCGACGCCTTCCAGGTTCAGGCTTTCGACCAGCAATTGCGCCAGTTCGTGCTCGGCGGGGCTTTGTGCGGACATCTGGGGTTTCCGGATCGGAGAAAGCGGAAACAATCGGTGATCGCGGGTCACGGCGCAACTGCGACGCGTGCACGGGCCACCGCTATCATGGCCGGCATGACCGACCCCGCTTCCGCCGATGACGCCAACCGCGTCGCCCCGGCACATTCCACGACCCACCCGCAGGCCCACCCCAGCCCCGATATCGCCCGCCCCGACGTACTCGTCATCGGCGGCGGCCCGGGCGGCTCGACCATCGCGACCCTGCTGGCCCGCAAAGGCTGGCAGGTCACGTTGCTGGAGAAGGCACAGCACCCGCGCTTCCACATCGGCGAGTCGCTGCTGCCGATGAACCTGCCGATCCTCGAACGTCTCGGCGTACTTGACCAGGTCCGCGAGATCGGCACGTTCAAGCCCGGCGCCGAGTTCCCGGTCGACGACGACAACTACAACACCTTCCAGTTCAGCCGCGCCCTCAACGCGCAATTCGGCTACGCCTACCAGGTCAAGCGCGAGCAGTTCGACCGGATGCTGTTTGGGCATGCGCGCGACAACGGGGTCGATGCGCGCGAGCAGGTCACGGTCGACAGGGTCGAGTTCGATGCCGATGGCCGGCCGTCGCAGGTACTGGCCCGCGATGCCGATGGCACAGCACTGCAATTCCAGCCGCGTTACGTGGTCGATGCCACCGGTCGCGACGCGCTGCTGGGCCGCCAGCTCAAGCTCAAGCGCAAGAATGCCGAGCACCAGTCGGCGGCGATCTTCAGCCACTTCACCGGCGTGCAGCGACGCGACGGCGACGATGCCGGCAACATCACCATCCAGCGTTTCGAGCACGGCTGGATGTGGCTGATCCCGCTGCAGGACGATGTTATGAGCGTCGGCGCGGTGTGCTTCCCCGAATACCTCAAGCAACGTCGCGGCGACACCGAGGCGTTCCTGCTGCAGTCGCTGCAGTCCGAACCTTCGGTCTGGCGACGCATGACCCACGCCAAGCGGGTCGCGCCGGTCCACGTCACCGGCAACTACTCGTATACCTGTGAGCGCATGCACGGCCCAGGCTGGTTGATGGTCGGCGACGCGTTCGCGTTCCTCGATCCGGTGTTCTCCTCCGGCGTCTACCTGGCGATGAGCAGCGGCGAGCAGGGCGCGGACATGGTCGACGGCGCATTGCGCGAGCCGGCCCGCGAGGCGCAGTTGCAGCAGGCGATGGAGCGCCGCCATCGGCTCGGCATGAAGCGCATCAGCTGGTTCATCTATCGCTTCAACACTCCGGTGATGCGACAGATGTTCGATTCGCCGCGCAACCTGTGGAAGGTCGAGCAAGCGGTGATCTCGATGCTGGCCGGCGACGTGTTCGACAACCGCGAAGTGCTGCGCCGACTGCGACTGTTCCACCTGATCTACGCCTTGACCGCGCTGCGGATGGCGCCAGCGGCGTTGCGTGGCTGGCTGCATCGGCGCCGGCAGGCCACGATCCGGTTCGGCGATGAAACCTTGCAGCCGGGTGCACAGGCCGACACGCAGATGGACGCACGGTCGGACGCCGATGCGCGTACGCAGACGGAGCCGGCGGCGTGACGGCGGCTGCGCACTCCAGCGTGCGGAGCGCACGACTTGCGGTCGACTACGTGGAAAGCGATCTCGATGCACTGCTCGCTGCCGACGACACCCTCGCGGTGTTCGGGTTCGGTAACGGCGCGCCCACGCACGACGACCCGCGCTATCTACGGGTCGGCCTGCAGCCGCATGGGGCCGCGCCTTTCGAGGTCTGGCGCGGCCAGGCACCGGTCCGGCACGGTCGCGACGGCGACATTGCCTGGGCCTCGGACGGCCACCTGCAGTTCGGCGCGATCGAACTCGACGAGCCGGACGACAACGACATCACCACGGCGGCCGAGTCGGCCTACCGCCAGTTGCTCGGGTTCCTAGCCGGGCACGGCTACCCGCACCTGTTGCGGATCTGGAACTACCTGGACGGGATCACCCTCGGCGACGGCGACGATGAGCGCTACCGGCAATTCTGCGTGGGTCGTGCGACCGGCCTCGGTGCGTTCGACCCGACCTCGCTGCCGGCTGCCACCGCAATCGGCCGGCTCGATTGTCGCCGCCGGTTGCAGGTCTACTGGTTGTCGGCCAAGGCGCCCGGCGTCCCGCTGGAAAATCCGCGCCAGCTCAGCGCCTACCGCTACCCGCGCCAGTACGGCCCGCAGCCGCCGAGCTTCGCCCGCGCGATGCTGCCGCCAGCCGGTTCCAACATGCCGTTGCTGCTGTCAGGCACGGCGGCGATCGTAGGCCACCAGTCGCTGCATGCCGACTCGGTCGAAACCCAGCTCGACGAAACCCTCGCCAACCTCGACAGCCTGCTGGCAACGGCACACGCCCGCCGGCCGGAACTGCCGCTCCACTTCGGCCCGCGCTCACGCCTGAAGGTCTACGTGCGCGACGCCGCCGAACTCGACCACGTGAAGGCGCTGCTGGCCGACCGGCTCGACCCGTCCGTGCCACGCCTGGTATTGCAAGCGACGGTCTGCCGGCGCGAGTTGCGGATCGAAATCGATGGCGTGCATGACCTTTGAGCCGTGCGCGGCGCCGCGCCGCGGGCGACCATGGGCACAACGCAAGATGGAGATACTGAAATGGGATTGATCAGCCTGCTCTGGGGCGTGGTGGCGATGGTCTGGATGGTGATCGCGCTGATCCCGCTGCTGGGTTGGGGCAACTGGTTCCTGATCCCGTTCGCGACCATCGGCGCGATCATCGCCGCCATCGGCATCGCCGTGACCCGTAGCGAGAACCGCGGACGGGCCAAGGCCGGACTGGTGCTCAATGGCATTGTGATCATCGTCGGTATCGTCCGGCTGAGCCTGGGCGGCGGCGTCATCTGATCGCGGCGGGCGTGGCGGCGGCGTAGAATCCGCCCCCATGAGCCACCCCTACACGCGCCCGCGGCGGATGCGTCGCGACGAGTTCTCGCGCCGGTTGATGCGCGAGACGGTCCTGACCGCCAACGACCTGATCTACCCCGTGTTCGTGCACGAACTGGACGGTCGCGAATCGATCGCGTCGATGCCCGGCATCGAGCGGCTGTCGATCGACGAACTGCTGAAGGTTGCCGAGCAGGCCTGCGAGCTGCGTATCCCGGCGCTGGCGCTGTTCCCGGTCACCGCGCCGGAGGCCAAGTCGCTTGACGCCGCCGCGGCGTGGGACGACGACGGCCTGTGCCAGCGCGCGGTGCGGGCATTGAAGCAGCGCTTCCCGGAACTGGGCGTGATCACCGACGTCGCCCTCGACCCCTACACCAGCCACGGCCAGGACGGCCTGCTCGACGCCAACGGCTACGTCATCAACGACGAGACCGTCGAGGTGCTGGTCAAACAGGCGCTGTCGCACGCCGCCGCCGGCGCCGACGTGGTCGCCCCCAGCGACATGATGGACGGCCGCATCGGCCAGATCCGCGGCGCGCTCGAAGTCGAAGGCCACATCCACACCCGCATCCTCGCCTACTCGGCCAAGTACGCCAGCGCGTTCTACGGCCCGTTCCGCGACGCGGTGGGCTCGGCCGGCGCGCTCGGCAAGGCTGACAAGAAGACCTACCAGATGGACCCGGGCAATTCCGACGAGGCCCTGCACGAAGTCGCACTCGACCTCGACGAGGGCGCCGACATGGTGATGGTCAAGCCGGGCATGCCGTACCTCGACATCGTGCGCCGGGTGAAAGACGAGTTCGGCGTGCCCACGTT
>JBOHYC010000426.1:0-1636 GCA_050737755.1 Lysobacter sp.
GGTGGTCGGGCGCATCGCGCAGGATCTTCAGCGCGAGGTCGAGGCCGTCATCACCGGCGCGCAGGCCCAGCTCGGGCTCGTGCGCGTACTCCGGCGGCAGCGCGTCGGTTTCGTCGTGGGTGACATATGGCGGGTTGGTCGCGATCAGGTCGAACACCTCGCCCTGCAGGCCGGCGAACAGGTCGGACTGGCGCAGCTCGACGTTGTCGGCGTGCAGCCGTGCCTTGTTCTCGGCGGCCAGCGCCAGCGCATCGTCGTTGATGTCGGCGCCGATGACCTCCCAGTCCGGCTGGTAGTGACCCATCGCAATGGCGATACAGCCAGAGCCGGTGCACAGGTCGAGCGCACGATGGACCTCGCGGTCGCCCAGCCACGGCTGGAAGCCGGACTCGATCAACTCCGCGATCGGCGAGCGCGGCACCAGTGCGCGCGGGTCGGACTTGAAGCTGAGGCCGGCGAACCAGGCCTCGCCCGTCAGGTAGGCGGCCGGGATGCGCTCGTTGATGCGGCGCTCGAACAGCGCCAGCACCCGCGCTTTCTCGTCGCCGGTGACTCGGGCGGCGCCATAGGCCGGGCCGAGATCGTGTGGCATGCGCAGCGCGTGCAGCACCAGCTGGGTGGCCTCGTCGATCGCGTTGTCGTAGCTGTGGCCGAACGTCAGCCCGGCTTCGGCAAAACGGCTGCCGCCCAGGCGGATCAGGTCGATGATCGAGACCTGCTCGAAGGTCACGGACGCAAGGCTGGTGCGCTCGACGGTCGGGGTGGCCTGGCTCATGGGGTCATGTTCGACGGAGGGCCGGCAATTATAGCGGTCGCCGCCCGCTATCATGGCCCGATGACGGCGCCGCTCGCGGTGCCCCGCCCGCCTACCTCCGGACCCGCCATGTTCAACCGCAGTACCGTCATCGTCATCATCGTCGCGCTGGCCGCCGGGCTGGGCCTGTGGGCCGTGCAGGATCATTTCGGCAAGGCGCCGACCACGCAATGGCCGGAGACCCAGGCGGTGCGGCTGTTCGATCCGCCGCGCGAACTGCCGGCATTCGGGCTGCGCCAGTCCGACGGAACCCAGTTGGTCCCGGGTGAGCTGAAGGGGCACTGGACGCTGGTGTTCCTCGGTTTCACCCATTGCCCGGATGTCTGCCCGACCACGCTGGCGCAGCTGTCACAGGCGCAGAAGCAGTGGACGTCGATCCCCGAGTCCATCCGCCCGCGGGTGTTGTTCGTGTCGGTAGATCCCGAGCGCGACAGCCCGGACCGCATCGGCGAGTACGCGCATGCATTCCACCCGGACACGCTGGCGGCGACCGCCGACATCCCCGCGCTGGAGAACTTCGCCCGTTCGCTGAGCATGGTGTTCATCAAGGTGCCACCGCCGGAGGGCGTACCAGCCGACCAGTATTCGGTCGACCACAGTGCCTCGATGGCGGTGCTGGATCCGCAGGGGCGGATGTCGGGCCTGATCCAGCCCCCGTTCGACCCCAACGCCATCGCCGCCGACATGGCCGCGTTGACCCGGGCCACCGCACCCTGAGCATCGACGCATGAGCCTGACCACCCACTTGACCCATGTGTTGCCGCACCGGCTGCTGTCGTCGCTGGCGCGCCGCCTGGCCTACTCGGACCATCCGCGCGTGCG
>JBOHYC010000427.1:0-6609 GCA_050737755.1 Lysobacter sp.
GGCATCTTCAGCAGCGTCGAGTTCGGGATCAACCACGCCGACCGCGAGAAGCTGCGCAAGAGCGGTTTCGAGGGCATCCTGCGGCTGCCCGGCAGCGCGCTGGAGATGGCCATCCCGGGCGACATGCTGACCGGTAACGCCGACCTGGGCTTTACCGGTATCCCCGGTATTGTCGGCTACGACATCGATCGCGTGCTGGGCCTGTACGACGTCGAGCCGTACCTCCACCAGGACATCGTCAACAAGAACTGGGCGGTCAACGAGAAGGTCACCACCGGTTACGTGCAAGTCAACATCGACGCCGACCTCGACGACGGGTTCTGGCTGAGCGGCAACGTCGGCGTGCAGGTGGTGCGTACCGACCAGAGCTCGGACGGCTACATCGTGCCGTTCGGCGATGCCGCCGCGCCGGTGGCGCTGAGTGGCGGCGACGAATACACCGACATCCTGCCGAGCCTCAACCTCTCGCTGGCGATGCCGCACGACCAGAAGCTGCGCTTCGGCCTCGGCCAGCAGATGGCGAGACCGCGCATGGATGACCTGCGCGCCAACCAGAACGCCAGCATCCGCACCGACCGCGTCCCGGGCGGCGAGTGGACCGGCGGCGGCGGCAATCCCGAGTTGCAGCCATGGCGCGCGACCGCGCTGGACCTGTCGTACGAGAAGTACTTCGGCGGCCGCGGCTACTTCTCGCTGGCCGGTTTCAACAAGGACCTGCAGTCGTACATCTACAACCAGACCGTGGCCTACGACTTCACGGGCTACGACCCGCGCGAGTTCGATCCGGCCTCGCCGATCGGCGAGTTCACCACGCCGGTAAACGGCGAGGGCGGCAGCCTGTACGGCTTCGAGACCGCGCTGTCGGTGCCGCTGGACATGCTGTGGCAGCCACTCGAGGGCTTCGGCCTGATCACCAGCTACTCCAAGACCAAGAGCGCGATCGAGCCGCTCGGTCCGGGCGGTGGCAGCGAGCCGTTGCCGGGCCTGTCGGAGGAAGTCTCCAACATCACCCTGTACTACGAGAAGAGCGGCTTCTCGACCCGGGTCAGCCAGCGTCACCGTTCGCCGTTCCTGGGCGAGGTGCAGGGCTACGGCGGCGACCGCCAGAAGCGCTTCATCGAGAGCGAGGACATCGTCGACTTCCAGGTCGGTTATTCGTTCGCCGACGGCACGCAACTGCAGGGTCTGTCGCTGCTGCTGCAGGTCAACAACATCACCAACGAGCCGTACCGCGAGTACTACCCCACCTCCGGCAACCTGCCGCAGATGTACAACGAGTACGGCCGCCAGGTGCTGCTGGGCGCCAGCTACAAGTTCTGACCTTCGGACCCCCGTGGTTGGATACCCGCCCCTTGTTGGCTCGCGCCGGCAGGGGGTTTCTTTTGAGTGTTGATGGTGCCGTTGTAGGAGCGACGTAAGTCGCGATTTCCTCGCCGCCCGGGATCGCCGTGCGATCGCGACTTACGTCGCTCCTACATTCCGACATTCCGACATTCCGACATTCCCGCTGCTGTATACGTATTCAGCCCGGCGGCGGTCATGTTGCACTGCGGCTCCGGGATAGCGTGGCGCGATGCTCGCCGGAGGGGAGACCGGACGTTGGACTCGAACGCACTGCAGGTTTCCGTATTCGTCGCATTGACCGCGCTGGTCGCGCTGCTGACCTGGTGGCGTTGCCGCCGCGAGGTGCGCAGCAGCAACGCGTCGCGTGACTACTTCCTTGCCGGCGGCACGCTGGCGTGGCCGTTCATCGCCGGCTCGCTGCTGCTGACCAACATCAGCGCCGAGCAGATCGTCGGCATGAACGGCGCGCAGGTGATGCTGGTGGCGTGGTGGGAGTTCGGCGCCGCCGCCGGCCTGCTGGTGCTCGCGCACGTGCTGGTACCGATGTACTACAAGTACGAGTGCACCACGACCACCGAGCTGCTGGAGAAGCGCCTCGGCGACCCGGCGCTGCGGCGGGTGGTGTCGGTGCTGTTCCTGCTGGGCTACATGTTCATCCTGCTGCCGGTGGTGCTGTACACCGGCGCGGTGTTCATGAAGTCGATGTTCGGCTTGCAGATGCCGGTGTTGCTGATTGCCGCGCTGTTCGCGATCGGCGGATTGATGTACGCCGCGTTCGGCGGGCTGCGCGCGATCGCGATTTCCGACACGTTCAATGGCCTCGGCCTGCTGGTGATGGGCATCGTAGTGACGGTGTTCGCGATGATTGCGGTGGACTGGGACCTGTCGGGCATCCCGGTCGAACGCTGGACCCTGGTGGGCGGCGACGACTCCGACATCCCGTGGCACACGCTGCTGACCGGCATGGTCTTCATCCACATCTTCTACTGGGGCACCAACATGGTGATCGCCCAGCGCGCGATGGCGGCGAAGTCGATCCGCGAGGCGCAGAAGGGCATCTACGCCGCCGCGGCGTTCAAGCTGGTGACGCCGCTGGTGGTGATCGTCCCAGGGGTGATCGCCTACAAGCTGTACGGCGATGTCGGTGACGTCGCCTACGGGCGGCTGGTCGGCGACGTGCTGCCGCCGTGGCTGTCGGGCGCGTTCGCCGCGGTGATCACCGGCGCGGTGCTGTCGAGCTTCAACTCGTGTCTGAACTCGGCGTCGGCGCTGTACACCTGTGACATCCACCTGGCCAAGGTCAATCCGGATGCGGACGTGAAACGCGTCGGGCAATGGGTGGCGGTGGTGTTCGCGCTGGTGTCGGTGGCGATGGTGCCGCTGTACCAGCATGCACAGAGCATCATCGCGACGTTGCAGCAGCTCAACGGGCTGTACTCGATGCCGGTGCTGGCAGCGTTCGTGGTGGCGGTGCTGTTCAAGCGGATCGACTCGCGCGCGGTGCGGATCGGGCTGGTGTTCGGCGTCGCGCTGTATGCGGTGTTCACCTTCGTTTGGACGCCGCTGCACTACATCCATTTGATGTTCATCACGCTGGTGGCGACGGTGCTGGTGACGTGGGGGTTGAGCCGGGTGCTGGAGGGGCGTGGGGCGCGGGTGGTAGAGGGCGCCGAGGCGGGCTGATTGCCGGTGCGTGCCGGGGACTTCCTCGTTGCGCGGCTTCCCTTCGTTGTAGGAGCGACGTAAGTCGCGATTTCACGGCGATCCCGGGTGGCGAGGAACTCGCGACTTACGTCGCTCCTACATTTACTTCTTCGCGGCGGCTTGCGCGAGGCTGCGGATGCGGTCCCAGTCGCGTGATTCCAGTGCGTCCTTCGGCACCATCCACGAGCCGCCGACGGTAACCACGTTCGCCAGTGCGCGATAGCGCGGCGCGGAAGTCGCGTCGATGCCCCCGGTCGGGCAGAACTTCGCCTGCGGGAACGGGCCTGCGAACGACTTCAACGCGGCGACGCCACCGGCGGCCTCGGCCGGGAAGAACTTGAAGCGGCGATGGCCATGTTCGAGACCACGCATCAGCTCGCTGGCGGTGGCGACGGCGGGAATCCACGGGATCGAAATGTCGCGCGCGGCGAGGTACAGCGCATCGGTGGCGCCGGGCGAAATCGCGAACGCGGCGCCGGCCGTGACCACTGCGTCCAGGTCGGCCGCGGTCAGCACGGTGCCGGCGCCGACGATCGCATCGGGCACTTCGTCGACGATCCGGCGGATCGCGGCCAGTGCGGCGTCGGTGCGCAGGGTGACTTCGAGCACCGGCAGGCCGCCTTCGACCAGCGCGCGCGCCAGCGGCACCGCGTCGTCGAGATGGTCGATCGCCAGTACGGGCAGCACCGGTGCCTGCCGCAGCAGCGCGTCGATGCTGTCGGCGGTGGTGGTGCGCGGCGCGGCCGGATCATTCATGTGCGACTCCCGTCTTGCCACCCCGGCGCAATGCGACGGCGGCGCCGAGCAGCCCGGGGTTGGGATGGGTAACAACCTGGACCGAGACTGATTCCAGGTAGGCGGCGAAGCGGCCCTTGGACAGGAACCGTTCGCGGAAGGCGCTGCTGCGCAGGAACGGCACGAAGCGCGGGATGATGCCGCCGGCGATCATCACCGTGCGCGCGCCGTGGATCAGCGCGACATCGCCGGCCACGCTGCCGAGGATTCCGCAGAACCGGGCCAGTGCGCGTCGTGCGAATGCATCGTGGCCGTCGAGCGCCGCCGCGACCACCGCGGCGGGGTCGCGCAGGTCGCTTACGCCGCCGGTTGCGTCGACCGTGCCGCGCAACACCGCGTCGATGCAGGCCAGGCCGCTGCCCGACAGCAGCCGCTCGTAGGACACGCGGCCATGTCGCGCGTTCAACCAGCGTGCGACCGCCTGCTCCTCGTCGCCGAGCGGCGCGAAGCTGACGTGGCCGCCCTCGGTCTCGACCGCATGCCAACCGTGGTCATCGGTGGGCACCAGCAAGCCGACGCCAAAACCGGTGCCGGGGCCGAGCACGCTGACCGGGCCGTGCAATCCCGACTGCTCGGGTCCGTAAAGCACGATGCGGTCGTCGGCCTGCAGTGCAGGGACCGACCACGCAACCGCACCGAAGTCGTTGAGCAGCAGCAGTTCGTCGAGGCCGAGCGATTGCCGAAGTTCGTTGCGGCTGAACGACCACGCGCGGTTGGTCAGGCGGATGTCGTCGGTGTTGACCGGGCACGCCAGCGCGATAGCGGCGCGGCGCGGCTGCACGCCGACCGATTGCAGGTAGTGCTCGGCGGCATGCTGCAGGCTGGCGAAGTCGGCGTTCTCCAGCGACTGCGACTGCAGCAACTGCGGGGTCACCGCGGCGGGGTCGGTCAGGGCGAAGCGCGCGTTGGTGCCGCCGATGTCGGCGATCAGTTCAAGCTCGGCCGCACTCATGCATCGACCTCCGCGCCGGGCAGCGGATGGATACCGGGCTGATGAGAAAGCGGTTCAGCGCCGCCGGTCCCGACCGCCGCAGCGTGCGCCGTCGGACTACCACCGGGCAAACCCGCGAACAGGCTGCAGGCGCCCTGCTCGGCGGTACCGGCGTTGGCGCGCATCAGGCCGAACAGTTCGCGACCCATACCGACCTGGCTGTCCGCCCGCAACGCGTTCGACAGCGGACGCGCCTGCAGTTCCGTCGCGTCGACCTGCAACTCCATTACGCCGGCTTCGGCGTCGAGGTGGACGAGGTCGCCGTCACGCACGCGTGCGATCACGCCGGCATCAGCCGCTTCCGGGGTCACGTGGATCGCCGCCAGCACCTTGCCGGATGCGCCGGACATGCGGCCGTCGGTCAGCAGCGCGACCTGCTGCCCGCGGTCCTGCATCACGCCCAGGGTCGGGGTCAATTTGTGCAATTCGGGCATGCCGTTCGCGCGCGGGCCCTGGCTACGCAGGACGACAACGACATCGCCCTTGAGCTCGCCGGCCTGGAACGCGCTGATGACCGCGTCCTGCGATTCGAACACCCGCGCCGGCGCGGTGATCGCGCGGTGCTCGGGCGCGACCGCGGAGATCTTGACGATCGCGCGGCCGAGGTTGCCGGCCAGTCGGCGCAGGCCGCCTTCGCTGTCGAACGGCAACGCGGCGCCGCGCAGCACGTCGGGGTCGAGCGAGGCCACCGGCGGGTCACGCCAGCGCAACGTGAGGTCGTCGAGGTACGGCTCCATCGCCTGCTGGCGCAGGTCGCCGCCGTGCACGCAGCGGATGTCGGGATGCAGCAGGCCGGCGTCGAGCAGTTCGCGGATCGCGAAGCCCATGCCGCCGGCGGCGTGGAAGTGGTTCACGTCGGCGCTGCCGTTGGGGTAGATGCGGGTCAGCAACGGGGTCGCCTTCGACAGTTCGTCGAGGTCGTCCCAGTCGATCAGCACGCCGGCCGCGCGCGCGATCGCGACCAGGTGGATCGCGTGGTTGGTCGAGCCACCAGTCGCGGCCAGGCCGACCATCGCGTTGACCAGCGCCTTCTCGTCGACCGTGTGTGCGAGCGGAATGTAGTCGTCGCGCAATGCAGTGATGCGCAGCGCCTGTTCGGTCGCGGCCACGGTCAGCGCGTCGCGCAACGGCGTACCCGGATTGACGAACGCGGTGCCCGGCATGTGCAGGCCCATCACTTCCATCAGCATCTGGTTGGAATTGGCGGTGCCGTAGAAGGTGCAGGTGCCAGGGCCGTGGTAGCTGCGCGACTCGGCATCAAGCAGTTCCGCGCGGCTGGCCTTGCCCTCGGCGAAGCGCTGGCGCACCGCGGCTTTTTCCTTGTTCGGCAGGCCAGAAGTCATCGGCCCCGCCGGCACGAAGATCACCGGCAGGTGGCCGAAGCTCAGCGCACCGATCAGCAGGCCGGGCACGATCTTGTCGCACACGCCCATCAGCAGCGCGGCGTCGAACATGTCGTGCGACAACGCGACCGCGGTCGCCAGCGCGATGGTGTCGCGCGAGAACAGCGACAGCTCCATGCCGTCACGGCCCTGGGTGACGCCGTCGCACATTGCCGGTACGCCGCCGGCGACCTGCGCGGTGCCGCCGGCTGCTCGTGCAGCGGCGCGGATCAGGCTCGGGTAAGGCTCCAGCGGCTGGTGCGCGGACAGCATGTCGTTGTATGCGGTAACGATGCCGATGTTGCCGGCGTGGCCATCGCGCAGGCTCGGCTTGTCGTTGCCGGATGCCGCGAAGCCGTGCGCGAGGTTGCCGCAGGCCAGCTGCATCCGCGC
>JBOHYC010000428.1:0-1814 GCA_050737755.1 Lysobacter sp.
GCACCCGCCCGCAAAACCCGTCCCCCACGGAGGAAGCCATGAACCACGCCACCACCATCGCCACCCCCGAAGCCGACTACGGCGTCGTCAGCGCACCGCAAACCGTGCGCATCCAGCGCCTGCTGCCTGGCCCGATCGAGCGCGTCTGGTCCTACCTCACCGAAAGCGAACTACGCCGCCAATGGCTGGCCGCCGGCGACATGCAACTGGAAGAGGGCGCCTCGTTCGAGCTGGTCTGGCGCAACGACGAGCTGACCGACCCGCCGGGCCCGCGCCCCGAAGGCTTCGCCGAAGAAAACCGCATGCGCAGCCGGATCACCGAACTGGATCCGCCGCGCCGGCTTGCCTTCACTTGGGGCGAGGGCGGCGTGACCTTCGATCTCGAGTCCAAGGGCGACCAGGTGCTGCTGACCTTGGTGCACCGCGGCATTTCCGACCGCGCCAACATGCTGATGATCGGCGCCGGCTGGCACGTCCACCTCGACGTCCTGGTTGCCCGCGCCAACGGCGAAAAGCCGGGCGCACAGGAAACCTTCTGGGACGGCTGGACGCGCCTGCGCGCCGAGTACGACCGCCGCATCCCGGCCTGAGATCCCACCATGGGATCACCCGGCGGGACGCACGCTGCCGCGATCCACCCGGAACGGAGAGAAAACATGAGCCAGGCCTATGCCGGCGGCTGCGCCTGCGGCGTGATCCGCTACGAAATCGACGCCGAACCCCTGTTGATGAGCGACTGCCAATGCCGCGACTGCCAGCGCATCAGCGGCACCGGGCACGGCTCGTACCTGAGCTTCGAAGACAGGGACAAGGTGAAACTGAGCGGCGAGGCGCAATGCAGAGACACCACCGGCGACAGCGGCAACGTAAAGACCCGCGCCTTCTGTCCCACCTGCGGGTCACCGGTCTACATGACCTTCGCGGCCGTGCCCGACCAGTTCATCGTGCACGCCGCGAGCCTCGACGACCCCGAACGCTATCGCCCGCAACTGGTGACGTACACCGCAAGCGGCCACGCTTGGGACCAGCTTGACCCGGCGCTGCCGAAGTTCGACAGGATGCCGCCGGACTGAGCAAGCGGCTGGCATGCGCGGATCCACGTCTCTTCCGATTTTGAGTAGCACGACGATCTGGAGTCCCATCCCCAACGACAGGGAGATTGGACGCCATGGGCGCCTCACAAATACGGGCACAAGAATCGGATGGAAGCCGGCGATCCGCACGCCTAGATTCCCCGCATCAGAACAACGCAGGGAGTTGGAAATGCATGCGCTCGCAGACAAGGTGGCCATCGTCACCGGAGCCAGTTCGGGAATCGGCCGCGCGACGGCCCGTCTATTTGCCCGGGAGGGTGCCAGGGTCGTCGTGAGCGGGCGCCGCCAGGCCGAGTTGAACACGCTGGTCGGCGAGATCGAGGCCGGCGGCGGCCAGGCGATCCCGTTGGCCGGTGACGTCCGCGACGAAGCCTTGGCCAAGGCGTTGGTCGATGCCGCAGTCGAACGCTTCGGTGGCCTCGACATCGCCTTCAACAATGCCGGCGCCCTCGGCGCGATGGGGTCGGTCGCGGATGTCTCGCTGCAAGGGTGGCGCGATACGCTCGACACCAACCTGACCAGCGCCTTCCTCGGCGCGAAGTACCAGGTGCCGGCGATGCTGGCGCGTGGTGGCGGCTCGATCGTTTTCACCACGTCGTTCGTCGGCTCCACCGTGGGGTTCCCCGGGATGGCGGCCTACGCCGCGAGCAAGGCCGGGCTGACCGGATTGACCCAGGTCCTCGCCGCGGAGCTCGGTCCGCATGGCATCCGGGTCAATGC
>JBOHYC010000429.1:0-7375 GCA_050737755.1 Lysobacter sp.
TTCTTGTAGGAGCGACGTAAGTCGCGAATGCACGGCGATCCCGGATGTCAGTGAAATCGCGACTTACGTCGCTCCTACAGTCATGCGTGACCGGTGGCTGAGGATGCCTGGGCGGCCTGCACCATCAACGATGATCGGGGCGACCCGAGACGACCCGCGTGCATCCAGCGACAAGAAAATAGTCACCCGCGCGACCGGCGACTCCGCAACCACGCCCGCGCCGCGGCCAGCGGGAAGCGCAGCCAGATCGCAGCGAACACGCCGGCGCGCAGCAGCGGGCCGCGCAGGTCGGCCTCGAACTTTTCGAAGTAACGCCACAGCCCGCGGTGCTTGTGCCATTCGACGAACAGGGGTCGTGATCGGCTCGATACGCCGCGCACGTGCTTGACGCGTACCTGGTTGGCGACGGCAATGAACGCGCCGGCATCGAACGCGCGGCGGCACAGGTCGAGGTCTTCGGCGTGCAGCCGGTAGGCCGGGTCGAATCCACCGAGCCGCTCGAACAGGCTGCGCGAGATGAACATCAACGCGCCGGAAATCGCGGCGACCTGCTGCAGGTCCTGGCTGTCATCCGGGGCGACCGCCATCGTCGTACCACCCGCGGTCGCGGCGGGGGACTTCCCGGCGCCGGATCGGCCGGAAACCAGCCGACCGGGCAGCAATGCACCCAGCATCGCGCCGAAGTCCGGATCGCGGCGGCGCGCGGCGGGATCGCGCACGCCGTCCTCGTCGACCAGGTCGGCGCCCAGCAGGACCTCGGCACGCGGCAGGGCCAGCGCGCGCAGGGTAGCCAGGGTGTTGCCCTCGACCATCGCGTCGGGATTGACCAGCGCCACCCAGCGCGCGGCCGGCATCGCGGCCAACGCGTCGGCGGCGCCCTGGTTGCAGGCGACCCCGAAACCGGGGTTGTCCGGGTTGGCAATGAAGCGCACGCGCGTATCGGCGGTGGCGTGGCGTTGCGCGATCTCGAGGGTGCCGTCGTCGGACTGGTTGTCGACTACCCGGATCACGCCGACGCCGTCCGCTTCACGCAGGCGCGTGAGGCAGTCATCGATCGTCGACGCGCTCTGGTGGGTGACCACGACTGCGGCGATGTCGGCGGCGGCCGTGGAGGACGGTGCGGAGGTGGGGTCGGTCATGACTCGGGGGTGTCAGGGGAGCGGATACCGGTGGCTCCGGCGTCGGTGGTTTCGATGGCCGCGGCCGGGGCGGCTGCAGGCTCATCGCGCGGGCCATCAGGTGTCGCCGCTGCGAACAGGTCGGGCTGCGGTTCTGGTGGACCGATGCTTTCGAGCAATCCCGCAAGTCGTTCCCGCGGACCACGTAACGGGTCGCGCATCAGGAAGCCGGCGATGCGCGCGTGCCAGTCCGGCCAGCGCACCGCGATGCGGTCCATGTCGCCCTCGGTCGCCGTGCCCTCGGCGGTGCGGGCGACGAACGCCGATTCGCACAACACGTTGCGCCAGCCCAGTCCGGACAGTCGCAGCGACAGGTCGATCAGGCCGGCATACCAGGAGCCGTAACTGGCGGTGTCGAGTCCACGTGCCCTCTCGCGTGCGCTGCCGCGCAACAACACCGCATGGGTGACGGCAGCCGGCAACTCGGGAGGGAGACGGGGCATACGAGCAAGTGCGCGAGAGAGACGCGCGGTGTCGCCTGGCATCGGGTCGATCTCGCCGATGCGCGGCCACGCCGCAGCTTCGCCGGCATTGCACCACGGCGTCGCGGTGGCGATGGCGCCGTCGCTGGCCAGGCAACCGGCCAGCTGTTCCAGCCAGCCCGGCAGCGGCACCGCATCGGCGGCCAGAACGGCGACGTCGGCGCTGCCGCAGGCGGCCAGGATTTCGTCGAGATGGGCGACCTCGCCGATCGCGCGCTGGCGTCGGGTGTAGTCGGCCTTCAGCGCGGTGCGCGCGAGCCAGCGCTCGATGATGGCGTAACCGCGTGGGCCAGCCTGCGCATCATCGGCCAGCCAGATCCGGGTGCCTGCCGGGGTACCGGTTTCCAGCGCGGCCAGGCAGGCATCGAGTGCATCGTCGTCGCTGCCCACGGGCACGACGACGATGGGCAGTTCAGCCATGCGCCGGCTCCGCCACGCCAATCACGATCGCGACCATGCCCGATTACTGGCCCGGCTGGCGATGCAACGGCTCCAGCGCGCGGAAGCGGCGGCCGTACTCGTCGGTCAGCTCGCGCGCTTCCTGCGGGTTGCGGATGATGGTCGGGGTCAGCAGCACGATGGTTTCCTCGCGACTGGTCGCCGACGACTGGGTGCCGAACAGGCCGCCGATCACCGGGATCCGGCTCAGTCCCGGGAAGCCCGACGAGCCACGGGTCACCGCGTCGCGGATCAGGCCGGCCAGCATCACCGTGTCACCGCTCTGGATCGCCGCCTCGGTCTTGAGCTTGCGGGTGTCGATGCGGACGTTGCCGAAGCGGTCGGGCTCGCCGCCGGGCGCGCTGACCTCCTGCACGATGTCGAGGAACACCATGCCGTCCTGGGTCACCCGCGGACGCACCTTGAGGATCACGCCGGTGTCGAGGTACTGCACTTGGCTGTAGCTGGTGTCGTTGCCGATGCCGGGGTTGACCGTCACCGACGAGACCGGGATCCGGCTGCCGACGTTGAAGGTCGCCTCGGCGTTGTTGCGCACCACCACCGACGGGGTCTGCAGCATGTTGACGTCGGTGACCGAATCCAGCGCGCTGATCACCGCAGCCGCGTTGCGCCCGAGGAAAGTCCAGGCCACGCCACCGGGGTTGCCGACCGCCTGGCCGACGCTCCCGGCCAGCGTGCTCCAGGTGTCGCGCCCGACCGCGCTGGGCAGGCCGTTGTCGGTTACCGCGCGCTCGAAGAACCAGTTGACGCCGTACTCGAGGTCGCCGCTGAGCTGCACCTCGACCACCTGCGCCTCGATGTGGACCTGCATCGGCATTACGTCGAGTTGCTCGATCACGTCTGTGATCGACTGCCAGGCGCGCGCACTGGAGCGCACCAGCAGGGCATTGGTTTCCTCCACCGCCGACACGCCGACCTCGTCGCCGTCGACTTCCAGGCTCACGCTGGCGTTGCCATTCTCGGCGGCGCCCAGCGACATCTCGCCGCCACCACTGCCACTGCCGCTGCTACTGCCCGAACTGCCCTTTCCACCGATGCTGACCGAACTGTTGCCGTCACGACCGGACTCGATCTCGACCGAATCCAGCCCCGGCATCAACGTCGGTGCGCCGGTGTCGTTGCCACCCCCGCTGCCGGACGACCCGCCGAACACCTCGGCCAGCCGGTCGGCGAGGTCGCGCGCCTTGATGTACTTGAGCTGGTAGCTGTAGAGCCGCATGCCGTCGCCGGCACTATCGATCCGGTCGAGCCACTGCTGGATGTCGTCCAGGTAGTCCGGCTGCGAAGTGATGACCATCACCGCGTTGGCACCATCCAGCGGCATGAAGCGGAACATCCCGGCGACCGGCGAATTGCTGGCCTCGCCGAACACCTTCTCCAGGTCGGCGACCACCCGGCTCGCCTTGCCGGCGTGCAGCGGGAACACCCCGACCGACATGCCCGACAGCCAGTCGACGTCGAACACCTCGATCGTGCGCAGGTAGTTCTGCAGCTCGGCGCGGGTGCCGCCGATGCTGATCACGTTGCGCGCCGGGTCGACCCCGACGATAGCGTTGGGCCGCGCGTACGGTTCCAGGATCTTCTCCATCTCGGTTGCCGAGACGTAGCGCAACGGCACCGTGCGCACCTCGAAACCGCGCGCGTTGGCCGCGCTGCCGGTGCGTGGGGCGACGTTGCCGGCCAGCGCCTGGTCGGCGGCGACGATGTTGTAGCGGCCGCCGCTGTAGACCATGCGCGCGTTGTTCCAGCCAAGCACCTGGTCGAGCAGGCTGATCGCCTCGGCCGGGCTGACCGGCTTGGGCGTGGCCAGGGTGACGGTGCCCTGCACACCCGGCGCGATCACGTAGTTCTGGCCGAGCATGTCGCCGAGGATCGCCTTGACCACCGCGTGCAGCGATTCGCCCTCGAAATTGAACGTCGCAGCGCCGCTGGTGCCGCCAAGGTTGGGCAGCGGTGCGGCGGCCGCAGCGCGGTTGATGACTTGCCCGGTGCCACGACGGATCTGGGCCTGCGGGCCGAGGTCGTCGCCAGCGAGCGGTTGCGCCTGCACCCCGTCGCCGACCACCACCGCATCGGCCCGCGCATCGGTGCCGGCAGTACGCATCTGCACCGCGGCGGCACCGCGATCGTCGGCCCCGTCGCGACGCACGCTCGCCACCGGGCTACTCGTACAGGCGGCCAGCAACGTGACAAGGACGAAACCAGGCACGAACTGGCGCAGGACCGGCCGCCGCCACGATGCCGCGGGGGCGGCACGCTGCGGGGACGGCAGGAAACGGGCGGGGGATGGCTTCATTCCATGCACTCTAAGGTCTGTTGGCCGGCGGTTGCGACGACGACTCGCCGCGCAGTCGCGCACGGCGTTGCTCGATGCGGTTGCGGATGGCTTCCATCTGGGCCTGGTCGGTCGGCGGCGCAGCGGCAGCGTCATCGACCTTGTCCGGCGGTGGTGCGGACGCGGCCGGTGGGGCCTCGACCGGGACGCGGTCATCACCGCCCGCGGCGTCGATCTGGGTCGGCCGCTCGCCGCCGACACCGTCATAGACCCGCAGTTCCAGCGTGCGCTGGCCTTCAGGCCCCTCGAACACCGCGCTGCGCTCGCCCACTCCGACCAGCCGCCAGGCCGGGTGCGATTCCGGCGCCTGGTCCAGCTTGACCCGCGCCGGCATGCCCCCATCGGCCGGCTGGATGATCGCCAGCTTCAGACGTGGCGTAATCAGCACACTGGTCAGCACGTAATCGAATGCCTCCTGCTCGACGGCGTCGCCCTCCCCCTGCAGGAAGAACGGTTGCGGCTTGCGGTCGGCGGAAAACAGCGGGCGCGTGGCAATCGCCTCGTACTGGCCGGGCGGCCCCAGGCGCAATGCCGGAGCGGGCCGGACCGGCGGCAACGGTTTCAGCAGCGCGGGATCGTCGGCGAGCGGCTCCACCCGCCCGCCCATGCCGGCGAGCGCGAGCAACCAGGCCGCCAGCGCCCAGCCGGCAATCCCGGCCAGCAGCCAGCTGCGCGGACCGGCGTCGTCAAGGCGCACTGGGAGCCTCCACGGGCGGCGCGAGGTAGCCATACAGGTCGAAAGAAGCGTCCAGCCCGCCATTGCCACCGTCTGGCGCGGCCCGGCCGGGGCTGAAGTACATGCGCTGGGCAAGGATGTTGAGGTTGCCGATGAACAGTCGCGGCGCGCCGCTTTCGAGCGAATGCAGCACGCTTGCCAGTTCCGGGGTGCCGCAGCGCAGGCGCACCTGCACCACCACCCGGGCGTAGCGCTCGCGGGTATTGGCGTCGAGCGGCGAGCGGTTGGTGATCGCGCAGCTGCGATTGCCCGGGCTGGCCTGCTGGACCACGGTTTCCAGCCGCTGGATCAGGCTCGCGGTCGCAAGCTCGGGGTTGGACTCGGGCAGGAAACCGGGCCGGTCGCCCTGCTGCGCGCGTACCTGTTGCAGGCGTTGCCCGACCTGCGGCGCCTGCTGCAGTTGCGCGCGCAGGCGCAGTTCGCGTTGCTGCAGGGTGTCGATCCGGGCACCGGCTTCCTGCATCGGCACGGTCCACCACGGATGCACCAGCAGCGCATAGGCCAGCGCGAGCAACGCCAGCAACAAGCCGAGGGCGAGCCAGCGGTCGCGTGGGCTGAAGTTTTCAGCGGGCCGGGTCGGGGGCGTCATTGCCGGCCTCCTCGGGTGTGGCCGCGGGTGTCGGCGAGGCCAGTTTGGCGACCAGGGTGAAACGGTCGCGTCCACTGTTGGGGTCCGGTTGCAAAGCGCCTGCCAGCGCGGGCGACCGCCACAGGTCGGTGCCCTGCAACTGGCCGATCAACGCGGCGGCCTCGCGGCTGAGGCCGATCAGCATCAACTGCTGGTCGTCGATCGAAAGCTTTTCCAGATAAGTGCCGTCAGGCAGGCGCCGGGTCAGTTCGTCGATCACCTCGATGCTGGTTGGACGCTGCGCGCGAGCGCGGTCGAGGAAGGCCTGGCCTTCGATGAGTTCCATCAGTTCGCGCCGCTGCGCCGCGGCCTGGCGGCCGGCGTCGGCCTTGCGTGCGATCACCTGCTCGAACGCCTCGGCGGCGTCGCGCCGGTTGTCCAGCAACTGCCACAGCAGCGCGGCGATCGCGACGACCGCCACGGCTGCCAACGCAAGGTTCCAGCCGGCCCACGGGTCGCGGTGGCGGCGGCGCTGCGACGGCGGCAACAGGTTGATCCCAAGCGGCAGGCCGTCGGCGGCGGCCAAGTCGACCCCGGCGAGGGTTGGTGCCAGCGGACCCAACGTCGCCAGTTGCGGGTCGAGCACGGCGCGCGGCACCGCGACCAGTTCGGCATCGAGCTGGCCATCGCCGTCGCGGCGGCCGAGCACGCGGGCGTCGTAGGCCACCGCGTCGGCTGTGAACGGGGTTTGCCGGTCGATCTCGAAGCCGACCACGTCTCGCAGGCGCTCGGCGGCGGCGGCCGGCAGACTGATCCGACGACGCAGCCCCTGTGCAGGAGCCAGCAGCAGCCAGCGCGGCAGGTCGGCGATCCGTGCATCGAGCAACGGCGCAAGCGGATCCATGACCACCGCGCCCTCCGGCGACGGTGGCAGCAACGGCAGGCGCCCGAGGTCGCGCAGCTCGCCCGCACTGTTCAGTCGCAACTGCAGTTCATCGCCGTCGAGCTGCAGCAGCAGGCGGCCACGGTCGAAACCGAGCACGCGACGCCAGCGCAGCGGCAGCCACGACGCCAGTGCGCCGCCCCACCAGTTCAGGAAGCCTCCCGCGCCAGGTCCAAGTCGTGCACCGATGTGACCGAGGCGTCCGCCCAGGCTGCTTCCAAACAGGCTCATCGTGGTGAAGCTCCTTCCTCCCAACGCAACGCGGTATACGCCATCCCGGGAACGCCACTGCCCCCCGCGCGCACCACCACCCTGAGCAGCGACTGGCGCCCATCGGCGAGCCGCGCAAGGCTGTCGATACTATACGTACCGCTGCCGCCTGCACCGGGCAGGCCAGCGGCGGGATCGAACTGCCCGCGTGCAGCGACCAGCGCGGCGCCATCCAGCCCGATCGCGGTAAGCACCGGTGCCGGCGCGAATTCCGGATCCGGGCGCGGCAGGCCACTGTAGACGGTGACGTTGGGCTCGACCTGCGCGTAGACCTCCGGCCTGAAACCGAGCACCTGCTGCAATTCGGCGATGCTCTCGAACGCGGCGTCCTTGGCGCCGTACGCGCGCCCGGCCGATGCGTAGTCGCGGTCCTCGGCGCCACCGGCGGCCTGGGTCAGCTGGTC
>JBOHYC010000430.1:0-40229 GCA_050737755.1 Lysobacter sp.
CGCCAGGGAGGACCCACGACCGGCGCCCTCGCCTGCATCGAGGCCCGCGCGCTCGCCGTCGCCCGCGATCGATCCGCGCGCTTGACCATCGACCCGGGGGGGCGGGGGCGGAAAGGGGCAGCGAGCCGCGCTCATGCCCTGCCCGCCTTGCGGCGCCGGCGAAGCTCTCGACGTGCGAACGCCAACGAGGCCAGCAGCGCGGGCACCGCATGCGACAGCTCTCGCACCTTCGCGCGCAGGTCTGCATCCGATAGTGCAGCGATGGCTTCGATGGCCTTGCGGCCGCCCCCTGTCCTCACGATCTCTCCTTTCATCCGAGCCTGAGCTCGCCTTGCCGGCGTTGCCGGTCGTCGCACTCACAGCGCCGCTGCTCGCACTCGGCAAGGTCGGTGGCTGGATCTCTTTCCACGGGCGGCGCATCCAGCGCAGCCATGGCTGCCTGCAGGCCACGCATCGACGCAACACCAGGCGGACGCGCGAACGTGGCCGGAGCATGGCGACGGAACTCGCCCATCACCGACGCCTCGCCCACGTGGCGAAGTGCACATCACGCTTGTCCTGCTCCTCCTGGCACTCGTCGCACAGGCGCGCACCTCGCGCGGTGCGCTCGGGTCGGATCGGCTCGCGGCAGTCCAAGCGCTCGCACTCGCTCAAGCCGGCGCGCTGCGCCTGTTGCTGCCGGTGCCGGCGCAGGGCGTCGTCGTTGAGGTCGGCGGCGTGCTGCTGCACGCGGTCCATTGCGTCAGGCATCGTTCGCCCCCACGCTCAGGCCGAATCGCTGCAGGTCAGCCACCAGGGCACGCATACCCTTGCTCGCTTCGACGAACTGGCGCATCAGTGCTGCCCGTTCGTCCTCTGGCTCGATCGGCTGCGGCTCCGCGTATCCGGCGTCGCGCATCTCGTAGGCGGCCAGAATGTGGATGCACGCCGCGCGGGCCCGGCGACGGATGTACGCCAACTCGGTGGGCGAAAGCTTCTCGCGCTTGTCCGCGTTGCAGCAGTCTGCAAGCCAACGCCCTGCAGCATCGACGGCCAGGTCCGGCTTCAGGTCGTGTCCGACGGACTTGAACCCGCCGAGGGCCTGCACCGTGGCGCGAATCGCCTCGTAGTAGTCGTCCACGAACAATGGAATCTGGTCGCTCATGGCTGCCCGTCCGACGCGTTCCGAGGACGTCGGACAGCGTCGGACAGGCTCCTCGTGGCAAAAAAAGAGGCATGGCAACCACACCCCAAGATCCGAACCCGCTCCGACTCACGGTCCTGCGCACCTTCAACACGCGCACCGGCGTGGGCGAACCTCTGGCCGTGTTCTTCCAAATGGCGCCGGCGATGCCCTTGGCGGAAAGCGGACACTCAGCCCTCTCCCGCGCAGCCCGGCGCTGGGCCGGTGCCGTCGTCGTTTGCCGCGGCCTGGCTCATCGACCCGAACAGGTCCGGCCGCTTGAAGGCCGCTGTGAGCGCCCGGCGCTCCGGGATGGCCTCGTCCTCGGCCCATTGGCTCACAGCAGCCTGGGAAATGCCGAAGAAACGGCTGATTTCCGCATCGGTTGCAGTGGGGCCGAGGGCCGTCCTGAGCTGTCTTTTGGTGATAGCCAACATAGTGGCGCACACCTTAAGACCTCTTAAGTTCGCTCGTCAAGCCCTCAAACCCTCTTTAGCCGACGTTGCTTAAGCTGCCTTATGCCTACCGAAAGCCTCGGCCAACGCTTAGAAGCCAAGATGCTGGAGCGCGGACTCAGCCCCGCCGAGGTAGCGCGCCGAGCGCGCACGACCGAGGCGACGGTCCATAACTGGTTGAAAGACAAGGTCCGCACGGACCACGTCAAGGCCTTTCAGCTGTTCAACATCGCCGATGCGGTCGGTATCGACCCCCGCGGCTTGCTGTTAGGCGCCTGGCCAGACGTCCAGTTCATCCGTGAGGACAGTCCTGCCTATCCGTCGCAGCCCTTGAAACCCGAGCCACTCAACCTCGCGTTCCAGCTGGCAACCGAAGTCGCCGATGCGCTCCAGGCGCAGGGCCGTTCACTGCCAACCTCGAAGCGCGCCGAAATCACGCAACTCGCGTATGAGCTGCTCACCGAGGATCTGCCACGAGCGAAGGTGCTGCGCTTCGTTCTCGCCGCCGCGGCATAGTCGCCGCACCAGGGGACCCATGAACGACAGTCTGCAAGCCAAGGTCAGCCGCCTGCGGCAACTTATCGCCGACGCCGTGCCGCAGCCCAGCACCAAGACGCCCGAGGAAGAAGACGCCTGGCGGCGCTATCAAAGCTTCGCGGCCAACCAGCCCTACCCGGCCTTCGACACGTCGTTTCGGGCCGTGCAGGTGCGCACCATCAACAGGATTGCGAGCACGTACGGCTGGATCGGCGAGATCCAGAGGTTCCTCGACGATCACGCCGAGGCTGGCATTTCCGGGCTGGACGACGACCAGGTGACAGTCCTCTTCGACCGCATGCGGACGCTGGAAGCCTGCGTGCAGGATGGCTGCGACCCGCCGGACATGCCGCCGGCGCGGTGATCGATCAGAACGGCGCCATGTGGCAATTGCCCGGGGACAAGCATTCCTCCCGATCAGCGCCGACCAGCACACCGTCGCGAAACACGAAGCTGTAGCGCGAAGCGCCGGTGTAGCCGCCGAAGCTGTTCTTGGAGTTGACTGTGCCCGTCAGGAAGTAGCCGTACGTGAGCTTGCGGCGTGCGAGCGGCGATGCCGCCATGAATCCCTTTGCCACCGGCTCCCATCGATATTGCGCCGAGCCGGGATCCTTCAGCCGCGCGGACAGGTACGCCGTCGCCAAGCGCTCGGCAGCCTCCTGCGCGATCGGCTGGCCGTAGTCAGCCGCCTGCTGCTGTTGTGCCGTCGGCACAGTTCCGCATGCCGCCAGCAATGATGCGAGAAAAATTCCTAGGACGCGTGGCATCGGCCTCTCCTTCCCCGTGTGCGGGAACGATACCGCAGCCGCGCCGCGCATCGTGCCGACCAAGCAAGCCTGCGACCGCTAACTTAAGACCACTTGACACGGTGTCTTAAGTCGTCTTAAGGTTCGCCCACCCCGGCACCCGCCGGGGTAGGGCAACCAGCCCGGTGACTTCCCCTGGGCACCAGCTGGTCTAGCCGTCGCGGCGCTCCCGACTCCCGGCGCCGCGGCGGCCGCCCTCCACTTCGTTGGAGGTGCACCGTGGACGAGATCCTGTCCCTGCTGTTCAACCCCGATTTCCAGTTCGGCGTCATCGCCGGAATCAGCCTGTCCGCCGTGAGCTGCGTGGTCTTCCTCGCGCTCATCGGCGTGGTCGACGAACACCACGACCGCCGCCGCGCCAACGCGCTCGACCAGGTCGAGCACCACCAACGCACCATGGAGGCGATCCGCTACGGCGAGCCCCGGGCATCGCTGCACGCCCCGGAAGCCGCCAACGACGCCACCCTCGACCTGCGCGACGCCTATCGCCGCCCCCAGGGCCGGCGCGCCGAAATGCGGAGCGGTCCGCGATGAGCGCCCTGATCGTGAAGCTGGGCCCGGTGGCCAATGCCGTCGAGCAGCACCAGCGCATCGGCAACAGCGCCGAGAGCCGCCAGCAGGTCGTGAACCGCGTCCTCGCTGACATCCGCGCCGGCCACCACCCCTACGTGCCGGACATGGACGACCTGCAGCGCATCGAGCACGCAGGCCGGGCGCCGGTGCAGGCGGTGCGGTCGTGAGCCGCCCCGCCCGCCCCGTCGCCATGCACGACACCGCCCAGCTGGAGCGCGAGCAGCGCGCAGAACGCCGCGCCCAGCGGATCGTGCTGGTGATCGCCGCCGTGACGATCAGCTACGCCCTCATCCACGCGCGCGAGCTTGCTCAGGCGGTGATCGCATGAGCGAGATCAACTTTGTCGAGCAAGTTGCCCGCCGAAAGCTTGGCGCCGGGAACGACTGGCTCATGTTCGCCTGGGAGGTTGTGGGCGAGCTGGAGCATGCCGATCTGATCGTGACCGGCGGTGTGCCCGTGGGGCTCTTCCAGAGAGGGCCGCGCAAAGGCCGACCCAAGTGGGATCGCAAGTTGTCGCAGCGCGTGGTGGTCACCCGCGCGGAAGAGCGCGCTGAGTTGTTGGCGTTCGAAGCGGCGACCGGGAAGTGCGCCGGCTGCCAAGGCAGCGGGGAGCAGTGGGCAGGCTGGAGCGCTGAGAGCGGCAACCGCACACGTCCATGCCGCCGATGCCAGGCGAGCGGCGTCGCGCCGGCTCTCGAAGGCCCGCAGCCATGACCGCCGTCACCCTGCAGCTCAACGCCAACGACGCCCGCCTCGTGCAGCTGGCACTCGCCCACCTGATCGGCGAACGCAAGCGCGCCGTGCAGTACGCGGATCAGATCTCGCCCGAGTCTCGCGCCGAATTCCTGCGCAGCATGGAAGCAGACCAGCGGGAAGCGCGCGAGATCTCGCACCGCATCGACACGGCCCTGAACATCCGCCGCCGCATCACCCCGGAGCGCGCCGCGGCCGCCGAGTTCGTGCGCTCGCTCCCCGACCAGCCCGCCACCGGCATGGATGTCGTCGACTGCACCGGCGTGATCAAGGGCAACGCCGACCTGGTCTATGACCCCGGCAAGGACGGTGCCCGATGATCCACCAAGCCATCCGCCCCCGCCGCACCCTGCTCCCGCACGCCTGCGGCCACACCCCGCGTCTGATCGAAACCCGCGGCCACGTCCTCACCGACGCCCGCCTGTTCGGCCAGCCCACGCGCATGTACCACGTCGAATGCCACCGCTGCGGCGTGGCGACGTCGCCGGTCTGGACGCAGCGCACCGCCGAGAACCTCTGGGCCGCCGAATCCGGCCTGGTCGCCATCACCCACCTGCAGACCCTGCGCATCGAAGCCGAGCGCGGGCTGCTCACTGCCGCCTGAAGGAACCCGCCATGTCCGACACCACGCCGCGCTTCATCGCGCTCGACATCCACGCCCAGCCGCTGGCCGACGGCATGCCGCACCTGATCACCCGCGACACGCGCACGGGGCTGGAGTGGACCGACGCCACCGCCAGCATCTCGCGCCCGCACGCCGAGGCCATGGCGGCCTGCGAGGCGGTAACCATCGCCGGCGGTGGCTGGCGCGCGCCGACGCGCGAGGAGCTGCTGTCCATTGTCGACATCAGCCGATTCGACCCGGCGGTCGACCCCGAAGCATTCCCGTTCGTGAAGCCGAGCTGGTACTGGAGCAGCGACGCGGCGGCCTGGTCTTCGGCTTCCGCGTGGGGCGTCAGCTTCGGCTACGGCGACGTCTACTACAGCCCCCGCAGCTCCAACGGGTTCGCGTTGGCCGTGCGCCGTGCCGGTCAGTAATTGGCCCTTTTTGCCATGAGCGCACTCCCGCACATCCCGCCACTGCAGCGCGAAGCCCTGCTCGCCGCGCTGCAGTCGCCCACCCACACGCTGCGCCGCATGCGCGGCGGCTACGTCGCCCTCGGCGCCGACGTCCGCACCAGCGGCACCGCCACCGTCCACACCGTCACCCGCCGCATGGCCCTGCGCCTTGAGCGCGAAGGCCTGGTGGACTTCGACGACCCCGACTACCCCACCGTGATCACGCTCAACGCCCACGGCCTCGAACTCGCCGAGCAGCTGCGCGGCCAGCCGAACAAGGCAGCGCCGCGATGAGGCTCTCGGCATGACGGTCCATCGCAAACGCGCCTACCGCACCGGCCGCGCCGACCTGGTGCGCGCCTTCCTCGAACGGCATCGCGACGAGGCGTTCACCGCCCGCGAAGTCGCCACCGCAGTCGAACCCGGCGGCAAGGCCGACCTGGTGCACGCCACCCTGGCCAACCTCGCCCGCACCGGCGAGATCCTCAAGCTCGGCAGCGGCTACGGGAACGTGCACTTCTGCGCCCTGCGCGAGCGCGCCAAGCCCAAGCGCACGGCGCCGACCGGGCGCGGCGCGCCCCCGTCGCCGGTCGTGGCCCGCAAGTTCGCCACCACCGCGGAGACAGACGCCCTGCGCGATCGCAGGCAGCCCAGGCCTATGCGCGAAACCATCAGCGGCATCGCGCGACTCAACCCGGCGAGGCGCACACGCACGAATCAGAACAATTTCACCGCCGCGCCCGGCACGGTCAGCCACCACGACTGCCGCGCACGCCGCGCAAGCGCCGCGCTCGCCGCCGACGTGGCCGCATTCGAGGCGCGGGGCGGAAAGATCGAAGTCCTCGGCACCACCCAGGTCTTCCGCGTCGCGGAAGCCGACAACGATGAGGATTGAAGGAACCCAGATGGCCTACCCCAACACCCTGTCCGGCCCGGACTTCCTCGAAGCCGTCGCCGACCAGGAAGCCGCCAACGGCAACGACGTCAACGCCGGCATCTTCCGCGAGCGCGCCCTCCAGTGGAAAGCCCTCGAGCTGCAGTTCACCAACCTGGCCGCGGCCAACGAAGACATGTCATCGCGCCTGCAGCACATCGCCGAGCATGCTGCCGGAGCGCAGGCATGAGTGCCACCGCATGCGATGCGCTGGTGGCGACATTGCAGGACATGAAGGGTTGGCGCATGCCACCTAGCAAGTCCGCGGACTACAACGCCGCTCTGTCCGCTGCAATCGAAGCCCTCGCCGCGCCCAAGGGCGGGGTGGATGAGGCGATGGCGAGAATCGGTGAACTGATTCGGACGCAAGACAACCGGATTACCGACTCGCCGATCTTCATCGTGCAGCAGAAGCGGCGCATTTGCGGAATCGATGCCGACTACACCAGCAACTTCGAATGGCTTGATCCGCGCGACTCTTCGGAGGTCTATGACGACGCAGCGAAGGCGGAAAGAGACGCCGAGCGCGCCTCGGAGGGCTTGGCGCCGATTGAATGGAAACAGGGCGGGTACATCGACATCTGGGAGTTCGTCACCGCCTGCTTTTCCGAACAGGGATGCAAGGACTACATCGCGCTCGACGGGCACAACCTGCGCGAGCCGAGAATCTATGCCGCCGGCAGTTACCGCAACGAGGAATGGCGCAGGGTTCGCGCATACCTCGCCGCCCTCGCCACCGGCGAGCAGTCGTGATGCGCCGCCTCGCCGCCTGGCTGTTCATTTACCTGTTCAACACCGTGGCGATGGCGCGGGCGCCGGACTTCATCGTTGGCGCCGACAGCCCGGACGGCGCCTATCTCAATCGCTGGTGGCTGATCCCACGCAACCGCGTGTTCAATGTCTACCTGCACGAGTTCCTGCGCGACGACGACGACCGCGCCCTGCACGATCACCCGTGGGCCTGGTGCTCTTTCCTGCTGCACGGCGAGTACATCGAGCACACCATCGCCGACGGCGGAATCCACCGCCGCCAGGTGCGCCAAGCCGGCAGCCTAAAGGTGAGCGGCCCACGCCGCGCGCACCGCATCGAGCTGTTCGACTTCGGAATGGAGGCCCAACAGGGCAAGGAGCGGTGCTGGACCATCTTCATCACCGGTCCGCGTATGCGCCGCTGGGGCTTCCACTGCCCGAAAGGCTGGGTGGACTTCGCCCGCTTCACCAAGCCAGGCGCCACTGGCGAAATGGGAGCCGGCTGCGATGGCTGACGGCTCCCACGCCTTCAACTTCCCGCTGCCGCAGCGTTCGCAGCTGCGCCCGGGCGAGATCGTCGTCGACCTGTTCGCCGGCGGCGGCGGCGCGAGCGAGGCGCTTAAGCAGGCGCTGGGCATCGACCCTGCGCTGGCCTACAACCACGACGAGTGGGCGATCGGCATGCACGCCGCGAACCACCCGCTGACGAAGCACCACCGCGAGGACATCTGGCACGCGGATCCTGCGCGCGACGTCGCCGGCCGCAAGGTCGGCTGGTTCCATGCCTCGCCGGACTGCACGCACTTCTCCCAGGCCAAGGGCGGCCAGCCGCGCAACGGCAAGATCCGCTCACTGTCGTGGGTCATCCCGAAGTGGATCGGCCAGCTGGCGAAGGTCGGGCTCGCGCCGCGGATCGTCAGCATGGAGAACGTCTGGCAGATCCGGACCTGGGGCCCGCTCGTGGCGAAGCGCGACAAGGCCACCGGCCGGGTGCTCAAGATAGACGGCACGGTCGCCGCCAAGGGCGAGCGCGTGCCGGTCGAACTGCAGCAGCTGGTGCCGGACAAGCGCCGCACCGGCCGCACCTGGCGCCAGTTCCTCGCGGTGCTCGAATCGTTCGGCTACGTGGGCGAGGCGCGCAAGCTGGTGGCGTCGGACTACGGCGCCGGCACGAGCCGCGAGCGGCTGTTCGGCGTGTGGCGGCGCGACGGCGAGCCGGTCGTCTGGCCGGCACCGACGCACGGCAAGGTGCCGGGCCTGCTGCCGCTGGTCACCGCGGCCGACTGCATCGACTTCTCCGACCTGGGCCGGAGCATCTTCGACCGCCCGCGCCCGCTGGCCGACGCGACCATGCGCCGCATCGCCAAGGGCATCGTCAAGCACGTCCTGCAGGCCGACGAGCCGTTCTTCCTCACCGAGTTCGCCAATGCCAGCAACGGGCGCACCTGGTCCGCGGCCGAGCCGCTGCGCACGCAATGCGCGGGCGTCAAGGGCGGGCACTTCGCCGTTGTGGCACCGACGCTGGTGCAGACCGGCTACGGCGAGCGTGCAGGGCAAGAGCCGCGCGTCCCGGGCTTGGGCAAGCCCCTCGGCACGATCGTGGCGGGCGGCGTCAAGCACGCGCTTGTGAGTGCATTCCTTGAGCAGGCATGCAGCGGCTACTACACCGGCGCGGGGCAGGATCTGCGCCGGCCAGCGCCGACGATCTGCGCGAAGGGCAGCATCCAGCGGCTCGTGACCGCAAACATGGTCACCCTGCGGAACAACATGGCCGCTTCTGACGTGCGGGAACCTCTGCGCACTATCTCCGCCGGCGGCGAGCACCATGGGCTGGTCATCTGCGAGCTGTCGCCCGAGATCGAGGCCGGCGCCATGCGCGTCGCCGCCTTCCTGATCCGCTACTACAGCCTCGGCGGGCAGTGGGGCGATCTGCGCGAGCCGCTCGATACCGTGACTACGCGCGATCGAATGGCGCTGGTCACCGTCCATCTGCAGGGCGTGCCCTACGTGATCGTCGACATCGGCCTGCGCATGCTCAAGCCCGCCGAGCTTTTCCGCGCCCAGGGCTTCCCGCCCGGCTACATCATCGATCGCACCGCCGACGGCCGCCAGATCACCACCACGGCCGCGGTGCGCATGGTCGGCAACAGCGTCAGCCCACCGCCGCTGTGCGCGCTGGCGAGGGCAAACCTTGATCGGGCCGGCGTGGAACTAAGGGCGGCCGCATGATGGCCATCTGCTCACGCTTCGGCAAGGAGCCCGGCTATTCGTTGATCGAGTTTCTTAAACTCTTCCAGCGTGACTTCCCCATAGCCATGACTCGCAACAGCGTCGTGCTGACGCTTCGGGACGGGATATCGCCCAAGGTGAATGGTGACCGCCGACAGTACTTCGCAAAGGCGTTGCTCAGCCGGCCCAAGTGGCACCTTCGCGGCCTTGGCAAGACCGCAAAGCTCGTGATTGTGGAATGCTCTCTCAGCTGCCGTGGGACGCACACGGGCCACATACAACGCCTTGAACCCTACCTCCAGGGTGTAACCAGCCAACAGCAAAGTCGGAGGGAACCCGCGTTGGAGAAATGCGCCTATGGAATATTCGCCGCGCTTGGCAGCCAGGTGGGCGGCAGCGATCTCGCCGAGCAACTTGTCGACGAGAACATGGGCGCCGAACCGCATCGATGTGTATTTTTCCACCCACGCAGCGGGGGAAACACTGATGGCCGCGTGAAGGTGTTGGTTGCCTTTTTTTACATAGCCGACCGCTTCCACTCTCTCGGAGGACATTCTGCGAAACCCTCGATTCAAGCGCGCGCGCGATGCCACATCATGGCACTACGGTACAAATGAAGCTCCTCACCCCACCCGCTTGGCTCGACAAGTACTTCGCGACCGAATCACGCCCGGCTGAGGTCACCGCGCTACGTTGGTTGCGGGCAGGCAAGGTGGCCGGGCGCAAGGTCGGCGGAAAGTGGTTCGTCGACGAGCACGCCTGGCTGGCCGCCAATGACGACCCTGCCGAAGCCGACCTCGTGCAGCGCGTGCTCGACGGGAGGTAGGCTATGGCAATGGGACGCTCCCGCACTCGCGCCCGGGCCGGCTGGCCGGACAACCTCTACCCGAACCGGGACGGTTTCAAATACCGCCACCCCGTGACCCGAAAAGAGACCTGGATGGGCCGGGACAAGGCTCTCGCGTTCGCCGCTGCGCGCAAGCTCAATACCCTGCTGATGCCCGGCGGCGATCTCGTAGCCAAGGTCACCGGCGCCCAGAAGACAGTGGCCGACGCCGTGCAACTGTTCCGGGAGGACGAGATCCCCTCGCGCGGGTGGAAGCCCAAGACGGCTGCCTGGTACGACGTGTTCCTCGGCCAGATCAATGCCGACCTCGGCCCCGATGCCGCGGCCGACGTCACCGTCAACGCGCTGGCCGTGTGGATCCGCGGCAAGACCGCGTCCGCCCGAAGCAGGCAGACCTATCGCCTCCTGCTCGACTGGATCTTCGGTTGCGCCCTGCAGGAGGGCTGGATCGACGAGAACCCCGCCGCACAGCTGCGCAAGTTCCACCACACGCGCCAGCGCGAGCGGCTCACCCTTGATGGCTACAAGGCGATCCACGGCGCCGCACCGGCATGGCTGCAGAACGCCATGGACCTGTCTCTGGTCACCCTGCTGCGGCGCGAGGACATCGCCGCCCTCGCCTTTGCCGACCACCATGACGACGCGCTGTGGGTAGTCCCCGAGAAGACCGACGCCAGCACCATGCTGAAGCTCAAGATCGCGGTGACCGACGAGCTCGCCGCGCTGATCAAGCGGTGCCGCGACGACGTCCTGTCGCCGTACATGGTCCACCGGCTACCCGGCAAGGCTCGCCCACAACAGTCCCAAGCCAAGGCGCGGCGGCATCACACCCAGGTGCTGCCCGAGCAGATCACGCGCGCCTTCGCCGACGTCCGCGACTCCCTCGAGCTCGGCGGCGACAATCCGCCCACCTTCCACGAGATCCGCAGCCTCGGCGGCGCCCTGCTGATGACCGAGCGCGGATGGACCAAGGGCCAGGTGCAAGCCCTCATGGGCCACGCCAGCGAGGCCATGACCGCCGTCTACCTCGAGGGGCACGAGGTGCCGTGGATCGAGGTGCAGCCCGGCCTATCGCTTCCGCGTTAGCTCCAAGCACTACAGGGGAACTCCGCGTGACCAAGCTCAAGATTGATCTTGCGAATGGCTTGTCGATGCAGCGCGGATTGAACCTCGTCTGCAGGAATGCGTTCCCTCGCCTGCCCCTCGTGACGAAGAGAAGCTACTTCACCTCGGCAGCCTTCATTCTGGCCATCGACTTCCACGAGGCAATCTCCAACAACCTGGAAAGCGGCTCACACGCTGTTGCCGCCGCGTTGCTCCGCCCCATATGGGAATGCGGAATCGCCGCTGCCTGGGTTCTTTATCGCGCCGACGAGGAGCAGCTGTTGCGGCTGTACGCCAACCCACTCGACCTGGAGCACCTCTGGATCGACGAAGCGGATTTGCCAACACCGACGCGAATGCTCAAACAGCTAAAGGAAACTGGCTTAGTTGAGGAGTATGCGCGCAACCACGAGGCCCTAATGGAGGGCAACGGGAAGTTCTTTCACAAATACACACACGTGACGGTGTTCCAGCTTAAGAGAACCTTTGTTACCAGCGACACACCGACCGGATTCAGCGATGCAGACCAGATGGCCATACTCACTCTGGCGGACACGCTCCTGCTGGCCTGCGCTGCAGTCTTTCAAGCTCAGACGCAGGACCAAGACCTTAACCTTTACATCCAGTATCGATTCGAGCGATTGCGGTCAGACGTGCCGAATCTAAACGCACAACTGCCACAGTGGAAACCGCTTCCCGACCCCCGAGAAGCGATCGTGGCAGATGAACCGCCGGACAGGGCATAGGGTGGGAATAGGGTGAGAATAGGGTGTAAATGAAAAACGGCCCGCGGGCGATGCCTGCAAGCCGTTGATTTCAAACTAGAAGATGGTCGGGGTAGCCGGATTTGAACCGACGACCACTTGTCCCCCAGACTTGTTCCATGACGGTCGTATCGCCTTGAAATCAATGCATTTTCGATGCGAATCTGGGGCGTCGAAACCGTCAAAAACGTCCTAAATAGATCAAAGTGTTACAAGGCAGCAGGGTGACGGCGCGGGCCGTAGTTGACCTACCCCGCCCGCCACACCTGGCGCGCTACCTCGTCCCGGATCTGGGCCTCGTGTCGGCAGGCCCAGGTCTCGATGCCCGCCCGGCCAGCGTCCAAGCTGGTGCATGGTCGCGTCACCAGCGGCTCGCGAATACTCCAGTGCGCCCACAGCCTGACGAACCAACTGCCGTCCAGGCGAGCGAGCAGCATGGCCACTTGCGTGCCGTCCAGCACCAGCGCGGTGTCCTGCGTGTCGTACTGGTGGCGTTTCGCCCAGCGGAAGCCTTCGGGGAGCATGCCGGCATGGTAGCCGCCGGCGTCGAGCGGATCGAGGCCGGCGGCGCTATGCTTTGGGCCATGACCCCCGACCAGACCACCCGCCTCGCCGCCCTCGACGCCTTCGTAGGCGGCTACGTCCGAACAGGGAAGACCTGCCGCCAATTCTGGGACGAATTCTGGGCCAAAGCCGCTGATCTGCAGGCGGAGGCCAGCGCAACGGGCCCCGAAAGCGATCTGTCGATAGCGCTCTACGAGATCGTGGACTCCGCGCACGAAGGCTTCAGCGGCAACCCCGCCACATACGACGACGTAATGGAGTAGCGGCGATGTGCGGCCGGTTTGTGCAGAGACCGCTGCCCCTGGCATTTGCCGAGTCCGACGCGTACCCGGAGCTCGCTGAGGGCCTCGCGGAGATCACGCCGCGCTACAACCTTGCGCCGACACAGCGCGCCGGGGTGATCCTCCGGGAGGACGACGAGCTGCAGGTCCGCCGCCTGATCTGGCGCCTGATCCCACGCCACGCCGACAACCTCAAGTTCAAGTATTCGACGATCAACGCGCGAGTGGAGACGGTGGCCAAGTCCTGGTCGTTCCGCTACGCCTTCCGCGAGCGCCGGTGCCTGGTGCCGATGGCCGGCTACTACGAGTGGCAAGGGCCGACCGGTGCGAAACAGCCCTACTACCTGCACCGCGCCAACGACGAGCCGCTGTTCGCTGCCGGCATCTGGGAGCCGCGGCAGAAGATCCAGCCGGAGGGTGACCCCGGCAGCTTCGCGATCATCACGACGGATGCGCGCGACGAGTACGGACGAGTCCACACGCGGATGCCGGTCTTCCTGCCTTTCGCGATGATGGAGGCATGGTCGACCGGCTCCACCGAGGACGCCATGGCGATGCTGCTCGCCTTCACGCCGCCGCCGATTGAGATCTACCCCGTTTCACGGGCGGTCAACGGGCCGAAGCTGGATGATCCGAGCCTGATCGCCCCGATCCCAGCAGAGGAAGCCATCGCATGAAACAGTCCCGTGCAGAACTGGATGTCCGCATCGATGCGCTGGCTGCGGAAACGCAGCGGCTGGCCAACGAGGAACCCGAAAGCGACCTGATCGGCGCGTTCGCGGGCGTGGCCGAGGAAATTGAAGCCGACGCCGGCGACGACGACCGCGCGCACGTGTGGACGCGCCTGCAGTGCATCCTGCGCGACAACGGGCTGATCCCAGGCGACGAGGAGCCCTGCGGCGAGTGAGAAGCCGACGAGCTACCGAAACTCTGCGGCGCGATTGGGACGTCGCGAGTTTCATCCGGTGGTAGGCTCGCCGCATGAGGGGGAAGCTCGCCTATAGCCCGGCACTGGACGGCCTGCGCGCGATCGCGGTGCTGGCTGTCGTTGCTTATCACGCAGGAGCGCCGGTTTATGCCGGCTTCGTGGGCGTCGATATTTTCTTTGTGATCTCGGGCTACCTGATCACCCGCCTATTGCACAACGAACTGCAGGTTACAGGCCGGATCAGCTTTCTCGACTTCTACGCCCGTCGCGCTCGGCGAATATTGCCCGCTTTGGTGGCTGTGATAGTGATCACGCTTGCGGCAAGCATCGTGCTGCTGTTGCGCAATGGAGTAGCCGAGACTGGTAAGGCAGCCGCAGCTGCGTTCGTGTTCGCTGCCAATGTGTTCTTCGCCAACGCCCCTGCAGGCTACTTCGACGCCGCGCCACAGGACAATCCGCTTCTGCACCTGTGGTCTCTCGGCGTCGAAGAGCAGTTCTATCTCGTCTGGCCAGTCGTGCTGGTGTTGGCTCGCAAGCAGCCTGTGCCGATCCTCGCCGCGATCGCTGCATCTTCCTTCCTGACGTGCGAGTGGATGCTCTGGACCGGGCACGAGCAAGCGGCGTTCTATCAAGCGCCACCGCGAGCATGGGAGCTTGCAGTCGGCGGTTTGATCGCTCTGGGCCGAATCCAACTACCTCGCTGGGCAGCGCCCGCCGGCTTGGCGCTGGTGCTGGCATCCTGCATGGCGACGTCGCGCCACTTCCCGGGGGCAGGCGCTTTGCCTGCCGTACTGGGTGCGAGCTTGCTGGTTGCGGCCATCCACGGCGGACATCGCTGCGCTCCACTGGAGTCGCGACCCATCGTTTGGATCGGACTCATCTCGTATTCGCTTTACCTTTGGCACTGGCCGATCATCGTCCTGGGCCAGGCGTTGCCTGCTGCCGCTCAAATTGCGATGGCCTTCGCCTTGGCTGCACTGTCTTACTACTTCGTGGAGAGGCCATTTCGGAAGCGGTGGGTGGTCTCCCCTCGCCGGTCCGTAGCCACAGCAGCACTTGTCGTTGCCGCCGGCGCCGCCAGTGCGATCACTTTGCAACCGCTGAACCTCGGCATCCAGCCGATCCCGGCTGCCAACGTCCCTGACATCTATAAGATGGGCTGCGACGATTACTTCACAAGCGCAGAACTGAAGCCCTGCAAATTCGGCCGGGACGATGCTCCAAACAAGGCGGTGGTCGTCGGCGACAGCGTCTCCCTACAATGGTTCCCTGCGCTCTACAGGATGTTCGACCGCCCTGGTTGGCAGCTGATCGCGATCACCAAGTCAGCCTGCCCGATGATGGACATCAGCTTCTACGACAAGCGACTCCACAGGGTTTACACGGAATGCGAAGAGTGGAGAGCGGATGCGCTGTCGATGATCGACGGCCTACATCCGAACGTGGTCATCGTCGGGAATGCCAATCACTATGACTTCGGGCGCGAGCAATGGACATCAGGCGCGCACGCGATCTTCAGCAGGCTGAGTGGTAGCGCCGATGCCGTCCGCGTAATCCGCTCTACTCCGCTTCTGATCCCAGGCGGGCAAAACGATTTCACGTCGGTGGCCACGTGGGAGCTCGAAGCCGCCGCCGGTCTGCCCAACGTGGGCGTGGTCGACATGAACAACGACGTGTGTCCGTCCGTTGAGTGTGAGCGCTCGACGACTGCGGGGCCGATCTTCCGGGACAATCGACACATCGATTGGAACTATGCCGCTACTTTAGCCAAACCTCTGCAGGCCAAACTAGCCATCCCCGGCCTCGGGGCTAAGAGGTCGGGAATGGTGCAGAAGGAGGAGTGAAGTTCGACGTGTACCGCGCTTGGCCCTTGGTAATTCGCAACGCACGTATGTGACCTGAAATACTTCGGTTACCCATTTGGCCGATCACCATATCTTCGATCGAGCTGTCTAGAGGGGTTCCCGCAATTGCGATGTTCGGCCCCAGCACGCCGTTTATGGCGAATCGGATGCCATCCACTGTTTTGATCAAAGCGACATGCGTGAGGACTCCCTCTTCCACCACGTCCGTCGAGGTAGCCGTCTGCCCTGAGCCGTTGTAATAGAACAGGCGCAGCTGGCCTGTGCTGATCGGCCCAAAGCTCCAATAATCGGTCGCGTTGAATGGATCCGCGTTACCTATCATCACTGGCACTTCGGTCACACCTGAGACATAGCTCCATGTGCTCAGGTCTGCAACATTAATCCATGCTTCGAGCGCATAGTCGTTCGTCCACCAGGTAAATGCTGGGTAGTAGTAAGAAGCCGATAGAAAGTCTCCATCGCCGTCGAACAGCGCGGCGTTGTATCCGAGCGATGTGTCAACCTGCACGCTCCCCGCCGGAGTCCAGACTCGAGAGCTCGCCGAATCCGGGAAATCGTTGCTGCCATCAGCCCCTTCCATGTTCATCAGCGTGGTCACGTACTCCCAATAGGGATCCAGCGATTCCGCCACAACGTCAGCCATGGCGTGTCTCCGCCCCAGCGCGCTCACGACCGATCCTTCGCCAGCATTGCGTGCCAAGTGCCGCCGGCGTCCATGGTGAGCAGAGAAAGCTCGTCGACCTTGCCGGCCGCCGTGCTAAAGGCGCCCACGGTTCCGCCTGGCCAAGTCGCAGCCGGCACCGCAATCGCATAAGGCGTACCGCCCTGTGTGGCGAGGATGCTGAGACAGCATCCAGTCGGGACGTTTGTGAAGCTCCACCCGGTGATGACTTCGGTTGGCGTCAGGGTGAAGAAATCCCCCAGCGAGCAGTCGACTGTGACCAGCCCGCTGGCGCTGCTGAGCGCGGTAACGACGTTACGATCGACACCAGGTGTCGGCGCAGGCTGCTGAATCGTGAGCTCTAGCGCGTCGTCGTCATCGAACACGCCGGCGCTAGCTTGCAGGGCAACGGCCAACTTTGTGTATCCGGCTTCAGCGTCGACCGCGGTGACCTGCCATCGCTGCAGGTTGTCCCGAGCTGCGCTGTCTGCGCTGCCCTGCACGTAGATGAAGCCACCCACTGCGAGGCTGGCAAAGAACGCAGCCAAGTCACCCGCATTGCCGTCAGCGTCGCTGATGTAGATCTCCGTTGCCAGCTCCGGGTCGGCGTTGTTCCAACGTACGCCAGCGGCCCCAGGGTCGGCTTCTGTAGCACCAGACATGTCAGCAGCCATTGGGACGCGCAGGGCCAGGACGTTGCCACCGAAGGCTGGGTTACTCAGCAGCAGAGGGAGGCCAACGTTGCCATCGACCCCCCCGCCCTGCAGGGCAGGGAGCAGTTCAAGGCCGGTGAGCGCGCCCGGCGCCGGCATTTCGGAAAGGCGAGGCATGTTGTTACTCCATCAGAATTGGTTGGTCTGTTTCATCGGTAATCAGCGAGCCGTCCTCTGCCAATAGCGCTGTGCCGATCGTGAATTCGCGCACCTGGACCTGCCAGCTCGCAAGACCATCGCGCACGGACTCCAGCTCGATGTGTAGCGCGCCGCCGCCTGTCGGGGTGTAACTGGTCGTCGTGCCGGTGATTCCGGACTCGGTATGTACCAAACTGCCGTTGAGGGACCATCTGGCCGTGTACGTCGTCCCTGGTTCTGGCCCCACACTTGCTGCCGATTGATCGACCAGTTGATCTGCCTGCAGGATGCGATCGCGGTGGCACCAGGTGAGCGTGACCTCTCCTGCAGTGAGATCCGGCGACTCCTCGCCATTGACCAGAAGCCCCGCTGGCGGATATGGGCGCGCCTGGCGGCCGCCGAACTCCAGAGGGAATGCCGTGGCCGAATCAAGGGGCAACTGCTGGCTACCGGTTTCCGGCAGCAGCTTGACGTTGACCTGCTCGCCGTCGGTGTACTCGGTGGTGTCGTACGCGGCCTCGACATAGAACCAGAGCTGGCTGCCGGCGGCATGCTCCTGCGGAACAGTGTCCGCGCAACCGCGACCGAGCGTAGCTTCCATTGTTTCGAGGTTCAGTGCGTCGAGGCGACACCACTCGGCATCCCACAGGACGAGCATGCCCGCCGGCATGTCTGCCAGTCCGGTGACCGACGTGACCGAAACCACCGTGGGGCCGATCTCTGCAGGCCAAGCTGCCGAAACCGTCGTCGAAGGGCACCACTCCCCACTACCGGCAAGAAAATAGTCACCCCCGCCCGACTGCACGCACATCGTGTAGCTCAGCCCCACTCCGGGATCGGCTGCAACTGCAAGCAGAAAGCCGGCATCGTCCGCCAGGGCATCAAGCTCACCACGGGGTAGCACCGCGACCAAATCGATGTATGGCGCTTCGAACACCTTCGCCGCTTCAATCGGCACGGGCGTTGTCGGCGGCGTGGTGTCCACACCATCCTCGATCTCGATGTAGCTCGTGTCGGGAAGGCTGTAGATGTCCTGCGAGACCTTCAATCGGATAGCGCCGCTCTTGAGGGTGCCGTGCTCCTTCGAACCGACAATGCACACCATGTCCGCAATGCCGCGCTTGGGCGACTGGAGGCGGAAGTACTGGTTGCGACGAAGACCCTTCACTCGAGGCGTCGTCACCAGCTCGAATGCACGAGTAGGCGTCACGTACGCACGCGCCTCGCGATCGGCCACTCGCAAGGCCAACGCACCATTGGGGATTTGCGGGAAGTCAAGCGTCTCGTGGATCTCGCCAAAGCGGCGAATAAGGCCGAGCGCCCGCACCGCTGGCGTGATGACGGCTTCCTTCCGTTCGACGTCGAAATACCGAACAGCGACACTGTTGACGGCTCGATCGAGCGTGGTAGGCATCTCGCGGAATTCGAGGATATCGTCGTCACCGATGATCGGCAGCGAATCGACGTCGTAATCGCCACGGGCCAGGTCCAGATACCACTGGCCGTCCGTGAGGCTGCGCTCGAAGCTTCCGCCGATGATGCGGCAAATTCGTTCTTCGAACGCGTCAGGCGTGTCCGTAGCCGGATCATATTCCCAGCACACTCCGAAACCTTCGCTGTAGAGTCGGTCAGCGGCGGCCCGAAGGCTGGCGTCGTTAATGTTGGCCCTGGGTTCACGCCCCTTCTCGCCACCGGTCCGCACGTAGTAGAGCGAATGTGCTGGATTCATGCTGCCTTGGCCGATCGCCGTGACAAGCATTCCGTCCTGGTGCATGTAATAGAGGCCAGAAGCCTTGTCGCAGCACACGCTCACGAAGGCCCATCGGCCGGCTGGCACGTAGGGCTCGGCATTTTGGATGACCGTCGGTGCGCCAACGAAGGAATCTAGCCTCTGGTAAATCCAGCTGTCGCTCAGCGCATACCAAGCCGTGGTCGCCCCCGTGACATCCGGATCCGAATAGCCGAACAGTGCCCGCCCATAGGTGGAGACGTCGTTCTTGTATGACTCCAACCACACCCAGGCGTCCATCGTCCACGTCTCGCCGATGTCCTCGTCGGCGCCCATCTCGACACGCAACCAGTCGTCGGCACCGTCGAAATAGGCCGACGATCCGCCAAACTTTGAACGCAGGGTGCTGAGCTTCACTCCACCCATCGGCGTGACGTCATGCCCGCGCTCGTCGGTAAAGTTGTCCGATCCATCCGCACCAATGAACCGCAACAGCATCAGCGTGTTCGGATCGGCGGAGGCGTCCGGGAACGGAATGCTCGGAACTGCATATTGCTTGGTTTGATAGTGCGCGCCCCGCCGGATGCGGAAGCAATCGACGTGACCGTGCCACCACCCTTGCTGAGTCGCCCAGATACCGGTGGGGAGCGGCCCGGCGCCGATCACGAAGTATCCGGTTTCGAACACGTTCCAGGTCGTCACCCCTGGGACGCCGCGTCGATCCGAGCCGAACGAAATCTCGGCGCGCTCTGGATACCAGCATCCAGGTTCGTCCCAACCGTTGAGGATCTTCCGGACCTTGTAACTTGGCTTCTGCGGCATCGGGTTCATTGCGCCGTACTGGCCGCCACAGAACGCGAGGGTGGTGAAGCCCCGCCAGGCGGCAACCTGGCTGCCAAAAACGCCTTGCAAGTATGAGTTCGGGAGCTGGTCAGCCTCCCCGAACATGATGTCGACTGGGCCGACGATCCCGCCCTGGTCCTTCGATCCGCCGAACAGCATCGGCGCTCCGATTTGAATGCGGCCGGATGACGTGAGCTCTCCTGCACCGGGCTCGAAGTTGTAGTTGATCGGGATACCCGATCCGCGCTTGCGAATGGCCTTTCCGCCCGTGTACCACGTTTGCGCGCTTCCGTCCCAAGCCGTTTTCTCTGCCCCCCGAAACTCAAGGAAGGCATCGATCGGGTACGTGAGGACCACGTGGAACGCCACCCGATAGTGATAGCCGATGGTCTGCGAGCTGCTTTTACCCACCTGAGCGCTCCTGTTCTTCGCAGACGTGCGCCCACTTCACCAGCCCGATGGCCATGCCATCACCGGTCGCGAGCAGTGCCTGCTCGTCGATTCCGTTGCGCACGAAGTCACTCCAGTCCAGCCCGTACCGCGCGAACCAAGCGCGGCCTCCGCGGCTGCAGTACCCGGCGCCGCGGCTCGCGGGAATGGTGCGGAAGTGGGAATGCGTGACGATCATTTGCCACTGTCCGACTTGATGGCATCGCGGCCGACCACTTTCCAGGCGAGCAGGCGGTTATCGTCGTGCTCGATCCAGACGGTGCCGCCGTGATCCTTGATCGGCGTGCCGTCCTCGACTGTCGGCGATTCCACCTTGCGCTCTGCGGCCTTCGGTGGGTCGGGCTTCAGGGCATAGGCCACCGCGGCCGCGACCACGAGAATGATCAACTGGATGACCCACCAGTAGATCGCCTTCATTGGCGCGCCCGGCGGCGGCGGAACGAGCGCGGCCACTGCGAGACGCGCCATTTGAATGATGACCAACAGCACTCCGATGCACAGGGCGACGATGTGCGCACGGCGCCCGCCAGTGGTGTCCATCCACCAGTACCGCACGCGCCAGGTGTACATGTAGCGCACCGCTCGGGCGCGATCGATCAGCCCCATGACATCGATACTCCATCCAGGATGGGGTCGCGAACCGGCTTGTAGACCGAGCCGCCGTACCAGTTCTCGGGATCCGGCCGACGCGCGGCGCACGCAGCCCACGTACCTGGGCAGTTGGGAACCGCGACGATGTCGAGGTCCTCGGCCAAATCCTGCCCGCCCCACAGGATGTGCACCACGCCCGTTGAGTTGTCGTGCGCCATGATCGGGCGCTCCTCGACGATGCCGTCTCCCCGCGTCCAATACAGGGTGCCGCCCTGCAGGGTGAATTCAGTACCGATCAGCTCGGGCGCGGTGAGAGTGAGCCCGTCGACGGCCGTGAGCGTGCCCGGAATCTTGAAGTCATCCTCGTCCAGGTTGCAGCCCCGCGGACCCGTCGAGTAGACGGTCTTGAAGCACGCACGCTGCGCTTTCGGTCCTTGGTTAGCTGCGTCGCTGCGGCCGGTGTTGGGGTCACAGGTAATTTCGAGCTGGGCGTCGCCGTACACAGGACTCGCGACCGTGCCCATCCACTCCACACTCGGCGGGTCGAGGCTGCCGTACTGGTGCGACAGGCACACCACCGACACGTCGTCGCTCGGTATATGCGGGCGCCACCAGTTGCCAAGCTCCTGCGTGATCGGGTATTCGGGCGCCGCCGGGTCCAGCAGGTAGGCAATGCGGATCTTCAGGCGATCCTTGGCCTTTTCCGTCGTCTGCCGGATGGCATCGCGATCGATCTGGGCGGCCACGTAGGTATGGCCGTCGATCGTCACGTCGCGCATGCCCGAGGCGTAGCGCAGGGTGACACCCTGCCGGCGCCAGATGAACAGATGGACCGGCTCGCCCATGTAGGTCGCGAGGTCAAAGGCCATGCCGGCACCCCACGAACGCGAGCTGCGACTGCATCACGCCGTGCGCCCACGGGCGCAACGAGTTCACGTCCGCTTCTTGCCGGCACAGGGCCATCAAGCTGATCGCAGCGACGCTGTCGGCGGCGAACCCTACCGGGAGCGCTTCATCCAACACCAAACGCTCGATGCCGGCGCCCATGTCGGTCGCAGCGGCAAGGCGCCGATACACGGGTGTGCCCCCGCGCACGTCGATGCGGATGTCGCGCCGGTTGCCTTCCAGTGGCCACCGCGCGAAGCCGCCCCAGGCCACGTCCAGCGCGGTTGAGGACGCCGCCGCCACCAGATGGAAGTCCGCGGTAAACGACGGCACCCAGATCGGGTGGTGGCGGCCGGCCATGGCGGCAAGCAGTGCGCGGTGGGCGGCGATCTCGGCCGCACCCACCATGGTCACTTCCACCTGGATCCGCGGCAGCACCATGCCACCCTGGTCGTGCAGGAGGATCGGGCCGATGCCGTCGTCCAGCGTGTCGATGCGGCGCTCGGGCGCGTAGCCCGGATCCTGCGTCCAATACACCGGCTGCTCGAACACCGGCGCATCGCGATACGTCGGCGCGCCGAAGTCGGCCGACAGGATCATCGGCTCTGCGGCCCGGAACGCCACGGCGTACGGCGCGGCGTCGCCGGTGAAGCGCCCGAACTGCGGCGTCTTTTCCAGCCAGCCGGCAATGGTCGGCATGATGATGCTGCCCATCGGCCAGTCCGCCGCCAGCGGATCAGCAAGGGAGATCGATTCCGCGTCGACGGCCAAGATCTCGACCATCTCCGCGCGGCGCGGTTCGCCGGGGACTACCAGCATGGCGTTGCCGCCGGCGACGAAGCGGCGGTATTGCGTGTCGACGCCGATGGCCTCGTCCGCAGCTTCCGCGAAGCTGCTCGTGGTCGTTTTGTCGCACACCAGCGGCACGTGCCACCGGCGCGCTGCCCACATGGCGACGTCGTTCTCCATCCACCGGCGGTTGGCCCCGCTCTCCAGGCCATCAAACGCCAGCACCACGCGTGGATCCTGTCGCAGCTTGTCGGTGTATTCCATGCCGTAGGCGGGCGACATGCCATCCGTCAGCCATTCGTATCGCTCAGAGATTTGCCCACCCGTGGCGAAGGGCCAGGCCAACGCTGCATCAACCTCCACGGCTGAGCGCTCCCCAGTTGTTGCGCACGTGCGTGATCACCACTTCCTCGCCAGCGGCGCCTGCCAGCGCGTCCGCGACGGCGCGGTCGCCGATGGCCACGATCGGTTGCTTCACGACCGTGCCACCGCCCTGCCCGCCCCCGTTGTCGCGGTGGCGAGGGTCCGTTTTCGTCAGCACCTCCTCGCCCTTCTGCAGGATGGCGGGGACCTCGTCGGGCGCCAATCCGGCGATGCCGCCGCCGTGGTAGCGAGGGGCGGCGCCGAAAAGCAGCGGGGACAGGTTGTGGCGCATGCGGCCGCCGGCGCCGGCGATGCCGCCGCCGTGGTTGACGCCGGCGCTCATGCCCGCGGCGGTGGCCTTGCCGAGGCCTGGGTAGATCGCGTCGAGCAGTTGCAGCACCAGATAGGTAGCCAGCGCCCGGGCGGCGATCTGGGCCATGGCGAGGGCGAAGCCGCGCACGAAGTCCTTGAGTGCGTCGCCGGCGCTCTTCGAGCCCTCGACCAGGTCCATGAAGAGACCGGACAGGGAATCGACGGCCGCGTCTGCAGCCTGCTGTCGCAACTTCTCCAGATCGCTCGCGACGCCGGCAATGCCGCCGTTGAGCTGATTCAGGAAGTCGCGCACGCTTGCGGCCTCCGGGCTGTCCGGGCTCAACGTCTGCAGGAACTCGATGGTGCGCTGGCGCAGCTCGATCAGCTGATCGAGCGACCTTGTGCGCAGATCATGCAACTCCCGCTCGGCGGCGATCGCACCCACAAAGCCAGCCTGCTGCTGGGCTGCCAGTGAAGTCTCCGCAGTCCCCAGCGTGCCGAGCACCCGCTGCATCTCGGCCTCGAACTCGTCGAGCTGCCCCTTGGCCGCTTCGATGTTGATCAGCTTGCGCACGATGGCGACGCCGGCGGTGTTGCTCTCGGCCTCCAGCTTGATGATCAGCTGCTGGAATTCTTCCTCGAGCCCCGCGCGCCGGGCCCGGCCGGTCTCGCCCTGGGCTTCCAGCAGGCGCACGTAGACGGCGCCGAGCTGCTTGGCCAGCTCTTCCTCGGCCTTGGCCTGGTCGCGCGCCACGGCCGGCCCGATGGCGGCGCGGTCGCGCTGCAGCTTGATGATCTCGGTGAGCGCCTTGGACTGCTGGTCGCTGGTTTTGGCGGTGGCGGCCTCGGCCTGGGCGGCCTTGATCTGGGCATCGATGTCCGCCAGCTGCAGCGCCTGCTTCTTGGCGTAGAAGTCGGCCAGGCTGACCTTGCCGTCCTCGAGCAACTGGTCGAGCAACTCCAGCTGGCGCGAGATGGCGTCGCGGGCGAGCGCGGCCGCGTCCACCATGCCCTTGACGGCCTTGGTCGCGGTGCCGGTGGCGCCGGCTGCGGCGTCGGCGGTGCTGCTCAACACGTCGTCGTTGATGGCCAGCGCCATGTCGACCAGGCGACGTCCCCAGTCCTCGTACTCGCGCTCCGCCTGGGTTACGGCTGCCTGTGCACGGCGCGCGTCCATGCCGGCGGCAGCGGCCGCCTGCCCGGTGCGGTTGGCGCGGCCTTCGCCGACGATCAGGTTCGCCTTGCGGTTGGCTTCCTGCGACCGGATGCTGGCTTCCGCGAGCGCGGCCTGCGCGGCCTTGAGTGTGTCGGCGGCCTGCTGGCGCTTGGCCTTGGCGTCGGCCAGCGCGGCGTCGCGGCTCTGGTAGGCGAGGTTCTTGTTGGCCTCCAGCGCCTTGTTGTGCTCTTCGGCCGCCTGCCGCGCTTCGTTGGTGCGCTTGTAGAGGTAGTAGATGCCCGCGGCGAGCGCGGCGATGGCGATGCCCACGGGCCCACCCAGCAGCATCATCACGCCGCGCAGCGTCACCGTGGCGCCTGACGCGGCGACGATGATGGCGCGCAGCGCGGTGAACGCGGTGATCAGCGCAGGGATGGCGGCGCCGGCCATGCGCGTGATCATGAAGACGGCGAGGACGTCGAGATTCTCAAGCAGCAGCGTGATGGCGCGCAGGACCGGATCGAGATACCGAGGCAGGTCTTTGGCAATCTGCTGCACGGTCGCCGCGAAGCGCCGGCTCGCGCCGGTCGCCGCGTCCTGGTCGCCAACGTAGTCGAGGAAGGAGTTGCGCAGCTGCGTGAACGCATCCCCCACCGTGACGGGGACCTGCTTGTACTCCTTCTCCAGGACCGCGGCCTGCGACAGCAGGGCCTTGATCACCACCTCTGCCGTCAGCTTTCCCTCCGCGCCCAGCTTCTTGAGTTCGCCGCGCGCGACACCCATGCCGGTGGCGATCGCTTCCACCAGGCGCGGCGCGTTCTCGCTGAGGCTTCGCAGCTCGTCGCCCGCCAACTTGCCGGAGGACAAGGCCTGGCCCAGCTGGAGGACCGCAGCTTCGCCCTGCGCCGCGCCGGCGTAGGACAGCTTGATCGCCTGGTTGACCGACCGCGTCAAGGTGAGGAGGTCCGACTGATTCTTGATCTGGCCGCGCGTGCTGCGCTCGACGCGTGAGTAGAGATCCGCCGTGGCGGTCAGCCCCGTCCGCGTTTCGTTCGCGATCGCAAGGATCGCCGCGTAGTCGGCCTTCGCATTGCGCAGGCGGCCGCGCACCAGCGCAGCTTCATCGGCAAGTCCGCTCAGGATTCCGAGCCCGCGCAGCGACGCATAGACACCGATGAACGACACCAGCTCCGTGCGCGCCCGCTTGATCCCGTTGACGAACGCGTTGTTCGCAGGCAGCGCCGTCGCCGCCTGCGACTTGACCTTGGCCAGCTCGCCCCGCAGCAAACCGAGGCCCTGCTTGATATCGGCAAGGTCTGCGGAGATGCGTACGCGGAGGTTGGGAGAGGCGCTAGCCATCGAGTTTCTTCAGGTAGTCCTTGAAGTGCTTCTTGTCGTACTGCGCGGCGCGCAGGTTCACGACGTCATCCCGCAGATCCCGCCGCCGCGCCCGTTCCGCCGCCGCCGTGAAGGCGCGTACCTGCGCCAGCGTGTAGCCGCGGATGTCGCTTAGTGCGTGGCCGCGCTCGACGAGGAGCTGGATGACGTCAGGCCAGCCCCACTCCTGCCCTTTGCCCGATCCGCCAGGAGCGGCCCGAGCTTCCGGACGAAAAAATCGCGGTTCACCTCGAACACCACCTTGGCCAGGTCGATGAACTCGCCGATGTCGCCGCGCTCGATCCACTCCCGGTCGCGGCCGGTCGCGATGGCAGCGGCTTCGAACATCGCCTCGCCGTGGCGGTCGACCATGTCCAGCACGAAGTCCACCAGCGCGCCGGTGTCCTCGTCCGGCAGCGACTCGAGCGCCAGCACGCTGTCGATCACAGGGCGAGCGACGCGCACCATGCGCGGCAGCTGGCCCACCGTGAGCGGCTTGATCTCGAGCGCGGTGCCCAGGTAGGTGACGCTGGAGCCCGAAGGCTCCAGCACTTGCAGGTCATCGGTCATGGCGCGATCAGTCCTCGATCTCGACCGTGAAGTACTGGCTGATGCCGGTACCGGTCTTGGTGCTGTCCGACAGCAGCGAGCCGTTGATCTCGCCGGCGCCGTAGTCCTCGCCCAGCAGGGCCATCTCCTGCAGCACGCCGCCGGACACCTTGTGCATGCGCACACGGACGCGCTTGCCGGAGCGGGCTTCGTTGAGGCCGACGAACACGACCTCGTACTGCTTGTTCGCGTTGACCAGCGCCTCGACCTTCTTCTGGGCGTCGTAGGTGTAGTCGACGTCGACGTTGGCGGCGCCGGCGGTGGGCGCCGGGATGGCCGACGTGGTCGGGATGAACAGCTGGCCGTCGCGCAGCTCGTAGTCGGTGCCGGCGACATAGGCGGTGCCGCCGCCCGCCGGCTCGACGCTGGTGATCGTCTTGGCGATGCGTGCCAGCGGCGTGTAGCCACCCTTGTAGGCCACCGCGGCCTCAGCGGTTGCGGTGCCGGCGACGATGTCGGTCACGTCCGCGCGCAGGCCGCGGGCGAAGTTCTCGGGGCTGAAGTCGTGGAAGGTGTAGCCGAAGTCGACGCCGGTCAGGCGGCGCACTTCATTGCGCAGGTTGCCGCCGGGCTGGGTGTAGTCCGGCAGGGACTTGGTGTCCTCCTGCGGCGAAAGGCTGAGCGCCGAGCAGTTGCCTGCGGACAGGAACGGCGCGGCGGCGCCGTATTCGCGGATCAGCATCGAGCCGCTGCCGAGGTAGCTGTAGTCTTGCGAAGGAATCATGGCGGTTCTCCGGTGATCAGGGGCTGGGGTGCGTCGGGATCGGCACGTGGGTGGTGTAGCGGATCACCGCGCCGACCCAGCGCGACCCCGCTTCTGGCACCAGCGGCTCCATTTCCGCGAACTGCGGGGTCTGGATGCCGCTGGGATAGGTGAACTGGCGGTCGGCCATCGCGCGCTCGATGTCGTCGGCGATTGCGTCGATCATCTCCATCGCCTGGCGCGTGTCTGCGGCCTGCGCCTTGGCCACGACGGCCACGGTGGTGAGGCGGTGCGTGCGGATGACTGCAGCGTCAGTGGCCCGCTGCTGGCGCTCGATCAGCACGGCCACGATCGCGTCCTCGTCGTCCTGGACCTGCGCGGGCTCGGTAGTGACAGCGGTGCCGATGTCGGTCCGGTAGCCGGCAGCGGTGGTGATGCGCTGCAGGTTGGCGGTGACGGCAGCGAGGAGGTCGGCGCGGCTAGACATCGGCCACCACCCAGCGCGACTGCGACTCGTCTTCTTCCAGCTTCGCCTCGAGGCGAAAGGCTTCGCCGGTGGCGTCCAGTGTCACCACGCCGTACTGCACGGGCGTCACCACGCCCCGGAAGAGCGTGACCACCGTGTGGCGGGTGGCGACGTCCGGTCGTTCCTCGCCGAAGATTTCGACGCTGCGGTCGACCAGCACCGTGCAGGGCAGCGGCACCACGTCGGGCGTGGCAGCCGGCGGCAGGTAGCCTGCGGCATCCGCCATGTCGGCCTGGGCGAAGGCACCGACGATGTCAGCATCGAGCTGCTGCAGGAAGGCGCGCTGATTCACTTGCGCCCCCGGAAGCCCGCCGTCTGCACGGCCTTGGCCAGCTCGCGCGCGAAATGGAAAGGGAACTGGGTGGTGTAGATGCGCTGCGCCTGGCCGAACACGTCGTAGCGCGGCCGGTAGCTGACCGAGCGCACGAAGAACAGCACGCTGCGCACGGCGCTGCCGAACGCGAAGCCGACGCGCTCGTAGATGCCGGGCTTGAGCTTGCCCCGGGTCTGCTTGATGGCGAAGTAGTCGCCGCCGCGCTTGCGCCGACGCGCGCGCCGCCGCTTGATGCTGGTCTCGGTCGCGTTCTGGTAGGGATCGAACTGCGATCGCATCGCCGACAGCACGGCGGTGATGACGCTGCCGGGCACGTTGCCGTGCGCGTCGAGCTTGGCGCCCTTGCCGGCGACGGCGAACATCCCCGACGGCAGCACGCCGGCGGCCTGCAGCCGGCGCTCGAAGGCCTTGGGCCGGCGCGTGCCGCCCTGAACTTCGGGCAGCAGGTACTTGGCCGGCGGCGTGCCCTTCGGCGCCTCGTCGCGGATGAACACCTCCGCGGCCGGCTTCTGCTTCGTCGCCTTGCGGTACAGCACGGAGTTGACCGTCAGCGAGGTCGGCCGATCGAACACGCGCGGCATCAGGCCCTTCCACTCCTCGCGGACGGCGAAGGCGGTCTGGTTGGCGGCCTGCACGGCGGCGAACGGCAGTTGGTCGCGCTCGAGCTGGGTGAGCGCCCGTTCGAACACGCGCTCGGGATCCACGGCGACCTTCACCAGGCTCATGGGGCAAGCTCCTGCACGGCGGCGATGCCCGCCGCGGCCATTGCGTCCAGGGCGGTGCCGATGGCCCGCCGTGCATTGCGCCGGCTGGCATAGCCTTCCGCGCTGTCGGCGACGATGCGGCCGTTGCGCGCGCGCAGGCGCCAGCGCCATTGGCCGCCGGCATCGCGGTAGAGCTCGAAGTGCGCCGTCACTTCTTCACCTCGCATTTCGACACCGCGCGGGTCTCGCACGCGGCGATGTCCTCGGCGTCGACGGCCTTGCCGGTGCGCAGGGCGTCGCCCAGGCGGGCGCGGCAGTTGGCCACGTGGATGGTGCCCAGGCGCACGCACGCCAGGCGCGTGGCTTCCTCCACCGTGTTGGCGCGCGGGGCATCCTCGGGCAACGGCTTGACCAGCCATTCGGGCACCACGTACTCGGTGACCGGGACGCGCACGAGCTGCGGGGCGTCGGGCATGTCCGGGATGTCCGGACAGGTGCTGCAGCCGGCGACGAGGGCAATCAGCAGGACAGGCAGGCGGCGGGTCATCGCAGCGTCACTCCGCAGGCGTCGCCGAGGTCGGTCGGGAACAGCTGGGCGCAGGCTGGCCGGCGGCGGCGGGCTTCGGCCAGGTCCTGCTCGAGCAGACGCGCGCGCAGCGCCGTGTCTGCCTCGGCCGCGGCCGCGCGTCCGCCGGCGTACTCGGCCAGCTCCGCGCGGCGGCGGGCTTCGGCCAGCTGCGCCACGGTGTGGGCATCGATGCTGCGGAACGTGGCGGCGAAGGCCGTGAACGAACGCGACGCCGCCTGCAGGGCGCGGTCCTTGGCGGCCATCACCCGCGCCTGCGCGGCGTTGCGCTCGTGCGCGCTCTGCACGCCGCACGAGCGCCCGCCGAAGAACAGCAGGCCGGCGATCACCAGGACCGCCACGAGCTTGATGGCCGCCAGCGTGCTCATGCCTGGCCGTTGCCCTCGCGATCGGCCTGCTTCTGGCGCAGGCGCGCACGCAGGTCCAGCACTTCGGACTCCAGCTGGCGCGCCTTCGCGTCGAGCTGGTCGGCGTAGGCGTTGGCCTTCTTCGAACGGCGGCCGCCCAGAACGCCGAGCAGGTAGAACAGGATGGCGATGCAGGCGTAGACGATCAGGTGGGTCAGGCTGAACATGGCGTTCTCCTTCAGGGGGCCGGCGGAGTGCCGGTGGATGCGGGGGCGAGGTTCTTCTGCTTGAAGCTGGTTGCCAGCGCGACGCCGCCACCGCCGAGGATGGCCAGGCCGATCAGGGCGAGCAGCGCCCAGTCGGGCACGAGGTCCTGCGCGCGCGTGGGCGCCAGCGCGTAGGCGCCGAGCGCGCCACCGGCGAAGGCTGCGAGCGCGCCGCAGTAGGTCGACGCGCGCTTGGTGACGCAGCGAAAATCGAAGCGCTTCATCGCAGCCCCCGGGTTTTCTGCAGTTCGGTGATGTCGGCGCGCAGCTGCGCGCGATCCTTCTCGCCCTGGCCGATCCGCAGCTCGTGGTCGGCCAGCTGGATGGTGTGCGCCGAAACCGTCGTGGGCAGCGCGTCGACGGTCTTCTGGATCGACGTGATGTCGCGCTGCATGACCTGCGTGCGCGTATCGATCGCGTCGACCTTGTCGATCTTCGTCCCCACGTACCCCATCGCGCTGATCAGGACGAGGCCGACGCCGCCGAGAATCCATCGCTCCGCGAGCCCGAGCTTCACCACCTGCGCACCACCGGTTTGGGTGTTCAGATCCATCGCCATTCACACTCCCCCGGCGGCGGCATAGGCGGCCGCGAGCTTCTTGTCGTACTGGTTGCGCGCGAAGTCGACGCCGTTGTAGCCACGCGCGAACGCAGCCCAGTCCCGCTTCTGCAGGGCGGGCGCGAGGCCCTCGCTGAGGACGAAGTTGACGAACAGCGCCAGATGCGCGTCCTCGTTGTCGTGCACCGCCAGCAGGAAGCCGTACAGCGACCGCTCGCCGCACGCCTCCCAGTTGAATCCCATGATCTGGAACGCGCCCCACGACGTGGCGCGCACCGCGGCTTCGCCGTCGAGCTGCAGCGCCTTGTACAGCCGCAGGTACTCGCCCTCGCCGCCGCGGTAACCGCCGGCAGTGCGCGAGGACAGGTCGCCGTGGGTCGCATCGAACTTGCGGCCGCTGAACAGCGAGAACTTGTGGCGCTCGAACAGGATCTTCGGGCGGCCGTCCGCGAGGAACCCTGCCCCACCCGCTTCCACCGCGATCACCGCACGCACGTGCGCCACGCTGACGCCGAGCTTGTCGGCGGCGCGCTGTAGCCCTGCGGCTGTGATGGATCGGGACATAGTGCCTCGCTCTGGAAAAGTCCTTTCGCCGACCGCGGGGAGAGAGACCACGGGCGGCGAAAGGTGGGCAACGATCAGGGGACGTTGATCTTGATCAGCGCGACGGCGACGCCGTCCGCCTTGGCTTCCCAGTAGCGGCCGATGAGCGTGTTGCCGCTCGAGCTGCCGGAGACGTTGCCGCCGGCGGTAACGTATGCGAGCGCGCCCTGCGTGACCGCTCCGCTGGACACGGCCGGCAGCTCCCAGACGCCCTGCGTGCGGCCGACACCCACCTGGCCGCTGGCCACATCGTTGAGTGCGACGGCAGCCACGCCGCCGACGAGCACCAGCTCGCCGCTGGCCGTATCCGCCGCGGCGGTGAAGTCGATCGTTTCACCTTCGCGCTTGAAGTTCTTCGCCATGATGGGTTCTCCCGTTGCTTGGCGTTGAGGAAAGGCCGTGTTGCGAGTGGCCGGGCGGTGCTATGCCAGCCACGGCCCAGCCCTTCCCGTCACGCGCCGGGGTTCTTGTTGAGGCCCATGAAGCTGGCGATGCCGGGGGCGGCGTCGAGACGCACCTTGAATTCGATGCCGTCCACGTTCCAGCCTTCCTTCTGCGTGACCTTCGGCTCCTGCACGCCGTCGCGGTACGCCACGACGATGCCGTCGATCACGGCCGGATCGGCCACGCCGTACCAGGCGGTGGTGCTGTTGCCGTCCAGGCGCGGATCCTCGATCACCACGAAGCGGCCGCGGACGTAGTTCGGCGCGGTCAGGTTCTTGCCCGTGGCGATCTCGTACTGGCTGTCGAGGATCTGGCGGACGAGGCCGCCCATGCCCACCGGCACCAGCACGAACTTCAGCGGGACGCGCACCGGATTGCCGGCGCTGTCCTTCTGCAACGCCATCTTCGCGATCATCGCGTCGACCGCTGCGGTGGTCGGTGCCGCCCCGGTCAGCAGGTTGTTGTGATTGGCGTGGAACAGGGCCACGCCGTCGCCCAGCGTGGGGTTGCTGGTGATCAGTGCGAACACGCGATCGCCGAGGGCACGCTTGGCAGCGGCGCCCATCTTGTTGGGGACGGTGTCGAACAGCGACAGCTCGTCGTTGATGATCGCCTCGTCGGTGATCGAGAAGATGCCGCCCATCTTCTTGAGCTGGATCTCCTGGCCGATCTCGCTGAAGGTGCCGTAGGGGTATTCCTTGCCCTCGGCGATCTCCTGGATGCCGATGAACTGGCCCAGGCCCGCGAGCGACTGCTTCTTGAAGTCCGGCACGCTGATCGCGCGGGTGAAGTCCGGGAACACTTCCGGGAATTCGTTGTAGCCGCGCAGCGTGGCGGTGCGGACCGCGTTGCCGGCGAGCTGCGGAAAGTCGCTCGAGGTGTGGGTGATGGCGGCGCGCACCACGTCCTCGCGCGGCATGCCACGGGTGTTGACGCCCGCGGCGCTGGCGCAGGTGGCGGCCATGTCGTACAGCGACTGGCCGCGGTACGGGTTGCCGTCTTCGTGCTTGGCGTGGCCCAGACGTGCCTGCAGCGCCTTGGCCATGCCTGCCATGCGGTTGTCGCGCTCGTCTTCGGTCTGGCGGATGTCGCCGCCCAACGGGCCGCGGCCCTTGGCCATGATGGCCAGGATCTTGGTGCCGACGTCGGCCGCGGTGATCTCGGGGTCCGCGGCGGCGATCACGTCGTCGTACAGGGCCCGCACGGCGGGGTTGCCGAAATGCGGCTCGGCGATGGCCTTGATCTCGCTGTTGCGGTCTCGCATCGCGGTGATCTGCGCCGAAACGGCAGCGCTGATCTGGTCCTGCTGCAGCTTCTCCGCCTGCAGCTGCTCGGCGGTCTTGGTGTTGTCGGGCATTTGAGTAGCTCCGGTGGTTGTGGCGGCAACAGGTGCCACCTGGGCACCGGCAGGTGCCGGCGGATTCAGGGGGGCCGGCGCGGATGCGGCGGCTTCGGGGACGCGCAAGGCGGCGCGGATCTGTCGGGCCCAGTCGGGCGCGGCGGCGAGCAGCGGTTCGAGCATCGCGGTGGCGGTGTCGTCATCCGCGGGGGATTCGTTGGCGTCGAGGACTTCGTCGCACAGACCGGCGGCAAGAGCCTCTTCCGCCGTGTACCAGTAGTCCTTGCCCGTCTCCCACATGGCATCGAAATCGCTCGCCGGGCGGCCGCTCTTGCGGGCGTAGCTTTCCGACATCGCGCGACCCATGACGTCCAGGCGATCGGCAAACTCCTGCGACACTTCACGGACGTCCTTCGCGTTGCCGTCGATCAGCAGCGTGCCCATCGGGGCGTGCAGCATCTGCAGGGTGTTGGAGGGCATGACGACGTGGTCGCCTGCCGCCGCGATCAGTGAGGCGATGGAACAGGCGACGCTGTCCACGGTGACGTTGACCGTCACGCCGGTGCGCGCCTGGCGCCGCAACTCGGTGTGGATCGCCAGGCCGTCGCTGACGCTGCCGCCGATGCTGTTGATGCGCACTTCGATCGTGCTCGCCTCGGCATCGCGCAGTTGCTCGACCACCTGGCGGGCAGTGATGGACTCGTCGTCCCACCAGCTCATGCCGATCGGCCCGTAGATGAGCAATTCGACCGTGTTGTCGGCCGCCGCGCGGACACAGACCTTGCCTGGCGCTTTGGCGGCCGGCTTCGGGGACTTGGCTTCGGCCTTGGCGAGCAGATCGCGCAGGCGGGCCGACAGGGGCTTGAGCTGGTAGGGCATTACTAGTCCTCCCGCAGCGATGCGGCAATGGCCGCGCTGCGCATGGCGCGGCGATCGGCCGCGGTGTCGTCGTCGGTCGGGTGGACGCCGGCCGCGGGCGCGGGATGCGTGCGATTCCATTCCTCGCGCAGGCGCAGGACCTCCTCGGGGTCGTTGCCGAGGAGGAGCGTGTTCTGCTGTGGCGCCTGCCAGCCGCGGTCTTCCATCTCGCCGCGTGCCAGGGCCTCCTTCATCGGGTCGATCCACGGCATGACCGGGCGCACATAGCTGGCTGCGGACAGCTCCGCGAGAGTCCAACCCCGGGGAACGCGCACAAGGTTGGCCAGCACGGCGGCGGCGACGAACGCGCGCCAGACCGGTCGCTGGCACTGGGCAATGAACTGCTCGGCCAGCATCTGGTAGGCGCCCCACTTCTCCACCAGCTCCTGGCGCTGGGCGGAATAGGTGCCGTTGTAGTTCAGAGACAGCGAGCTGAAGCTGACGCCGAGGCCGCCCGCTGCGCGACGCAGCTGCGCATCGACGAAGCCGGCGGCGTTGGGGTTCGGGCGCTTGGTGTCGATGGCCTCGATGCGCTCGCCCGGCAGCAGGTCGTCCGCGATCAGGCCTGGGCGCATGGTGAGCGCGCGATACGGTGTGTCGGTTGGCACCACCACCTGGGACTGCAGGCCATCGCCCATCGCGGTGCCGTACATCTCAGGCTGACCCTTGACGATCTGTGCCGACATGGACGCGGCCACCTTGGCCGCGACCAGCTCGGAGTTCTCGTACTCGCCGATGTCGACCATGCGGTTCAGGACGCTGGCGAACACCGACAGGCCGCGCACCTGGTGGATGCGGTCGATCAGCGCCAGGTGCAGGATCTGGTCTGCCGGCACGCGCTTCGTGTCGGCACGCCACCCCATTTCATCGCCCGGGTGCGTCTTGTACACGTGGTAGGCGACGGGGCGGCCCCAGGAGTTCCGCTCCACCCCCTGCAGGATGCGCCGGCCGGGATCGTTGAGATCCAGTGGAACAAGATCGGCCTCGAGCATCTCGATCGACAGCGGCACGGAGGTGCCGTGTTCGAGAAACGCCACTGGCCCGGAGAGCGCCTGCATAAACGCCTCGCCGTCGCGATACCAGCTGCGCGACAGCAGCTGCTGGCATTTGCCCCAGTCGTGCCGCCAGGTAACCTCAGGGCGATCCCACCACGCATCCCATAGGTCGCGCAGCGACTGCGCGAGACCCGTGTCGATTGCACCGCCAGCGCGGCGCGGCGCCGGCATGATGTCGATGCCACTGCCGACGGTGTTCTGCACCAGGACGTTGAGCGCGTTACGCGAGACGTCGTGGTCGCGGTCGCGCTGGCGAGCACTGACACGCAGCTGTGCCCCGTCCATGCCGACGATGTTGTTGGCGCTGCCCCAGTCCATGGCCAGCTTGCGGCTGCGCGACGGCCGCGTCGCCTCGTGAGCGCGTGCGACGATGCGAAGCTGCTGGTCTCGCTTGGCGATCTCCCGGTCGGCACGCTCGGTGATGACGCGCACGGCGCGATCTGAAGCGAGCGCAGCCGACAATCGATCGCGAGCGACCAGCGCGCTCACGTGCGGCCGCCGAAGTCAGCCTGGCTGAAGGGTCCGCCGGCGTAGCGAGCATTCTCGCGATTCACTGCAGCCTGCAGAATGCCGATCTGCTTCTGCACCCACTGCAGGTCAGCGCGACGCAACTCCCGGTCACCGAAGCGCACGGTTTGGCCGGCGAGGATGTTTGCCTCGGCGGCCAGGTAAGTCTGCAAGCGGGTTGCGTTGATGGTCGGCACATAGAACAGGTTGCCGACTTGCTCGTGCCATTTCTAAGGGAAACGTGGCACTACGGACGCTGACGAACGCTGGCGGATCAATCGCTTACCTTGGGGCCCGTGCCACGTTTTAGGGAAGCGTGGCACGGGCGACCGAAATCAGGAGTTGGGAGTAGGCAATCCGCCTGGAAACATCCGATACAGCGTTCGACGCGCCAGGCCGAAGTCGCGGCACACCTCGCCGATGGATGCGCCGCGCTCGAGCGCGGCCCGAATCTGGAGGATGTCGTACTGCCGCGGCGCCGCTCCCACGTACACGCTCCCGTTGGCGGCCTTTCGATCCTGCAGGCACTCCATCGCCGCGGAGGCGTATTGCATCGCGATCTGTTCGCGGGTGCCGGTCTTCAACACAATCGCGCTGGTGAGTTCGCGCAACAAGTCGGTGTAGGGGTCACGCTCCCGCTTGAGGGCTGCCATCAGAAGCTCCAGTCGCCTTCGACAACTCCACCGCGCGCCGGCTGGCGTGTTCCACGGGAATCGCTGCGCGGTGGCGGCGCACCCTCGCTCGGTGGTGTTCCACGGGAATCCGAAACCGCCGCCGCACTGTTGCCCAGCCGCGCCTCGCGCGCGTCCCAGTCCGCCTTGGTGTAGCGGTGCAGGCGCAGCTCCGGGTGATGCGTGGCCGCGTAGGCGTAGACCCAGGTGTCGAGCGGTTCGTTGCGCGGGCCGCCGCGGCGCTTTTCGAAGCGGTTCTTCGCCGGGTTATAGGTCTCGCTGACCAGGCCGCCGAAGTACTCGGGCTCCAGCTCGTCGCTGAAGCGGATCATGCGGTCGTCTGGTTGCTTCTCGGCATCGCGGCCCAGGAGGCTGTAGAGGTGATGCTTGATGCCGACGGTGCCGACGTGGTGGATCTTGATGCCGCGCTTGTCGAGCTGGTTGCGCCAGTTGACGTCGACCATGGTGCCCTTGCTCAGCACCGGCGCGTTGTTGGCCTTGGCGCCGAAGATGGCCATGTGCCGGCGGACCAGCTTGCGGCGCACGTACGCCTTGACGGCCTCGGTCCGGTGGCCGGCGGCGTCCTGGGCGCTGGCCTCCACGCGCAGGAAGCCGCCGCTGGCATGCTCGATCGGCCGGTTGAGCAGGTCGGTGAGCGCGGCCCAGACGTCGTCCTCGGCGGGGTCGCCTGGCAGCTCGACGTAGTCGATGGGCCAGCAGCGCAGGCCGCGGCCCCAGCCGACCAGCTGCACCGGGAGGCGGTTGTCATGCGTGTCGATGCCGGCCGTGACGGCCAGCACCCAAGCCGGAACCGGGCGCAGCGGCAGCGGCTCGACGCGGTCGGCGATGAGGTTGTGGCGCACGGCGCGCATCGCCGGGTCTTCCCAGCACTCGGCAAGGCGATCGTTGACGAAGGTCTTGAGCTTGGCCGGGTCGTTCTGCGCCTCGATCCACATGCGCACCAGGTCCAGCCAGCGCGGGCCGAGGCCGAGTTGGTAATAGAGGCAGTTGATCGTGTAGCCGCGCATGGGCGCGCCGGGGTTGCCGGCCACCCACTCGCCGCCGGCGATCATCGCCGTCTTCTGGTGCTCCTCGATCACCGCGCTGCACTCGCGGCACATGTACCAGCAGCTGGAGCCGTCGGGCGTCCACTGCAGGCCGCTCCATTCCAGCGGCTGCCGGTGCTGGCATTCCGGGCAGGCGACGTGGAAGCGACGCTGGTCGGACTTGTTCCACAGCTGCTCGGTGCGACTGACACCGCGCACGCCAGGCGTGGAAATGTAAAGGCGCTTGCTGGTGGCGGGGAACGCCGAGGTGCGGCCCTCGAGCATGGCCACCGGGTCGTCGCCGCTGCTGAGGTTGTCGGCAAACTCGTCGAGCTCGTCCACGATGAGCGTGCGGACAGTGGTGGACTTGAGGCGGCTCGGGCTGCCGCCGTGTTCGAGGTACAGCTGCCCACCGGCGAAGTCCTTGAAGGTGCGCGTGTTGCTGGCGTCGCGGCTGGCCACGCTGGTGAGCGTGCGGCGCACCGCCGGCGTCTCCTCGATCAGCGGGTTGAGCTTCTGCGCGATCCACTTGTTCATCGACACTTCGCCGGGCAGGCAAACCATCACCGGGCCCGGGTTGTGGTCCATGGTGTAGCCGAGCGCGTTCTCGCTGAGCGCGGTCTTGCCGAACTGGATCGGGAACATGCACACCACGTCGCGCACCGGGCTGCGCGCCGACATGCAGTCCATCGGCTCGCGCAGCGGCGGGTTGCGCGAGGTGCGCCAGCGGCCGGGCTCGGCACTGCCCTTGGACGACAGCACGCGGTTGGCGTCAGCCCACTGCGACACCGTGAGCGGCTTGCGCGGGGCGATGGCGCGGGAGATGACGCCGGCGATGCGGGCGGCTGTCGCTTGCTGATCCATTACAGCCCTTCGCCCCGCTTCAGCAGGAACTCGCTCGCTAGGCGCCGCAAAGCGTTCTGCCCAATGTCGACGCGCTCGGCGAGCGGTCCACTTGGGTTGCGCACACCTTCGGACTGCTGGCGCTTGACGCCCAGCACGTCGATGACGATGGGGTCGCTACCTTCGTCGGAAGTGAGGTAGTACGCGAGCACCGGGTCTTGCTGGCCATCGCGATCGATGCGTCCGACGCACTGCTCGTGCACGCCGGGACTCCAGTCGAGTTCGCCGAACACGACGGTGCGGCACACGTCCTGCAGGCCGTCCACACCGGCGCCGCTGCGCAGCGACATCACGAGGATCTGCGCATCGCCCTCGGTGAACGCGCGCTTTGCTGCAGCCTTCTGCACTTGGCTCTCGCTGCCGCTGTAGAGCACCGGTCGCAGGTCGGCCAGGCGCTCGAGCCATATCCGGTAGACCTCCCGATGCCACCCGAACAGCAGGACCTTCTCGCCTGACTCGACAAGCATGCGCACGAACTCGGCCACGTACGGCGCCTTTGCTACTCCGGTGGCCAGGCGCACCATTACATCGAATTCGCCGGCGGCCTGCATCTTCTGGCCGGCGTAATCCTCGCGATCGGCCAGCAGCGTTCGCGCGAGCGCGATGGCGTTGTCCGGCATCTGCGGCGCGTCCGTCTCGACCGTATGCGGGATCGAGGTGACCGGCGGCAGCTCGCGGCCGACGTCGCGCCGCGTGCGCCGCAGCATGATTCCCTCGCGCCGCAACCATGCGCCGAAGTCCTCCGGGTCGCGAAGCCGCGCCTTGTCGCCGCCGCCCAGACCCGCCGTGCACCATTCTCGGATGAATTCCTCGCGCTCACCCATCGCGCCAGGCAACAGCGTGTCAACGACGTTGAAGAACTCGGCGCCGTAGTTGTAGATGGGCGTGGCGGACAACCCGATGCGCAACGGAACGCGCGTGGCGAGGTGACGGCAGGCTTGGAATATCTCCGAATCGGACCGGCGCAGCTGCTGGCATTCCTCGTAGACCACGTAGCGGACGAGCTCGGCGAGTGTGTCCGCCCAACCGCGCAGCTTGTGATAGCTGACGACGATAACGTCAGGCAGCGTGTCCCAGAGGTCGGTGAGGCGTTGGCGCGGCTGGCGCACCAGCGGATACGGACGACCAGACCGGATGGTATGCACGCGCAACTTCGGCGCGAACTCGGCGAGCTTCTCCGTCCAATGCCCTGGCAGGTGCGCCGGCACCACGATGGCCGCCGGGAGATTGCCCGGCAGGGTCATCGGGCACATGGCGCTGACCGTCTTGCCGACGCCGACGTCATCGGCCAGCAGCAGACCGCCGCGGACCGGCAACATCGAGCCCGGGAGCAGCTGGTAATCGCGGGGCGGCTTAGCTAGCTGGTACTGCTGCGGCGGCGTGGCCAGCGACAGCAGGTCGGCCAGACGTTGTTCCTGTTCGACGTGCTCGGCTGCACGAGCTTCTAGCCGTCTGGCGACTGTCTCCTCAACCCGCATCGGATACCGGCCCAAAAACCAGAGCAGCTCGCGACTATTCTCCGGCGTGTCGGACAGCGAAAGCGTGGGTGCTGCCGTGTACTGCGGCACGCGTGGGAACACACGGCGCAGGCGCGCGCGCACATGCGGCTCGCACTGCACAGCCCAAGCCTGGGTCGCGGTGTCGTAACCCACTGTGCCGAATGTCGTCACAGAGGCCTCGCGAGGTAAGCCAGGGCGATGGGCTTGGGGATACGTGCGCTGAATGCGCCGACATCCGTCTTGCGAAGCGCCCAGGCTCGACTTGCCGCCAGGAGAACGCCATCGACATCCGCGTGTCCGAGGTAGCGCTCCACCTGGCGCCATGCCACGGCCGCTGCGCCCTGGACCTTGACCTCGATGCCGATCCGACACTGCGGCAGGTAGAAGTCCAGCCGCGACACCGGGGTAATGACCTTTTCGCGCTCGTAGCGGATTCCCGCCTCGTCGAGCACCGAGGCGATCGCTTCCTGCAGCTGGCGCTCGTCGCGAAAGGTGAAGCGATGCGCTTGCAGCAGTTCTCGAAGCTGCCGGAGGCATCGTTCGAGGAATTCGATGTTGATCTGCGTACCGTTCACTGCTGCTGTCTCCCGATGGTGCCCAACTTTCGCGATAGCTCCTCAAGTGCATGCTCCAGCGCCTCGCCGAGCACCACGCGGATGCGCCCTTCGTCGCTCAACGCAGCAAGCTCCGGCGACAGCGTGTTGGGCAGGTTCTCCAGGCTGGTGCGGAATGTGGCCACCGCGCCGCGGACGGCGAAGTCCACCTGGTCAGCCTCGAGCAGCTGACCGAGTTCGATCTGCTCGTCGCGCAGCGCCTTGCGGGCGTCGGCCTCCGCCTTGTCCGCGATGGCCTTGGCCTTGCGCCGCGCATGGCTGGCCTCGACCGGGTCGGTGTAGGTGGCAGGCGGCGCATCGTCGCCATCGCCCGCCCCACCGGCCTGTGCCGCCACTTCTTCCGCCTGCGCGGCGGCGGCCCGGCCGGCGGCGTGGCGC
>JBOHYC010000431.1:0-5883 GCA_050737755.1 Lysobacter sp.
CCGTCGGCGCGGTGCTGATGAGGTTGAGGTCGTACTCGCGTTCCAGCCGCTCCTGCACGATCTCCATGTGCAACATGCCGAGGAAGCCGCAACGGAAGCCGAAGCCCATTGCCTCCGACGACTCCGGTTCGAAACGCAGCGCGGCGTCGTTGAGGCGCAGCTTGTCGAGCGCCTCGCGCAGGTCCGGGAAGTCTTCCGCGTCGACCGGAAACAGGCCCGCGAACACGCGCGGCTGCATCTCCTGAAAGCCCGGCAGCGGCTTGGCCGCAGGATCACTGGCCAAGGTCAACGTGTCGCCGACCGGAGCGCCGTGGACGTCCTTGATCGAGGCGTTGATCCAGCCCACCTCGCCGGCACCGAGCTTGCCCAGTTCCTTGCGCTTGGGGGTGAACACGCCGACCTTGTCGACCAGGTGGGTGCGCCCGGTCGACATCACCAGGATCTTGCTGCCGGGGGTGATCTCGCCCTGCATGACCCGCACCAGCGAGACCACGCCGAGGTAGTTGTCGAACCACGAGTCGATGATCAGCGCCTGCAGCTTGTCGGTGTCACGCGGCTGCGGTGGCGGGATGCGCTTGACGATCGCCTCCAGCACGTCCTCGATGTTGAGGCCGGTCTTGGCGCTGATCGCGACCGCCTCGCTGGCGTCGATGCCGATCACCGCCTCGATCTCGGCCTTGACCTTGTCGATGTCGGCGGTCGGCAGGTCGATCTTGTTGAGCACCGGCACCACTTCCAGACCCTGCTCGACCGCTGTGTAGCAGTTGGCGACCGATTGGGCCTCGACGCCCTGCGCTGCATCGACCACCAGCAGCGCGCCCTCGCACGCCGCAAGCGAGCGGCTGACCTCGTAGCTGAAGTCGACGTGGCCGGGGGTGTCGATGAAGTTGAGGTGGTAGGTCTTGCCGTCACGCGCGGTGTACGGCAGCGATACCGACTGCGACTTGATGGTGATGCCGCGCTCGCGCTCGATCGGGTTGGTGTCGAGCACCTGCGCTTCCATCTCGCGCGCAGTCAGGCCGCCGCACAAATGGATGATGCGGTCTGCCAGGGTCGACTTGCCGTGGTCGACGTGGGCGATGATGGAGAAGTTGCGGATCTGCTGCATGGGGTCGGCAATGGCTCGGGGGCCGGGAAAGTTAACGGGCGATTATCGCATACCGCATCCCGGCTACCCCGCGCCAACAGGGCGCGCGGCGGCGGTTGAGCCCGCCGGACCGGCGTCCTGTCGCCGGCGGCGATTCAGTCCGGCGCCGTCACCGCCACGAACTGGCTGGCGCCGCCTCGCTGGACCAGCAACATCACGGTGTCACCGGGCTCCACGTCGGCCAGTGCGCGATTGAATTCAGCCACGCTGGCAACGCTTTTGCGCCCGACCTGCAGCACCACGTCGCCTGCCTGCAGCCCGGTTTCACGGGCGATTCCGGTCGGCACTCGTGCCAGCAGCATGCCTTCATCGCCGCTGACGCCGAGTCGCTGGCGGGTCGTGTCATCCAGTTCACGCCCTTCCAGGCCCAGCGGATTGGAGCCTGCCGGCACCGCGCTGTCGTCGTCATTGCCTCGGGATCCAGCCGCGCCGCTTGCGCCCTGCGCGCTCTCGGCGCCGACGACCAGGTCCAGCTTGACGGTATCGCCATCGCGGAGCACCTCGACGGTGGCCTTGCTGCCCGGCGCGATCGCACCGACAAGCGGCGGCAGGTCGCTGGCATCGGCGATGCGGACGCCATTGAAGGCGCGGATCACGTCCATCCGGCGGATGCCGGCCTTGTCCGCAGCGCTGTCCGGCTGGACATTGGACACCATGGCCCCGCGACTGTCGGGCAACCCGGCCGCGCGCGCCATGTCAGCGGTGATTGCCTGGATGTTGACGCCGAGCATGCCGCGGCGCACCTCGCCGGTCTCCTTGATCTGGCTGACCGCGTTCATCGCCAGGTCGATCGGGATCGCGAAACTCACGCCCATGTAGCCGCCGGAATTGCTGAAGATCTGCGAGTTGATCCCGACCACCTCGCCAGAGGTGTTGAGCAACGGACCACCGGAATTGCCTTGGTTGATCGCGACGTCGGTCTGGATGAACGGCACGTACTGTTGGCTGCGATTGGCGCGACCGACCGCGCTGACGATACCCGCGGTGACCGAGTGGTCGAGCCCGAATGGCGAGCCGATCGCGACCACCCACTGGCCCGGCTGCAGGCTGTGCGAGTCGCCGGTGCGCAGCCATGACAGGCCGTCGGCCTTGATCTTGAGCAGGGCGATGTCGTAGGTCTCGTCGCTGCCGACCACCTCGGCCTTGAATTCGCGGCGATCCGACAGGGTGACTGTCACATCGTCGGCGCCATCGATGACATGGTTGTTGGTCAGCACGTAGCCGTCATCGGAGATCACGAAACCGCTGCCCAGCGACGTGCCACCGCCGCGCGGACCGTCCGGCATGCCCGGCATCGGCATGCCGAACCGGCGCAGCAGATCCTCGAAGCCCGGTGGCATCCCGCTGTTGGCGCCACGCTCGGGCGGGGCGATCTCGGCGCTGATGTTGACCACCGCGGGACCGACCCGTTTGACCAGCTGGGTGAAGTCCGGCAGACCGGTGACGATGGGCGATGCGATCGGCGGCGTCACGGCCTGTGCGGCAGCAGCCGTGGTGGCGGTAGCGGGAGTCTGTTGCGCGGTGCAGGCGGCCGGCAGTGATGCGGCGAGGATGCCAAACACGGCAACGGCGCGAAGCGGTCGGTTCATGGATCGGCCTCGGATTGCGAATGGATTCTTGTCGTTCGGAAGATGGAGTGGCCGTGCGCTGCTCAGCGCCGTGGCCAGTCGGACCCTTCCGTTTGTCCGGCGTCGGGCGCCGCCGCGGATTCGGGTTGCGGCTCAAGCAGGGGTTCAAACGGGTAGAACGGCGATGTCGTGCCGGGTGACGGCGCCACGACCGGGCGACCGGAGAAGCCCGCGGTGAAGGTGTTGCCCGTCGGATAGTCCGGCAGCGCCGCGCGTGGCCATGGCCGCGAAACAATCTCGCCCTGCGGCAGGAACGGATGGGTCGACGAGGGCTGGATCAACGCCGGCGAGGAATCGCCCATGGTGGCCACTGCCGTCGATGCGCTCGAAACGACTGCCGTCGCCGAGGCCGCGACCTGGTTCCGCGAATTGCGCACGGCCGCGCGTTGTGACTGACCGCGCGAGCGTCGCTCACCGGCGCGGCGCGGCACTTCGGCGACTGCCACTGCCGCAGCGGCAAGTCCGATCTCGGTGCCCGGCGCCTCAGGGATGGTGTCCGGCGCGGATACTGGCGGTGCCGACTCCTGCAATGCGAGTTGCCCGGTCGTTCCCGCGTCGCCATCGACCGGCGCCGCGATCGACCCGGCGGTCGCCGCGACCTGCGGGGGCGATGACTGCAGATCCCCGGATTGTGAAAACGGCCGGACCACGAACAATGCCGCCATCGCCACCGATGCAGCCAACGCAGCGCCACCGATCCAGCGACGGCGCACCGGTGTCGCACGCACGCTGGCGATCACCGGTTGAGCCATGGTTTCCAGCTCCAACGCCGCACCGACCCGCTCCGCGAATCCCGTCGGGGCTACTCCGCCGGCCTGACCGCGGAGCACGTCGCCACACAATTGCCAGCGGCCGCACGCCTCGCGCCAGTGCGCGTCATGATCGAGCCGCTTCAACGCGAAACGCGACGAATCGCCCTGCAGCTCGCCGTCGAACAGCGCGCTGAGGGTTTCCCGATCTGCATCATGGTGTTGGGTGGTCGACATCAAATGCTCCGTTCCCGGCGGTCGTCGTGGTCAAGCAAAGGCTTCAATTCGGCGTCGATCGCATCGCGGGCGCGGAAGATCCGCGAACGCACCGTGCCGATCGGACAATCCATCCTCTGCGCGATCTCCTCGTAGCTCAGGCCATCGACCTCGCGCAGGCTGATCGCCGTGCGCAGGTCTTCGGGCAAACCTTCGACCACACGCATGACGGTTTGTTCCACTTGCTGCCGCATCAATTCGCGTTCCGGCGTGTCGTTGTCACGCAGGCGGATACCGACGTCGAACTGCTCGGCGTCGCCGACTTCGATGTCATCGGCCGGCGGGCGGCGGTTCTGCGCGACAAGGTGGTTCTTGGCGGTATTCACTGCGATCCGGTGCAACCATGTGTAGAACTGCGCGTCGCCGCGAAAGTTCGGCAGCGCGCGGTAGGCGCGGATGAAAGTGTCCTGGGCAACATCCTGGCACTCGCTCCAGTCCGAGACGTAGCGCCCGATCAGCCCGACGACCCGGTGCTGGTACTTGCGCACCAACGCATCGAAGGCCGTGCTGTCACCTCGCTGGACACGCCTGACGAGCTCCTGGTCCAGCTCCTGGTTTGACTCCACGTCATTCTCGGCCATACCGCGCGCCGGCACTCCTGTCAGCTCGGCCGGGGCCGAACAATGGGACAACCCTGTCGGGGAAAAGTTCACTCAACAACGATTGGGGCTCGGCGCCCCTTCCGCAACTGCCACCCGGCACCCCCGCCGTGCCAGACGACCGCTGTACGCCCCGATGCCGACTTGATTTGACGGCGATCGAGCAACCTCGGGATGATAGCGGCCTATTCCATACCTGAACGGATGGTGCAGCATGGCCTCGCACGACATCGGACTTCCGAGCTTCGACGGGCTTCGCGTCCAGCATTGGCACGTGGAAAAGCGCCCTGATGAAGTCCTCGTGCTGTCACTGGACCGTGCCGGCGAGTCGGTCAACGCGCTGTCCCAGGACGTGCTGATCGAGCTCGACGGCCTGCTTGAGCGCATTGCGATCGATCCGCCAAAGGCCGTGGTGTTCCGCTCTGCCAAGGACAGCGGCTTCATTGCCGGTGCCGATATCAAGGAGTTCCAGGGCTTCGACGAACAGGGCAATGTCGCCGGCGCGCTGCAACGCGGCCAGCAGGTGTTCCAGCGACTGGCGCAACTGCCCTGCCCGACCGCTGTCGCGATACACGGCTTCTGCATGGGCGGCGGCACCGAACTGGCGCTGGCCTGCGACTACCGCGTTGCCAGCACCGACGCCTCGACACGAATCGGTTTGCCCGAGGTCAAGCTCGGCATCTATCCGGGCTGGGGCGGCAGCGTGCGATTGCCGAAGCTGGTCGGTGCGCCAGCCGCGTTCGACATGATGCTGAGCGGGCGAACCTTGTCGGCGTCGGCGGCGCGCGCTACCGGTCTGGTCGACAAGACCGCGGACAAGGCCGTGCTGGTCGACAGCGCCGCGTCGCTGGCACTGAAAGGTCGCACGCGGCCGTTCAAGCAGCGCTTCATGGGCTGGCTGACGAATACCTGGGCGGCGCGCCAGGTCATCGCCCCGATGCTGCTCAAGCAGGTTGCACGCAAGGCCCGCAAAGAGCATTACCCGGCGCCGTACGCGCTGGTAAACACCTGGAAAAAAACCGGCGGCGGCATCGGACGCAAGCTTGCGGCCGAGCGCAAATCGGTGGCCAAGCTGGCATCGACCCCGACCGCGCGCAATTTGATCCGGGTGTTCTTCCTGCAGGAGCGGCTGAAGTCGACCGGCGGCAAGGATCACGGAATCAGCCGCGTGCACGTGATCGGCGCCGGGGTGATGGGCGGCGACATCGCCGCGTGGTCGGCCTACAAGGGCTTCGAGGTCACCCTCAACGACCGCGAGCAGCGCTATATCGACAACGCGATGAACCGCGCCGGCGAGTTGTTCACCAAGAAGGTCAAGGATGAAAGCAAGCGCCCGGCGGTGGCGGCGCGGCTCAAAAGCGACCTCGCCGGTGACGGCGCGGCGACGGCGGACCTGGTGATCGAGGCGATCATCGAGCAGGCCGAAGCCAAGCGCGGGTTGTATGCGGACGTCGAGCCGCGGATGAAGGCCGATGCGCTGCTGA
>JBOHYC010000432.1:0-1981 GCA_050737755.1 Lysobacter sp.
CGGCTCGGCGTAGTACTGTTCCGGCGCCACGCGCGTGGGGTATCGCTGACCGCCGAAGGCCGCCAACTGGCGGACGCCGCCAGCGACGCACTGACCGATCTCGATGACGTGCTGTCGGTTTTGCGTACCAGTCGCGAGGAACACGACCGGGTACGCATCTCCACCCTTCATTCGCTGGCTCACACGTGGTTGATCCCGCGACTCCCGGGGCTGATGGCGGCCCACCCGCATGTCCGGCTGACGGTCGCCACCGAAGTGGTGCTGACCCGCTTCGAGGACGGCGGCCCCGACTTTGCTATCCGGCACGGCCCCGGCCACTGGCCCGGCCTGACCGCGCACCCGCTGATGGACGACGCGCTGTTCCCGGTGGCGTCGCCGACCCTGCCCGGGATCGAACGGGTGCGGATCGCCGCCGACGTGGCGACGCTGCCGCTGGTGGCGGACCTCGGCCGGCAGGGTTGGCACGACTGGTTCCGGGCAGCGGACGTTCACGCCGGCATGCTCGACGAACGGCACGTCTTCAGCGACTCGACCGACGCGCTGGAAGCGGCGGCATTCGGCTACGGCGCAGCACTCGCACGCGAGAAGATCGTCACCACGTACCTGGCATCCGGACGGCTGGTGCGACTGCCGGGTCCGGTAATGCCGGCGCGCTGGAACTACCACGTGGTGTATCCGGCCCACCGGCGCCTGCGGCCGGCGGCGCAGGACGTGGTGGACTGGTTGCTGCAGGTTGCGGCGGCGGAGCTCTAGGGCGAGGCAAGCCGAGGACGCACCTGTCCCTCCGTTGTAGGAGCGACGTAAGTCGCGATCGCACGGCGATCCCGGGTATCAGTGAAATCGCGACTTACGTCGCTCCTACAACGAAGCCCATCGAAGCCCCCAACGAGCCGTTCAACGCCCATCGAACCCTCTCCGATCCCCAGCGGCACTCGTTTTTCTCCCCCGCCTTTCGGCACACTTGCCCGATGCCAATGCCCCCCACCACCAAGGCCTTCCTGCAGATCCACTTCTGCGTGGTGCTGTGGGGGTTCACCGCGATCCTCGGCAAGCTGATCACGCTGCCGGCGCTGCCGCTGGTATGGATGCGCATGCTGATCGTGGTGGTGGCGCTCGCGCTGTTGCCAAAGGTCTGGCGCGGGCTGCGCGCGATGCCGGCACGGCTGCTGTGGTCGTACGCCGGGGTCGGCGTTCTGGTTGCGCTTCACTGGCTGACCTTCTACGGCGCGATCAAGCTCGCCAACGCCTCGGTCGGCGCGACCTGCATGGCGCTGGCCACCGCGTTCACCGCGCTGGTCGAGCCGTGGCTGGCGGGCACCCGGTTCTCGAAGCGGGACCTCGCGCTCGGCATCGCGGTATTGCCGGGAGTCGCACTTGTTGTGGGCGGGGTGCCCGACGACATGCGTATCGGGATTGCGGTCGGCGCGCTGTCGGCGTTGTTCGTGGCGATCTTCGGCTCGCTCAACAAGCGCCTGGTCGACCACGGCGACCCGCTGACGGTGACCGCGCTGGAGCTCGGCGCCGGCACCATCGCGCTGACCGCGCTCGCACCACTAATGCCTTTCGTGTTCCCTGCATTCGCCGGCGACCTGCTGGTGATGCCCGGCACCCGCGACCTGGTCATGCTGCTGGTGCTGTCGCTGGCCTGCACCCTGCTGCCCTTCGCGCTGTCGCTGGTCGCGCTGCGCCACACGAGTGCGTTCTCGGTGCAACTGGCGGTCAACCTAGAACCGGTCTACGCGATCGCGCTGGCCATCGTGTTGCTGGGTGAGCAGCAGGAGCTGTCACCGATGTTCTATATCGGCGTGGTGATCATCCTGGCCGCGGTGTTCGTGCATCCGTTGCTGGACAAATCGCGGCGGCTTGAGCATGTCGAAGTGCTGGCGACTGCCGAGGCCAAGAACGTGGTCGAATAGCCCGCCGGGGACTATGCTCCGGACGATCGTCCAACCGGAAGCACCACCATGAATCCAGCGCTGCA
>JBOHYC010000433.1:0-1950 GCA_050737755.1 Lysobacter sp.
TGGAGTGACCCGGGTTTTTCGGACAGTGAACCTAAGGCACATACCTCAGGCGCTTGAACTGCTCTTCGTATTGAGCCGGTGACTGGTAACCCAGGGCCGAGTGCATGCGCGTACGATTGTAGAAGGCCTCGATGTAATCGAACACCGCGAGCCGAGCAGCTTCGCGTGAGTCAAAGGCCTTGGTTGGCATCAGCTCCAGTTTGAGCGTGCTGAAGAAGCTTTCCGCCATGGCATTGTCGTAGGGCATGCCGGGCCGGCTCATGCTCAGGACCATATTCGCTGTCTCCACTTTTGCCCGGTAGCGGGCGCTTGTGTACTGGCTGCCGCGGTCGTGGTGAAGGACCACATCGGGTGCGGGACGTCGATGCACGATGGCCATCTCCAGCGCTCGTTCGGCGAGGTCTCGGGTCTGTTGCGAGTCCATTGCCCAACCGACCACGCGCCTGCTGCATACATCGAGCACGGTTGCGAGGTACAGCCAACCTTCGCGCGTGGGGATGTGCGTGATATCGCCGACCCACACGCGATCGGGAGCCGCGCTGGCGAACGGCCAAGCCAGGTGATTGGGTGCGGCAGGCACGCGCTGATACGGAGCGCGTGCGCGCAAGAAGCGCCACCGACGCAGCGTGATCACGCCATGCCGGCGCCGCAGGCGCGCGACACGGTGCCGGCCACATGACTCCCCGCGCTCGACCAGCACGCGCCACAGGCGACGCGTCCCGTACGCCTGGCGATGCTCCATGTGCGTGGCCTGGATCACGGCAGCCAGCCGTACGTCGGCCTGCTGGCGCGCACTGGGCGCACGTCCTTGCCATGCATGAAAGCCACTTCGCGACACGCTCAACGCGCGACACAGCGCACTCACGGAGTAGGCTTCTTGCTGCGCTTGGATCCAGGCGTACCGCGCGCTGGTGGACTCGCGAAGTACGCCTCGGCTTTTTTTAGGATCTCGAGCTCCTGCTCGGCTCGCGCCAGCGCTCGTCGCAACCGCATCAGCTCGGCTTGCTCGAGCGAGCGCCGACCTGACCCCGGGAACGCCTCCTTCTCGCCATGGGCTTGTACCGCCTGGTTCCACTTGTACAAGCGGTTGCGCGGGACACCAAGTTCACGCGACAGCTGGGCGATCGGCTTGTTCCCCGTTCGCATCTGCCGCACCGCCTCGAGCTTGAACTCGGCCGTGAACTGCGGACGCTTGATCATTGAACACCTCCGGGACCATTGTCCCCGTTATCAGGTGTCCGAATTAGCCGGGCCACTCCAGGTTTGCTTCTCAGGCGCTGCCGTCTAAGAAGGTGAATCTGATCCCGCTACTGGATAACTTCCGCTACGACAGTGCGATAGGAATTGTCCTGCCACCGTTTTTGCAAAACACGGGTCAGAGTCGACTTTCTTTGATCGCTATGAGAAGCGCAACTCTGACCCCTGCTTCCCTAGGCTGGTTCGACTGATCGAAGTGTTTCCCGCCGGCGAGGTCAATAGACGATGAGTTCGGACCAGGAGATGCGTTCGCACCGTGCCTTGGGCGCTGCGGTCTTGACCGAGAGCTGTTTGCGGAGGCCGGGGAGCGCAGAGACCGCTTCACGCAGTGCGGCGATATCTATCGTGCCGTGCGCGAGCTCCTGGTTGCCGCCGAGCCGGGCGGAGGGGCGGATCAGCGTCCAGCCGAGCGCGTCATAGCCCTCGGCATAGGCGAGCAGGTCGCCGAGCGGCAATTCGCCGTGCCCGTTCCGCATGTCGTGGGCGGCATAGGGAAAAACCTGCGTCGAGAGCGCCGTGCTGCCGACGGTGCCATAGGGCTCGACCGGGAACGGACGCTGCATCTGGATGAGCGCGACTTCGGGGAGATCGGTGTCGAGCCCGACGCGAAGCCGGAGATCGATCTTGCGCGGCTCGACAACCGGATGGCGCGCATCGTCCCAGAGCTAGGAAAGTTCGAGTTCGAGCGTAGAC
>JBOHYC010000434.1:0-2730 GCA_050737755.1 Lysobacter sp.
CAGTGGCTCTCGTCCTGGCGATGCGTGCACAGATTTCCGCGGCGGCGATCAGGCTGGACGGGTCGGCTCGGCCGGTGCCGGCGAGGTCCAGTGCGGTGCCGTGGTCGACCGCGACGCGCGGGTAGGGCAGGCCGAGGGTCAGGTTGACCGCTTGCTCGAAGCCGCTGAACTTGAGGACCGGCAGGCCCTGGTCGTGATACATCGCCAGCACCGCATCGAACTCGCGCAACCGGGTCGGCAGGAATGCGGTGTCGGCCGGCAGCGGCCCCACCAGCTTGAGGCCCTCAGCACGCAGGGCGGCGATGACCGGTTCGATCACCTCGATCTCTTCGCGGCCGAGATGGCCGGCCTCGCCCGCATGCGGGTTCAGTCCGAGCACCGCGATAACCGGGTCCGCGATGCCGAAATCGGCGCGCAGCGAGATGTGCAGGATTCGCAGCGTGCGCGATAGCGACTCGATGCCGATCGCGTCGGGGACCGCACGCAGCGGCAGGTGGGTCGTCGCCAGGGCAACGCGCAGGGTCGGCGTCGCCAGCATCATCACGACCTCTCGGCCGGCCTGCGCCGCGAGCAGTTCGGTGGTCCCGCTGTAGGCGATCCCGCCTTCGTTGATGGCCGCCTTGTTGACCGGTCCGGTGACGATGCCGTCGAAATCACCGTCCAGGCAGCCTCCGGCGCCCCGGTGCAACGCCTCGATCACCGCTGATGCGTTGCGCGGATCGGACTGGCCGAACCGGCTGGGCACGGCGTTGGGGATATCGACCAGGGCCAGTTCGCCGGGGGCGATGCCGTCGTCGCATGCATCGACCAGTCGAAGGGGCAGGCCGAGCACGTCGGCCGCGGCCAGCAATGTGGCGCGGTCGGCGAACGCGGTCAGCGAATAATCGCGGTGCTGCTGGGCGAGGTGTACGCAGAGCTCCGGCCCGACGCCGGCCGGTTCACCCGGGACCAGCGCGAGCCGGGGCTGGGCCACTCAGCCGCCGGTCGCCGGTGCGGGCATGGGCTCGGTGGTAGGCACTGCGTCGGGCTGGGCCTGATTACGGAACTCGACGAAGGCCTCGCCGCGCATCTCGCGCAGGAAGCGGTTCCACTGGTCCTCGAGCTTGCGCCGACCGATGGTCTCGCGTGCCTGCGCGCGCTGGTTGTCGTCGCCGACATCGGCTTCGCGGGTCGCGGTGCGCTTGACGATGTGCCAGCCGGCCTGGGTGCGGAACGGCGCGGATACGGCGCCGTCGGCGAGGGCCGCGACCTGGCTGCCGAAATCCGGACCGAAATCGTTCTGGCCGAACCAGCCAAGATCGCCGCCAGCAGCCTGTGAGCTCGGGTCTTCCGAGGATTCGCGGGCAAGCTCGGCGAAGTCGGCGCCACCCATGATGCGGGCATGCAGCGTATCGGCTTTGGCCTTGGCTTCCGCAGCGCTGGTGTCGTCGTCGATCCGGACCAGGATGTGGCTGGCCTGGAACTGGGTGACCATGCTCGGGCCGGCCTGCGAGGCATCCCGTGCCTCCACCAACTGCAGCAGCTGGAAACCACTGGGCCCACGAATCGGCGCGGTGACCTGCCCGGGAGACATCTGGCTGACCAGTTCGGCGAACGCGGCCGGGATCTCGTTGGCGGCGCGCCAGCCGAGGTCGCCGCCTTCCAGCGCGTTGGGGCTGTCGGAATAGCGCACGGCGGCGGCGGCGAAATTCATCTCGCCCCGATCGAGCAGTGCCTTGATGCCTTCGATCTTGGACTGCGCGGTGGTGATCTGCTCGGGGGTGGCCCCTTCGGGCAGCGCGACCAGGATATGGGCGAGGTGGAACTGCTGGCCGCTGGCGTGCTGCGAGGAGACTGCGGCTTCGACTTCCGCGTCGCTGACCGAAATCTGGCTCTGGGCGAAACGCTGGCGCAAACGCTGCACCAGCAGCTCGTCACGGATCGAATCACGGAACTGGTTGAACGAGCTGCCATCGGCGGTGAGCTGCGCGCGCAACTGGTCGATGCTGGCCTGGTTCTGCGCGGCGATCGCGCCGATGGCCTGGTCGATTTCCTGGTCGGTGACGCGCACGCCGGTGGCTTCGGCCCGTGCGACCTGCAGCTTGAGCAGCACCAGGCGCTCGCCGACCTGCCGTTCCAGCACGTCCGGCGGAGGCAGCTGTTCGGTACGGCCGGCGTACTGGGCGCGGATGTTGCCGACCGCACGGTCGAGCTCGCTTTGCAGGATCACGTCCTCGTCGACCACGACGGCAATGCCGTCGATGGGTTGCAACTGCTGCGCCAGCGCAGGCGACGCCAGCAGCGCGGCGGCAAGGACACACGCGAAAAATTTCTTCATGGGATCGGATCGATGGAGTTGTCGAAGTTGCCGGCATTCACCGAAGAAGGCGGCAAGAGATAGAGATCGTCACGATCGTAACCGAGGATAGCACGGCTCAATATTTCCTCGGATTTCTGGCCGGCCGAACCCAGGCCCTTGAGCTCGAATTCGAGCCGCAGGGAATCATCCAGGTCGCCATTGCGCTCGCGGATGTAGCGTCGCGCGACCAGTCGCACCGCCATGCAGCAGCTTTCCCACTGCACGCCGGCGATCGACTCGAGCAGTTTGTCGTCCTCGAGGGAGTAGTAGTACCGGCCGACCACGCTCCAGTTCGGCGTCACCGGGTACAGGAACGAGAGGTCGACCTGCTCGGTCAGGTCACGACGATAGCGGTAGCCGAGGTTGATGACGCCGGTGTCGCCGACCAGGTA
>JBOHYC010000435.1:0-6248 GCA_050737755.1 Lysobacter sp.
TGAAGGACGACGGCATCCTGGTGCAGCAGTCCGAATCGCCGCTGGTGCTGCTGGACTTGATCAAGGAGATGCGCGCCGAGATGGGCAAGGCCGGCTTCACTACGTTCCAGACCCTGCCGTTCCCGCAGCCGTGCTACCCGACCGGTTGGTGGTCATGCACGCTGGCACGCAAGTCCGGCGGCTTCGATTTCCGCGAGGCGGATGCGCGCTCCAAGGCGTTCGACAGCAAGTACTACAGCGCCGACATCCACAAGGGCGCGCAGACGCTGCCGCCGTTCGTGGCCGAGGCGCTGGGCGAGTAACGGGTCCAGCCGGTCAACCCGGCTGCATCGGTCGCAACAGCCGGGCCACGCTGCGCCCCGCCGTCCACAAGCTCGACTTGAGCGCCACACCCGACGCGTCCAGCGCGACGCGTCCGGGTTGCAATCCGATCTTCGAAGCGAGCACCCGCAGCTGCTGGTTAAACCGCAACGCCTGGATCAGCTGTTGGCTGCGCGGACTGTTGAAGATGATCGACAACGAGATCGAGATGTCATCGCTGCCGTTGCGGACGTGGTGGCCGGCCGCGAACGGGATATGCAGGGCCTCGCCCGGCTTGAAGTCGAACCGTTGGCCCAGCGGCTCGGCCTCCGGCCGCCACGGTGGGCGGTCGAGACCGCTGAAGTAGAGCTCGGTGTGCTCGTCGCTGACCACTTGCTGGTCCCACGGCGGGTAGACCACGACCTCCTTGGTGCCACGGATCTGCATCAGCACGGTCGAATAGCGGTCGATATGGAACGGCGTGACGCTGTTGGGGGACGCGATGAAAAGGTACAGCTTCGCGTCGCCGAGGTCGGCGCCCTGCCCGGTCGCGCGCACCAGCTCCATGACTTCCGCCTCGATCATCCGGAACAGCGGCTGGAATGACGGGTGGGTCTCGGGTTTGCGCACCATGATGTAGGCGTCGACCTCACGCAGGCGCTGCAGCGCCTCATGCAGGCCCTGCTCCGGGCTGTGCTCCCGATGCGCACGGTCCAGGTTGTCGGCGTAGGTCAGCCGTCCGTTGGAATGGAATACCTGGTCGTCCGGCAACTGCGGTATCACCGCCGCCAGGTTCTCGATCGACAGCGCCGGGTGGTCCACCAGGTGATGTGCGAACACGAACGGCTTCCGGACCAGCAGCCGCTCCATGGAGGCTTGATCAAGGGATGCCTCGTCGAAACCACGCAGAACCCCGGTACTGTCGTCCATCCGATCTCCCCCCGAAGATGCTCGATGCCGCAATACCCGCCGGCCCCTGCTATCTCGAACGCCGTCAAGGGCGCCGGACGGACAGGTCGGTGGGGAACCGCGATTGTGTTACGTTCGCCAGCGGCCGTTGTGACGGCAGCGCGCGGGACCTGCGCTGAATCCGGGGGATACCTTGCGCGCTTTGTGTTTGCCGCTGATGTTGCTCGGCTTGTGTGCGCTCGCGTCGATGGAGGCGAGCGCCGCTGCACCCGCGTCTGGCACGCCCGATCCTGTCAGGTTTGACGCACTGATCGCACAGGTCGATCGCGGCGACCGGGTGATCACCAACCCGCAGGAAGTGCGCGCGGTCATTGCCCGCCTGAGTGCATTGCGCCCGCCAGAGGACATCAGCCGCGCGTTGCGCCTGCGCGGCTTCCGCTGCGACTACGACGATCTCGGCCCGCCAGCAGCCAGTCTCGCGTTCGCCCGCGCCGGGGTAGCCGATGCGCGGCGTCAGGGCAACGTCGGCGCGCAGATCCGCTTCGGCCTGTGCGAGGCCGCCTATCTGGAGGCGGACGGACAGATCACCCAGGCGGCTATCCCGACCGAAGCCGCACTGGCGCTGGCCCGGACCCATGCCGACCCGCTCCTGCTGGCCCGGGCGCTCGGCCGCCGCGGCAACCAGCATTCACTGCTGGGGCACCAGGCCGCGGCGCTGACCGACTTCCTCGACGCGCAGCGGGTCTACCGCAAAGGCGGCCTGAAAGGGGAGGCCGAGGCCAACCTGCACGAGGTCGCCATCGCCTACCGGCGCATGGGCGAGCACGACAAGGCGCTCGATTACCTGCAGCAGAGCATCGCGTTCGCCAAACGCGAGGCCCGCTGGGGCCTGCTGGCGGTGTCGCTGATACAGACCGCGTTCGTACACCAGGATCACGGCCACTACGATCGGGCGCTGGCCGCCCAGCGCGAGGCCGCGGAAGTCGCCACCGCGCACGGGCTCGGCTACGAGTTGGCGGCCGCGCAGATGGGCATGGCCGCCGCGCAGGTGAAGCTGGGCGCCTTCGACGATGCCGCCAAAGCGCTCGCAACCGCCCGCGAAGGCTTCGCCGGCTATGGCGATCGATCCAACGAAGGCATGCTGCAATTGCTCCGGGGCCAGGTGCTGGCCGGTCGCGACGACCACGCCGCGGCGTTGACCCACTATCGGGCCGCGGCACGCGCTTTCGCCGCCGATCCCAACCCGCGCTACCAGACCGAGTTGTACGCCGCGCGTGCACGCAGCCACGAGGCGAGCGGTGATTACCGCGCCGCGCTGGACGACCTCAAGCTGGAGCGCAACGGCCGTGAGCAGGGCTACGACGGCGCCCGCATCCAGCAGTCACTGCTGTTGCAGTACCAGTTCGATACCGCCCGGCGTGAGTTGGAGAACACCCGTCTGCTGGCCGAACAGCGCAGCCAGCAGCAGCAGTTGGAAGCGGTCGGCCGCGCCAATCGCTGGCAACTGGCGGCACTGATCACCGGCGGCCTGCTGCTGGCGCTGCTGTTGGCACTGATGCTGCGGCAGCTGGGGCGCCTGCGCCGGATCAACGCGCTGGCCCTGACCGACGAACTCACCGGCCTGGCCAACCGCCGCCAGGTCGAGGCGACGGCTCCCGGTGCGCTCGCCTCGGCGCGCCGTCGTGACCAACCTCTGGCGGTACTCACGTTCGACCTGGACCGGTTCAAGGGCATCAACGACGGGCATGGCCACGCCCACGGCGACCAGGTGCTTATGCGGGTGGCGCGCGCCTGCGAGTCGGATCTGCGGCAGAACGACCTGCTTGGCCGCGTCGGCGGCGAGGAGTTCGTGGTGCTGTGTCCCGACACGCCGCTGGACCGCGCCAGGCAGGCCGCCGAACGCCTGCGCGCCAGCGTCGAACGGCTCGACCTGTCCGATATCGCCCCCGGCCTGCGGGTCACCGTCAGTGTCGGTCTGTCGTTGCTGCGCGCCGACGACAACGGCTTGGCCGACGTCATGGCCCGCGCCGACGCTGCGCTGTACCGGGCCAAGGTGGCTGGGCGCAATCGGGTCGAAGCAGAAGTGTGAACACGCCGGTTGCCCGGTCGGGATGGCGCCCCTAGAGCGCGTCGCCGTCGAGTTCGCCGGTGCGGATCCGCACCACCCGGTCGAGGTCTGACACGAAGATCTTGCCGTCGCCGATCTTGCCGGTGCCGGCCGCCTTCATGATCGCCTCGACCACGGTGTCGGCCTGCTCGTCGGTGACGGCGACCTCCAGCTTGATCTTGGGCAGGAAGTCGACCACGTACTCGGCGCCGCGGTACAGCTCGGTGTGGCCCTTCTGGCGGCCGAAGCCCTTGACCTCGGTCGCGGTGATACCGGCCACACCGGCCTCGGCCAGCGCCTCGCGGACGTCGTCGAGCTTGAACGGCTTGATCACCGCCATGACCATCTTCATCGGCTTGCCTCCATTTCGATGGCGCCAGAATAGCCGAGCCGCCGGGCCAATCACCCGGACCCGGATCGATACGCTAAGGTAGCGCCCTCCCGCAGGTCGGATTTGTCCTACGACAGGCCGCGGCAGCCGCTGACAGATCACTGACGGCCGGTCGGCGATGCTGGCGGTACCGCCGGAGGAACCACACCCATGATCGATCTCAACCATATCGACGAGCTTGCCCGCCGCCTCAGCAGCCTGGTGCCGCCGGGCCTGCGCGAGAGCCGCGACGAGCTGCAGCAGAACTTCAAGTCGGTGCTGCAGTCGGGCCTGTCCAAGCTCGACCTGGTGACCCGCGAGGAGTTCGAGGTCCAGCGCGCGGTATTGCTGCGCACCCGCGAGAAACTGGAGCAGTTGCAGCGGGCCGTCGCAGACTTGGAAGCCCAGGTCGACGGCGCCCCGCCAACCGGCAGCACGTCGGGCGACAGCCCAATTCCCCCGCGCCACTGAGGCGCCACCATGAATCTGGCGCTCGTGCACAGCCGTGCACGGACGGGCGTGCGTGCGCCCGCAGTGCGGGTCGAGGTGCACCTCGGCGGTGGACTTCCCTCGATGTCGATCGTCGGCCTGCCCGAGGCCGCCGTGCGCGAAGCCAAGGACCGGGTGCGGGCGGCGATCCAGTGCGCGCAACTGGAATTTCCCGCACGCCGGATTACCGTCAATCTGGCGCCGGCCGACCTGCCCAAGGGCGGCGGACGCTTCGACCTGCCGATCGCGCTGGGCATCCTCGCCGCCAGCGGCCAGGTGCCGCTCGAATCGCTGAACGAGTACGAATTCCTCGGCGAACTGGGCCTGACCGGCCAGTTGCGTGAAGTCGACGGTGTGTTGCCGGCTGCGCTGGCGGCGGCCGATGCCGGGCGCAAGCTGATCGTTCCGGCCGGCAATGGCGCCGAGGCGGCACTGGTCGGGCGCGCCGAGGTGCATGTCGCGCGCACGCTGCTGGAGGTCTGCGCGATGCTTTCGACCGGCGCGTCATTGCCGACACCGGTCGCCCCGCCCGTGACACGCCTGCCCGGCCCCGACCTGCGCGATGTCCGCGGCCAGTTGCACGCACGACGCGCACTGGAAATCGCCGCCGCCGGCGGTCACCACCTGTTGCTGATCGGACCGCCCGGCTGCGGCAAGAGCCTGCTCGCCGCGCGCCTGCCGGGGTTGCTGCCGGAAGCGAGCGAAGAAGAGGCGCTGGAATCGGCGGCCATCACCTCGATCAGCGGGCGCGGGCTTGATCCGGCCAACTGGCGGGCCCGCCCGTTCCGCAACCCGCACCACACCGCCAGTGCGGTGGCGCTGGTCGGCGGCGGCGCCGATCCGCGACCCGGCGAGATTTCGCTGGCCCACCACGGCGTGCTGTTCCTTGATGAGCTACCGGAGTGGGAACGCCGTGCGCTGGAGGTACTGCGCGAACCGCTGGAATCCGGCGTCGTCACCGTCTCGCGCGCGGCCCGCAGCGCCGAGTTCCCGGCCCGGTTTCAACTGGTCGCTGCGATGAACCCTTGCCCGTGCGGCTGGGCTGGCGATCCGAGTGGGCGCTGCCAGTGCAGTCCCGACGTGGTGCGTCGTTATCGCGGCCGGGTGTCCGGTCCACTGCTGGACCGCATCGACCTGCACGTCGAAGTCCCACGCCTGCCACCGGCCGAACTGCGTCCCGACGCACCCGAAGGCGAGTCCAGCGACGCCGTCCGCGCCCGCGTCCTGCAGGCACGCGCGCTGCAGGACGCCCGCGCCGGCAAGCCCAACGCCCGGCTCGGCCAGGCCGAGACCAGCGCCACCTGCCGCCTGTCCAACCCTGACCACGCGCTGCTCGAACACGCGGTCGAGCAACTGCAGCTGTCGGCGCGATCGATGCACCGGATCGTGCGCGTCGCCCGTACCATCGCCGACCTCGCCGACAGCCCCCACATCCGCACCCCGCATCTGACCGAAGCGATTGGTTACCGGCGAATGGATCGCGGCGTGGCGCTGGAGCCGGCCTGACTACATGGTTTGGTCATCGGACGAAACCGCCTCCCAAACCATCCCGGCAGGATCGAACTCGTTGGTATTCATCGCGTTCGCGCGCCAGCCGAAACCGCAGATTGCGAGCGGCCCCTCGGCCAATGGATCGAGGCCGAAGCCCTGCTCGATGTCGATCTCGTTGATCGCCGAGGTCACGAACGCGCCCAACCCCAGCTCGGTCGCCGAAAGGTACAGCGTTTGGGACAGGTGGCCGCTGTCGAGCACCAGCGCCCGGTAGGCCTTGGCGTGGTGGCGGTACTTCCAGAAGCTGCGGGCGAAACGCGGGGTCAGCACCACCAGTACCGGCGCATGGGCGAACCAGTACTGGCCGGCCAGCGCCAGCCGGGCGAACTCGGCCAGCGGCAACTCCGGCGGCTGCAACGGCTCCAGTGCGTGATCGATCGGGTGGTAGTGGTACAGCCCTCGCGCCACACCCTCGACGTTCTGCACGATCAGGTAGGCCTCGGTCGGATGCAGACCACCGCCGGACGGGCTGGTCTTCTTAAGGAACACGGTGTCGTCGCTGACCCGCACCTGCGCCTGGGC
>JBOHYC010000436.1:0-1884 GCA_050737755.1 Lysobacter sp.
TCCCTCGGGCCTGCGCTGACGTGCGAAGGAGCATCGGTACAGTCCTGATCTGCCTGTGCGGCCTGGCTGCCGCGACGACGGCTACCGCCGCCGACGTCACCCTGCATGCCCGCGCCACCGGCATCGGCCCAGTGCGCGGTACCGAGGCGATGCCGATGACCGTGCGACTGTCGGAATCGCGGCTGCGCATCGACTTCGACATCCCGCGCGGCGGCGACGGCTACCTGCTGGCCGACACCGCGGCCGACCAGGCATGGCTGATCAGCGTCAGCGGCGATGTCGCGCTGCCGGTGCCGGCGCCCGCCTGGACCGGTTTCCGGCTCGACCCGTCGGCGCCGTGTGCGGCCATGGGCGCGCGTTGTGAGCCCGGTGCGGTGGATGTCGTTGCCAACCGGCTGGTGCGGAAGTGGCGCTACCGCAACGCGAACGGGCGTGGTCCGGATGGCACCGACAGCGGCACCCTGTGGGTGGATCCGCGTACCGGCCTGCTGCTCGCATTCCGCGGACGCCTTGCCGGGCGTGACGATACCCGCGGCTACGACGTGCTGTCGGTGGAGCCGGGCGAGCTCGACGACGCACTGTTTGCGCTGCCGCCTACGATCGAGCAGCTTGAAGCCACGCCCCACTAATCAGACCCACTCAAGGAGTTGTACCAATGAGCCCTAACCTGCCCCGCCACCTGCGAAACGCCCTGATGGTGGCTCTGCTCTCGGTTGGAGTCGCGGCCTGTGGCGGCGACCGGGACGCGGACATCGACACTGCGGCCGAACGCGAGGGCGATTCCGCACCGCAGACCACCGCCGAAACTCCAGTCTCCGAAGCCGCAACGCCGGACGAACCGACTGGCTTCGACATCGAGTCCGCCCCGGTATCGCAGGCGACGCTTGGCGACTTTCCCTACTTCACCCTGCCCGCCGGTTACGAAAACCCCAACAACCCGATACCGGTGCGTGACTTCGACCGCGTCGCGGTGTGGACCGGCGACCGGCTGGAGTGGGTCGAAGGCCGCATCTTCGAGTCGTTCGTGCATGCCGCGGACGGCAAGGGCTGGTCACGGTTGGAGGTGATCCGCAACCTCGATCACCAGGTCAAGCAGGCCGGCGGCGTCAAGGTCACCGACTCCGAGCCGCCGCAGGAGATCATCGACACCTGGGACGAAGAGCAGCCGTACTCGGAAGGCCGCGGCGACATCTACAACGGCAAGGTGAATACCTGGCTGGTGCGTCGGTCGGACCGCAATATCTGGCTGCATTTCACCGGCGACACCGCCAGTGGCTCGTGGATGGTGATCGAGTCGGCCCCGTTCGAGGCTACGTCCGCGCTGCTGCCCGCCAGTGAGCTCAAGCAACAGCTCGACAGCGCCGGCAAGGTCGCACTGCAGGTCAACTTCGCGACCGACAAGGCCGAGATCCTGCCCGACTCCAGGCCGCAGATCGAACAGGTGGCGACACTGCTCAAGGACAATCCGGCGCTGAAGCTGTCGGTCAACGGCCACACCGACAACACCGGCGACGCCGCACACAACCAGCAGCTGTCGGAAGCACGCGCGGCGGCGGTGGTCGCGGCGCTGACGGCCAGTGGCATTGAAGGTTCGCGACTGCAGGCGAAGGGATTCGGGCAGGCCGAACCGGTGGCCGACAACGCGACCGAAGATGGCAAGGCCCGCAATCGCCGGGTCGAACTGGTCCAGTTGTAGCGCCGTCACCGTAGCGTTACGGTCACCTCATCCAACGTTTCACACGGAAGTCCGTCATGATCATTTCCCGCAACACCATCGCCCTCGCCCTGGTGCTCGCCGCCTCGTCAGTCGCATGCAGCGCACCGGACGCCGATTCCGTGACAACGCCTGAGACGCCAGCCGTGGATGGTTCCGATTCTGCCCAG
>JBOHYC010000437.1:0-12955 GCA_050737755.1 Lysobacter sp.
CGAGGGTCAGCTCGGCGAGATCGATCTCGATGAACTCCGGCAGGTCCTTCGGCAGGCAGCTGATGTTCACTTCGTTGAGCTCGTGGGTGACCACGACATCGGAGGCCTTGCCGGCCGGCGACTGATCAACGTTCATGAAGTGCAGCGGCACTGCGACCTTGATCGCCTGCTTGGCGTCAACGCGCTGGAAGTCCAGGTGCATGATGATCTGCTTGAACGGATGGCGCTGCATGTCACGCAGCAGCACCTGCTCGGCCTTGCCGTCGATGTCCAGGCTCAGGATCGACGAGTAGAACCACTCGTGCTGGCTGGCCAGCCAGATTTTCTCATGGTCGAGCTGGATCGGCTGCGGCTCGGACTTGCCGCCGTAGACGATGGCCGGGATGCTGGCGGCGTGGCGCAGGCGGCGGCTCGCACCCTTCCCCTCGACACTGCGGCCAGTGGCCTTGATGGTGTGATCAGACATTTCGATTACTCACTTTGCTTGCATTGAACCGCCTCGCGGCGGTGGAAACGCTCACCCGCGACCAGATGAGCGCATTGCGATGCCGGCACGGGCCGACATCGCGAATTCGGTTTTTCAGTCCACGTACAACGAGCTGACCGACTCGCCGAAGGCGATCCGGCGGATGGTCTCGGCCAGCAGCTCGGCGACGCTGAGCTGGCGGACGCGGCCGCATTCGCGGGCGGCGTCAGTCAGCGGGATGGTGTCGGTGACCACCAACTCATCGAGTTCCGACCCGCTGATGTTGCTGATCGCCGCGCCCGACAGCACCGGATGGGTGCAGTAGGCGACGACCTTGGTGGCGCCCTGCGCCTTCAGCGCGGCTGCGGCGGCGCACAGGGTGCCGGCGGTGTCGACGATGTCGTCGACCAGCACGCAGGTCTTGCCGGAGACGTCGCCGATGATGTTCATCACGGTGGCGACGTTGGCGCGCGGGCGGCGCTTGTCGATGATCGCCAGGTCGGCGTCGTCGAGGCGCTTGGCGATCGCGCGGGCGCGGACCACACCGCCGACATCGGGACTGACCACGATCAGGTTGTCGGTGCCGTGCGCGCGCCAGATGTCGGCCAGCAGCAGCGGCGAGGCGTAGACGTTGTCCACGGGCATGTCGAAAAAGCCCTGGATCTGGTCGGCGTGCAGGTCGACCGTCAGCACCCGGTCGCAGCCGACCGCGCTGAACATCTTGGCCGCGACCTTGGCGGTGATCGGCACGCGCGAGGAACGCGGGCGGCGATCCTGGCGGGCGTAGCCGAAGTACGGCACCACGGCGGTGACGGAACTGACCGAGGCGCGCTTGAGGGCGTCGATCAGCACCAGCAACTCGACCAGGTTCTCGGCGCTGGGCGCGCAGGTCGGCTGGATCACGAACGCTTCCTGCCGGCGCACGTTCTCCTCGATCTCGACCTGGACCTCGCCATCGGAGAAGCGGCCGATCTGGGCCTTGCCGGGACGGATGCCGAGTTCCTTGCACACCGCCTGCGCAAGCGGGCGGTTGGCGTTGCCGCTGAATACCAGCAGGCCGGGATCGTTTTGCACGTGTGTACTCCGCTTCGCTCTGACCTGGCGGTGCCGGGGCCCGGCAGTTGCCTTGTATGTCTGGCAGGGGCGGTAGGATTCGAACCTACGAATGCCAGGATCAAAACCTGGTGCCTTGGGCCTCTTGGCGACGCCCCTGCGGTAACTTTTTGAACCGTGTATCTACTGCTTGCGGGCCTCGAGCGCGACGTGCAGCGGTGACCGCGCCACGCCCGCCGCGACCCGGGCCCGAAAGCCCTTTGGCAGCACCGCCAGCGCCGCCTCGGTGGCTTCGCGGGTGGCGAACTCGACGAAGCAACCGCTACCGGATCCGGTCAGGTGCGGCGTGCCGACCCGCGTCAAGGCTGCAAACACGGCCTCGACGGCCGGTTCGCGCCCGCGCAACACCGGCTCGAACGCGTTCCCGAGCGGTACGCCCGAAACGAAGTCGGACATTGTCGCGGGCGGCGCATCGCGCGTCAATTCGGGCGCGCGATACAGCTCGGCGGTCGGCACCTGGACACCCGGATCGACCAGCAGGTACCACGCAGGCGGCAGCCGGACCGGACTGAGGATCTCGCCGATGCCCTCGCCCCAGGCGTTGTCGCCCCTGACGAACACCGGCACGTCTGCGCCCAGTTGCAGCCCCAGCTCGGCCAGGCGGTCCAATCCAAGCCGGGTATCCCAAAGCGTATCGAGTGCGACCAGCACGGTCGCCGCATCGGACGAGCCACCGCCGAAGCCACCTCCCGCCGGAATTCGTTTTTCGACGCTGATGTCGGCGCCTTTATCGATTTTGGAGGCCGTTTGAAGGAGCATTGCAGCCCGCACCATGAGGTCATCGGCTTCGGCGACCCCCGCCACGGACTCACCGTGACGGACGATCCGCCCGTCCTCACGCGGACGCAGCCGGACCGTATCGCCCCAGTCGAGCAGCCGGAACACCGTCTGCAGCAGGTGGTAGCCATCCGCGCGGCGGCCGGGGATGCGCAGGAACAGGTTGAGCTTGGCCGGCGCGGGCCAGTCGCTCCAACCGGATTCGTCCAGCATGGATCAGGCCCCGCCCCACTCGTCGACCAGCAGCTTCACCGAAGCCTCGCCGCGGGAGGCGTCGAGCCGGGTGGGCAGCAGCGGGCCGTCGACGGGCGCCGCCGGGTCGGATTCCGGCCACTGGTATTCGATCAGCCAGCCCCCCTGTTCGATGGACCAGGGCAGGCCATTGATGCCGTACTGGATGCGCGCCGGGCCGAGAGACTGGGCGCGGGCGCCACGGATCCATTCGGTCAGCGCCTGCACCGGGATGTCCCAGCCGGTCGCTTCAAGCAGCAGCAAACGTGCATCGGGACCGGTGCGCGGGCCGCCTTCGAGCCCTTCCAGCAAGGCGTGACCGGCATCGCCGGACAGCCGCCAGCCCTGGCGAGTCACCGGCGCACTCAACGCGACCTCGTACGCCAAGCCGTGCTGGCTCCACTCGATCCGGCCGCTACCGCCTTTCCCTTGGTTGGACACGGCGATCCGGCCGACCAGCGACCAGCCCTGTCGCTCGCGCAGGGCGCTCTCGCGCTCGATCTGTGCAGCCTCGGCGGCGGCGATCTGGGCGGGGGTCAGGTCGGGACGAACGGGCGCGGGCGCGCAGGCGGCGAGCAGCAGCGCCAGTGAGATGACGGTGATGACTGGACGGAGGTAGGTGGAAAATCTCATGCGCCGGTTTTTTCCAGTGCGCGCTGCAGGGCGCGGTTTTCGGGGTCGAGGTCACGGGCCTGCTTGAAGTACTCGCGGGCCTCCTCGCGCTTGCCGAGTACCCACAGCACTTCGCCGAGGTGGGACCCGATCTCGGCGTCCTTCTGCAGGGCGAAGGCGCGACGCAGTTCGCCCAGCGCCTCTTCGGTGCGACCGAGGCGGTAGAGCACCCAGCCGTAGCTGTCGATGATCGCGGCATTGTCCGGCTCGGCCGCGCGGGCGCGATTGATCAGCTCCAACGCTTCCTGGTACCGGGTGGTCCGGTCGGCCAGGGTGTAACCGAGGGCGTTGAGCGCGGCGACTGATTCGGGCTCGATCACCAGCACCCGACGCAGGTCGGCCTCGGCGCGGGCGATGTCGTCGCGGCGCTCCCAGCTCAGGGCGCGGGCATACAGGATCTCGAGGTCGTCGGGGAACGTCGCCAGGCCGCGCGCAAACGCATCCATCTCCGCCTCGGGCGTTCCGGCCTCCTCCAGCAAGGAGGCTTCCAGCAGATAGGCGCTACGCCGGGCATCGTCGGGCGCGGCCGCGTCGGACTGGATGTCGTGCAGCAGGCTGTAGCCCTCTTCGCTGCGTTCGAGCTCATGCAGCACGTTGGCGCTGCGCAACCGCGCCGGCCAGCGTTGCGGCCCGCCGGGAACACCCTCGTACCAGCCCAGCGCCTCGTCGAAGCGATCGAGGAACTCGGCCATCTGACCGAGCAGCAGGCGCCGCGAGGGGTCGGGCTTGGCGGCGGTCCGGCGCAGCTCCTCGTACAGGCCGGTCAGCGCGCGCTTGTCTTCGGCGCGGGCCAGCAGCGAGGCGCGCAGGGCGTAGGTCTGGTCGTCCTGCGGGCCGCGCGCAAGGATCGCCGAGGCCGCGCTGAGGTCACCCAGGGCGTCGTATTCATAGGCCATCGCGAGGCGCAGTTCGGCATTCCCACTGGCCTGCTCGGCGAGCGACTCCAGGACCTTGCGGGCTGCGTCGTCCTTGTCGGCCTCGCGCAACTGGCTGGCGCGCAGCAGGGCCACCCGCGGTTCGCCGGGGAACCGCCGGACCACCTCGGTGACGATGGTTTCGGCCAGTGCGGGCTGTCCGATCCGCTGGGCGAGGCCGCCAAAGGCCAGCCAGGCCTGCAGGTTGTCGGGGATGCGGCCGTCGTCGACCAGCCGCTCCAGTACGTCCGCGGCCTGTTCCGGGTCGCGCGCACCGCCCGCGATCACACCCAGCGCCTGGCGCCAGCCGTCGTCGCCGGGCGATTGCAGCAACTCGACCAGATGCTTGCGGGCGACGCGTTGCTTGTTGTTGCGCAACGCGAGGGTGGCTTCGGCCGCAAGCAGATTGGTGCCTTCGCCGCCCTGCTGGCGCCACAGTTCCAGTGCCTGCCCGGCGCGGGCGTTGTCCCCGGCAAGCAGGGCGATCCGGGTGGCACGCTCGGCCAGTTCGACGTCCTGCGCGGCTTGGGCCGCTTCCAGGTACCAGCGGGCGGCATCGTCAAGCCGGCCGGACTGGACCGCGAATTCGGCCGCCAGCAACGGCTCCAGCGCATCGACTACGGGATCATCGGACGGCATTGGCGCGGCCTGCTGCGGGCCAGCCTGAGGTGCGGCCTGCACCGTCACACTCGCCAACGCCAACGCGACGGCAAATGCGACACCGGCGGCGGGCCGGCGCAACGCCATGAACGGATGCAAAGTGTGCGGCATCGGGTGCAAATCCCTCGATTTCGCCGGGCCGGTAGAATGGCGACCTTCAGCAGCCAGCAGCTTATCGCAAGCACCTGAACGGGTAGCCCAGCTTCGCATGTCCCTGTTTGTCCTCGGCCTCAACCACCAGACCGCGCCGGTCAGCCTGCGCGAGCGCGTCGCGTTCTCCGCCGAGGCGGTGCCGACGGCGCTGGCGGCGTTGCGCGCGTTGCCTCAGGTGCGCGAAGCGGCACTGCTGTCGACCTGCAACCGCACCGAGGTCTACGCGGTCAGCGACGACGACGGCAGCGCGGTGGCCGACTGGCTCGCCACCCACCCGGGCGAAGTCGGCGACCTGCACGCCTACCTCTACCGCCATCGCGATGCCGACGCGGTGCGGCACCTGTTCCGGGTTGCCACCGGGCTGGATTCGCTGGTGCTCGGCGAGCCGCAGATCCTCGGGCAGGTGAAGGACGCCTGGGCGACGGCGCGCGCGTCCGGTTGTCTGGGCAGCCAGCTCGACCGCCTGTTCCAGCACACCTTCACCACCGCCAAGCGCGCCCGCACCAACACCCGGATCGGCGCCAACCCGGTCTCGGTCGCGTCCGCGGCAGTGCGGTTGGCACAGGAATCGTTCGCGCGACTGGAAGACTCGACCGTGCTGCTGATCGGCGCCGGCGAGACCATCGAACTGGCCGCGCGTCACCTGGTGCAGGCCAAGGCGAAACGCCTGCTGGTCGCCAATCGCACCTTGGCCCACGCGCAGGAACTGGCCAGCCGCCACGGTGGCGTCGCGCTGCCGTTGGGCGAACTGGACCGCCATCTCGGCGAGGCGGACATCGTGCTGTCGGCAACCGCCAGCCGCGAACCGGTCCTGCACCGCGCCCAGGTCGCGGCCGCGCTGGCGACCCGCAGGCATCGGCCGATGCTTCTGCTCGACCTGGCGGTGCCGCGCGACATCGCGGCCGACGTCGCCGGGCTCGACGACGTGTTCCTGTACACGGTCGACGATCTTGAACGCGCGATCGAGGACAACCGTCGCAGCCGGCGCGAGGCCGCGACCGAAGCCGAGGCGATCGTCGAACTGCAGGTGGCACGCTTCATGGAGTCGTTCGCCGCACGTGGCCGTAGCGGCCCGCTCAAGCGCCTGCGCGCGCATGGCGAGATCGCACAGGCCGAAGTATTGGCCAAGGCCCGGGCACAGCTCGCCTCAGGCGAAGCCCCGGAGGCGGTGCTCGACTTCCTCGCCCACACCCTGACCAACCGCCTGCTGCACGCGCCGACCGTGGCATTGCGCGAGGAAGCGCTGGCCGGCACCAGCGAATTGGCGCGCGCCACCGAGAAACTGTTTCCGTCGGCCGGCCGTGACGACGGCACCAGCACCGCCGAAGACCTCGACGCCCGTTAGCGTCGCCCCGCTTATCCTTGTAGCAGCGCGCGCCGTGGGTGCGCGCTGCCGCGAATCCTGCTTCCGCCCCGCCCGACCCCGCGAGCCGACGACCGACCGATGACCCCGACCCTGCGCCGCAAACTCGAAGCCCTCGCCGAACGCCGCGAGGAGCTTGAGCGCCTGCTCGCCGACCCTGGCGTGATCGGCGATGCCAAGCGTTTCCGCACTCTGTCGCGCGAGTTTTCCCAGCTCGAACCGATCGCCACCGCGCTGGCCGACGAGGCCGCCGCCAAGGCCGACCTCACCGCCGCGCTGGCGATGCGCAACGACCCGGAGCTGGGTGATCTGGCCGAAGAAGAAATCACCGCCGCGACCGCGCGACTGGAACAGCTCGACGCCGAACTGCTCGCGCAGATGATCCCGAAAGACCCGCGCGACGACGGCGACATCTACCTCGAAGTCCGCGCAGGCACCGGTGGCGACGAGGCCGCGATCTTCGCTGGCGACCTGTTCCGGATGTACTCGCGCTACGCCGAACGCCAGGGCTGGCGGGTCGAGGTCGAATCGGCCAACCAGGGCGAGCACGGCGGCTTCAAGGAAGTGGTCGCGCGCATCGAAGGCCGCGGCGCGTACTCGCGGCTGAAGTTCGAGTCCGGCACCCACCGCGTGCAGCGCGTGCCGGAAACCGAATCGCAGGGCCGCATCCACACCTCGGCCGCGACCGTCGCGATCATCGCGGTCGAGCCCGAGGGTGAGCCGATCGAGATCAATGCGTCCGACCTGCGCATCGACACCTTCCGCTCGTCCGGCGCCGGCGGCCAGCACGTCAACAAGACCGACTCGGCGATCCGCATCACCCACATCCCGACCGGCTTCGTGGTCGAGAGCCAGACCGAGCGCAGCCAGCACGCCAACCGCGACAAGGCGATGAAGCGCCTCGCCGCCAACCTCGCCGAAGCGCAGGCCGCCAAGGCCGCCGCCGCGATCGCCGAGGACCGCAAGCTGCAGGTCGGCAGCGGCGACCGCAGCCAGCGCATCCGCACCTACAACTACCCGCAGGGCCGGATCACCGACCACCGCGTCGAAGGGTTGACCCTGTACGACCTGCCGAATGTGCTGACCGGCGACCTCGATGCGCTGATCGCGCGCCTGCAGCAGGAACACCAGGCCGACGAACTGGCGCGGCTGACGCAGGGCACCTGAGCCGTGCAGCACGTCGACCCGCGCCAGCAGGCCCGTCTGGCGACACAACGCGCGCCGCACGACGCGATGGCCTGGATCCTGCTGGCCGATGCGGAACTGGAAGCCGGTGATGCCACCGCAGGGGAGCTGGCCTGCCGCCGCGCGCTGGCCTTGCGTCCCGGCCACCCCGAAGCCCTCGCCCGCCTCGGGCGCGCGCAATGGATGCAGGGCGGCCGCGACGACGCCGTCGCCAGTCTGCGCGCCGCAGCGGCGGTGGCACCGAACCATCCCGGCATCGCGGTGTGGCTTGGTCACGCGCTGGAGGATAACGGCGAGGCCGAAGCCGCATCCGACGCGTATGCGCGTGCCCATGCGCTGGCACCGGACGAGCCGCAGCTGGCGGCCTACCTTCTGGCTTGGCGCCGCAAGCTGTGTGACTGGCGCGATCTCGATGCGCTGTCGGCTCAGGTGCGCGACGCCGTGCATCAGGGTCACGCCGCGGTCGAGCCGTTCGCATTCCTCAGCGAAGACGCCAGTGCCGCCGAACAACTGCAATGCGCACGCCTGCGCGCGACGCACATCGCGCGCAGCACACGTCCGTTGCCGCCACCGTCACCACGCAACGCCGGCGCGATCCGCACCGGCTTCCTCTCCAACGGATTCGGCGCGCATCCGACCGGCCTGCTGACGGTCGCGTTGTTCGAATCACTGGCCCGCCACGCCGACCTCGACGTCCACCTGTTCGCGCTCAATCGCGACGACGGCAGTCCGATCCGCCAACGCCTGCAGGCCGCTACCACGCTGCACGACGTAGCCGGCCGCGACCACGCACAGGTTGCCCACGCTATCCGCGATGCCGGCATCGACGTGCTGTTCGACCTGCGCGGCTGGGGTGGCGGTGGCATGCCGGAAGTACTCGCGATGCGGCCGGCGCCGGTACAGGTCAACTGGCTGGCCTACCCCGGCACCTCGGGTGCGCCGTGGATCGACCATGTGCTGGCCGATGCATTCGTGCTTCCGGAGTCGCTGGCACCGCATTTCAGTGAGCGGGTGGTCCGCCTGCCGCGTTGCTTCCAGCCGTCCGACACCTCGCGTGAACTGACGCAACCGCCGTCGCGCGCCGACTGCGGCCTGCCGGCCGATGGCGTGGTGTTCTGCTGCTTCAACAACAGTTACAAGCTCAATCCACGTAGCGTCGCGCGACTGCTGGCGGTATTGCAGGGTGTGCCCGGTAGCGTGCTGTGGCTGCTGTCGGGACCGGGCGACGCCGACGAGCGGTTGCGCGGTTTCGCGCGCGCGCAGGGCATCGATCCGCAACGCCTGGTGTTCATGCGCAAGCAACCGCACGCCGACTACCTGGCCCGCCTGCAACACGCCGACCTGTTCCTCGACACCGAGCCCTATAACGCCCACACCACCGCGTCCGACGCGTTGTGGGCTGGTTGCCCGGTGCTGACCCGACCCGGCGACACCTTTGCAGCGCGCGTTGCCGGCAGCCTCAACCATCACCTCGGCATGGGCTCGATGAATGTCGACACCGACGCAGCCTTCGTCGCGCGTGCGATCGAACTGGGTCGCAACCCGCAGGCGCTGGCCGAGGCCCGCGCCGAACTCGCGCTGCGCCGCAGCGACAGCGGGCTGTTCGACATGGACGGCTTCGCCCGCGACTTTGTCGCGGCGGTACAACTGATGGCGCGCTAGCTGGATACGGGCGCCGACGCGTCGGCCTGCGGACCGCCATGCGCGGCGATCGCATCCTCGATCTCGCGTGCGGTGACCGGCCCGACCACCTTTTCCGCAACGCTTCCATCGGGCGCGATCAGGTACGTCATCGGCAATCCGCGCGGTGTCTCGAAATCCGCCGGCGGCGCGTAGGTATCGACGATCGCGACCGGATAGACCACCGGGTGTTCGACCAGGAACGCGCGCATCGCCTCCACCTCGATGTCTTCATAGGCCAGGCCGACCACTTCGATGTGCTCATGCATCGCGTCAAGCGCCGACAGTTCCGGCATCTCCTTCAGGCACGGCGCGCACCAGGTGGCCCAGAAGTTGACCACCACCCATTTGCCGCGATGCGCGGCGAGGTCATAGCCGGAGCCGTCGATTGCGGGCAACTTCAGCGTCGGATGGGTCGTCGCCTTGGCAGTCTCCTCATCCGCCGCTACCGGCGGCGTGGCGGACGGTGTGGTTTCGGCCGGGCCAACGGTAGCGTCGGCGCCCGCGTCGGAGCCGGGCGAACCCGATGGCTGGCAGGCACCCAGCGCGAGGGCGATCAGCACGGTGAAAGCAACACGATGGCGCATCGATCATTTCTCCTCGGCGTGGATGGTCCCGACGCGGCGCTTGAGCAGGGTGCGCAGCGGCACGCGCAACTCGTCCATGGCGGCCACCGCCGATCGTCCCAGTGCATCGTCGCGGCACGGCAGGTGCGCCTCGGCGATGGGAATACGCAAATGGCAGGCTTCGTACAGCTCGGCCATCGGCAACTCGTCGAGATCCCGCGCGAGCAGCCACTCGCCGCCCTCCGCGCGCCGGACCACGTTGATCTCGACAAGCTGGCCCAGCATGTCCTGCACCAGTGCGTCGGTCAGGATCGGTTCCATCTGCTGGATCTCGTCGCTGTGCAATCCGCGGCCGTGACGGCGCGCCTCGTTGAAACGCGCAAGCAGGCGCAGCAGGCCGTAGAACTCGTACCCATGCGGCAGCCGCATCGACACCGGCTGGTAGCGGAACGCCGAGATCGACGACGCCAGCGACGCGCCGAGCAACACCGCGATCCAGCTCAGGAAGATCCACAGCAGGAAGATCGGCACGAACGCGAGCGTGCCGTAGATCTTCGAGTAATTGCCGAAGGTGCCCAGGTACAGGCCGATGCCGCTCTTGACCAGTTCGAACAGCACCGTGGCCAGCAATGCACCGGCGATCGCATGGCGCCACTGCACGGTGCGGTGCGGCACCACCTTGTAGATGCTCGCGATCGCGAGCAGCTCCAGCGCCATCGGTGCGGCCCGCAGCATGAAGTCTTCCAGCACGTGGCCGGCACTGGTATCGAATATCGACAGTGCAAAGAACCGCGCCGACAACGCCAGGCTGGCCGCCGCCACCAGCGCTCCGAGCGTCAGCACGGTCCAGTACACCAGGAAGCGGCCAAACTTCGGGCGATGCGAATGCACCCGCCAGATACGGTTGAACGCCGCCTCGACGCCGTTGAGCGTGATCAGCAGTGACACCACCAGCGCGATGACGCCGGCGATGGTCAGCTGGCCGGCATTTGTGGAGAACTGCAGCAGGTAATCCTCGACCGAACGCGCGGCGGTCGGCACGAAGTTGGAGAAGATGTAGTCGCTGAGCCGCTCGCTCCACTCGGCGAACAGCGGGAATCCCGACAGCACCCCGAACACCACCATCGACAACGGCACCAGCGCGAACACGGTGGTGAAGGACAGCGCGCCGGCGGCCTGGAACAGATCGTCCTCGTTGAAGCGCCTCGCGAGGAAGCGCAGGAACGCCCCGGCCCGCGCCTTGTCGCGCATGCGGTCGCTCCAGCGGTACATCGAGTCCAGCGGTTCCATTGGCCGGAGGTTACCCGATGGAGTCGAGGCCGGCGCGTGATGTTGCTCTATCCTTGGCGCCTGCCCTGCACGAGACGCATCGATGCCCGAGATACTGGTCCTCTACTACAGCCGCGGCGGTTCGGTCGCGCGGCTGGCCCGGCACGTGGCGCGCGGGATCGGTGAGGTCGAGGGCATGCAGGCGCGCGTGCGCACGGTGCCACCGGTCGCGGCGGTAACCCAGGCCGCGGCGCCACCGGTTCCGGAAGACGGCGCGCCCTATGTCGAAGCACGCGATCTGGACGAATGCGCCGGCCTGCTGCTCGGCAGTCCGACCCGCTTCGGCAACATGGCCGCGCCGCTCAAGCACTGGCTCGACGGACTCGGCGCGCAGTGGGCCAGCGGCACCCTGGTCGGCAAGCCGGCCGGCGTGTTCACCTCGACCGCGAGCATGCACGGCGGCCAGGAATCGACCCTGCTGACGATGATGGTGCCGCTGCTGCACCACGGTTGCGTGGTGCTCGGCATCCCCTTCACCGAACCGCTGCTGAGCACGACCCGCGGCGGCGGCACGCCGTACGGGGCCAGCCACGTCGCCGGCAGCGGTGACGATCCGCAGCTCACCGACGACGAGGCGCACCTGGCGCGGGCGTTGGGTCGCCGCGTCGCGATGGTCGCGGCGAAACTCGCATGAGCACGATATCGCCGCTCCCGCCGGCAAAGCGGATATTGATCGCCAGCCTGATCGCGCTGGTGCTGCTGTATGCGTTCTGGTTCGGCCGCGTGCATCCGGACACGGTCGCGCTGGTGGTGTTCGGCCTGCCGCCGGCGCTGTGCGCGTTTGCCACCTGGCGACGCGCACGCACTGCCGGGCTGTGGAGCGCGGTGCTCGCGCTGGCGTGGTTCAGCCATGGCGTACTGATCGCATGGATCCGCCCGGAGGAGCGCGGGCTGGCGTGGATCGAGTTGCTGCTTGCCGTGGTAGTCGTGTTCGCAGCGAGCCTGAAGGGGCTGCGCGCGCGGTTCAACCGGAAGCGGTAGGAGCGACGTAAGTCGCGATTGCACGGCGAATCCGGGTATCGGTGCGTTCGCGACTTACGTCGCTCCTACAGGCCGCTCCGGGATTGCCTTTCCGCAAAGCGGTGAAATCCGGCCCCGTGTCCAACCGTATAATCCAGCGTCCCCCCGCAATACCGGCGTCCCATGGACCAGCTCTGCATCGTCACCACCGGCGGCACGATCGACAAGATCTACTTCGACGACAAGTCGGACTACCAGATCGGCGAGCCGCAGATCGGGCGCATCCTTGACGAGCTCGGCGTCGCGTTCCGCTACGACGTCGTCCCGATCATGCGCAAGGACTCGCTGCACATCGAGGATGCCGACCGCGAACTGATCCGCGCGACCATCGCCGCGCAGGACGCGCGCCATGTGCTGGTCACCCACGGCACCGACTCGATGGTGGCCACCGCCAAGGTGCTGGCCAGCATCGAGGGCAGGACGATCGTGCTGACCGGCGCACTGAACCCGGCGCGCTTCCGCGGCTCGGATGCCGAGTTCAACATCGGCACCGCGGTTGGGGCAGTGCAGTCGTTGCCGGCCGGTGTCTACATCGCGATGAACGGACGCATCTGGGACCCGTCGCAGGTCCGCAAGAACGTCGAGGCGAACCGGTTCGAGTCGCTGTAAAAAAACGCCCCGGCGAACCGGGGCGCTCCAGACATCCGGATAATGCCGGGTTGGATCAGAACTCCACGCCCCAGCCGTTGATGTAGCCGTCGTCGTAGGTGTAGTTGTCGTTGACCCGCAGCTTCCAGCTGCCATTGAGCGACTCGCTCGACAGGTCCACGGTGTAATCGCCGATCAGGTCGTTGGCACTGCCGCCGCCGCGGTTGTGCAGGTTGTA
>JBOHYC010000438.1:0-1539 GCA_050737755.1 Lysobacter sp.
GCCTCAACGGCGCCGGCAAGTCGACCGTGCTGAAGATCATGGCCGGCGTCGACCAGGACTTCACCGGCGAGGCGCGCCCGGCCAAGGACATCAAGGTCGGCTACCTCGCGCAGGAGCCGCAGCTCAACCCCGAGCACACCGTGCGCGAGGCGGTCGAGGTCGGCGTCGGCGACGTGCTCAGCGCCCAGGCGGCGCTGGACCGGGTCTACGAGGCCTACGCCGAGGAAGGCGCCGACTTCGACAAGCTCGCCGCCGAACAGCAGCGGCTGGAAGCGATCCTCGCCAGCGGCGACGCCCATACGCTGGAGACCCAGCTGGAAATCGCCGCCGACGCGCTGCGCCTGCCGCCGTGGGACGCCGTGATCGGCAAGCTGTCAGGTGGCGAGAAACGCCGCGTCGCGCTGTGCCAGTTGCTGCTGCAGAAGCCCGACATGCTGCTGCTCGACGAACCGACCAACCACCTCGACGCCGAGTCGGTCGAGTGGCTGGAACAGTTCCTGTCGCGCTACACCGGCACCGTGGTCGCGGTCACCCATGACCGCTACTTCCTCGAGAACGCGGCCGAGTGGATCCTCGAGCTGGATCGCGGCAAGGGCATCCCGTGGAAGGGCAACTACACCGCGTGGCTGGAACAGAAGTCCGAGCGCCTGAAGCAGGAAGAATCCGGCGAAAAGGCGCGGCAGAAGGCGCTGGCGAAGGAACTGGAGTGGGTGCGCAGCAACGCCAAGGGCGGCCGCAGCAAGGGCAAGGCGCGACTGGCGCGGTTCGAGGAGCTCAACTCGGTCGAATACCAGCGCCGCAACGAGACCAACGAGATATTCATCCCGCCGGGCGAGCGCCTGGGCAACTCGGTGATCGAGTTCAAGAACGTGTCCAAGTCGTTCGGCGACCGCCTGCTGATCGACGACCTGAGCTTCATCATCCCGCCGGGCGCGATCGTCGGCATCATCGGCCCCAACGGCGCCGGCAAGTCGACCCTGTTCAAGATGATCACGGGCCAGGAAACGCCGGACAAGGGCGAAATTGTTACCGGCCCGTCGACCAAGGTCGCCTACGTCGACCAGAGCCGCGACAAGCTGGAAGGCAACCACAACGTCTTCCAGGAAGTCTCCGGCGGCGCCGACATCCTCAACATCAACGGCATCGAGATCCAGTCGCGCGCCTACATCGGCCGCTTCAACTTCAAGGGGCAGGACCAGCAGAAACTGGTCGGCACGCTGTCGGGCGGTGAACGTGGCCGCCTGCACCTGGCCAAGACCCTGCTGCAGGGCGGCAACGTGCTGCTGCTTGACGAACCATCCAACGACCTCGACGTCGAGACCCTGCGCGCGCTCGAAGACGCGCTGCTGGAGTTCCCCGGCTGCGCGGTGGTGATCAGCCATGACCGCTGGTTCCTGGACCGCATCGCGACGCACATCCTCGCGTTCGAGGGCGACAGCCACGTGGAGTTCTTCCAGGGCAACTACCGCGAGTACGAGGAAGACAAGAAGCGTCGCCTCGGCGAGGAAGGTGCGCGGCCGCACCGCCTGCGGTTCAAGG
>JBOHYC010000439.1:0-2457 GCA_050737755.1 Lysobacter sp.
GCCGACGTGCTGTCGCTGGAGGACCTGTTCGTCGAGGTGGCCGAATGAACGCCCGCGCCTACCCGTTCGAAACCGACAGCATCGGCTGGCGCATGCGCCACGCCGCATCACTGCTGACCAGCAGCGCCAGCCGCTCGATGCGCGTGCTGGCGATCGCGCTTGCGGTGGTGCTTGGGGGCTTGGGCTGGCTGGCGCTGGCCACCATCGACAAGCCCGAGCGGCTGTCGGTGGCGTTGTTCCTGTCGGCGGCGGCGATCGCTGCGCTGTGGGGCCTGTGGTTCTCGCGGTTGCTGTTGCTGCATATCGAAGCCCACCAGTCGCGCATGCCCGGCGTCGGCATGGCGATCGCCGGCACCGTTTCGCTCGTCTTCATCGCAACGGTGCTGTTGCCGGCGCTGTTGCTCGCGGTTGGTGGCTTCAACCTCGCCATCGCGGTGTGCGCGCTGACATTGGCCGCGAGCGTCAGCGTGCTGACGGCCACGCTGCCACGGATCGCCTACATGGCACTGTGCCTTGCGCCACTCGGCATCGGCCTGCTGCATGGCCTTTACGTGCGCGTGGTGCCGGCCGGCGCGGTGACCTTGCCGACGATGCAGATGCAACACGTCGTCTGGCTGGTCGGCCCGGCGCTCGCGCTGGCGGGCTGGCGCTGGTTCGCCATCGCGCGGCGCACGCCCGCTGACGCGACCTCGGTCTGGTGGCAGCCGGCGCTGGTCGCCAACCCGCGCACCGGTGGCGGCTTCGACTGGCTGTCGGGCGATGCCGCCAGCGCGCAACTACCGGACTGGATGTGGCCGGCCGGGCAAACCGCCGGCGCCGGGCCGGACCGGCCGGTACGGGCGATACGCGCCCTGCTGGGCACACCGTTCGCACCGCTGTCGGGCGGGCAGGTGCTGACCCAGTTGGGTGTCGGCTTGATGGTCGTGGTCTACCTGGTAATGAGCACTACCGGCGAGAACGCCAATCCCGGCACCCTCGTCGGCGGTGCGATCGGTGGCATCGCGGTGATGGTGGTGATGTACGCGCAACGTCTGGAGGCGATGTACCGCAAGCCCGGCGGCGAGCTCGACGAACTCGCGCTGCTGCCTGGCCTGGGCGAAGTCGCGGAGCGTCGCGCCCACCTGTTGTCGGCCGTCGCCCGCGCGCCGGTCGTCGCGTTGGGCCTGATGCTGCTGGTTCTTGTCGGTCTCGGCCTGATGGACGGGGCGTCGCCGCGGATGGTGGGATTGATGGTGATGGCCGGCATTGGCGTGGCGCTGACCACGGCGCTCGCCTGCCTGCGGCCGGTGGCCGGCCTGCGCATGAACGGCTGGCGCATGCTGGTGCTGGCCGGCCCGGTCCTGCTGCTGGCGCTGGGCACCATCCTCTACGCCGCCGAGGCCAAGGGCATGGGCTATATCCCCGTGGTGCTCGCGCTGGCATGGGCGCTGGCATACGTAGTGTTGGGCGTGGCGATCGCCTCGACCTGGCGCCGCCTGCATGCGCGGCCGCATCCGTTGCTGTTCGGCTGACCGACTGACTGCAAGGCAGCACCCCGCGCGGCCGGGCCTTACCATGGCCCGGTCCGCGCATGAGGGAGGGGACGCCGATGCTGCACCGGATTTTCAAGGCATTGCTGCTGGTCGTGGTCGGGGCCGTCGTCGGTGCCTGCGGGCATGCGGCGTGGTCCGGGCGCGACGCCGCGCCGATCCAACCGTCACCCGTCATTCCCATGCCGTCGGCCACCACCCCGGCCGACGACACACCCGCGCCCGTGCCGGTCAACTTCGCCTACCGCTACCTCGACACCGGCGACCCGGCGCTGACACCGACCGCCCGCCGCGTGCGCGAGCACGACCTGCTGCGCAAGCTGCCCGAAGTGGAGTGGCTCGACGGCCTGCTGCTGCTGCCCGCGCCGATCACCTACGTCGCCATGGCCTGCGGCGAGCCCGACGCGTTCTACCTGCCCGACAAGCGCGAAGTGGTGCTCTGCTACGAAATGTTGCAGGTGCTCTACGAACAGGGCGAGCACCTGGCCCAGACCGGCGGCGACGGCTTCGACTTCGGCGACACCACGCCCGAGCAGATCGCAACGCGCTACGTACTCGCCAACGTGCGCTTCATCGTCGCGCACGAGACCGGCCACGCACTGATCGACTTGCTCGACCTGCCGGTTACCGGCCGCCAGGAGGATGCCGTCGACCAGTTCGCGACCTCGCTGATGCAGTACATCGGCAGCGACAGCGAGTCGCCCAAGCAGATCGCCGACAACCTGCGCATGGCCTCGCTGTGGTTCCTCTCGCGTGTCGACGACACCGGCCTTTCGCTGTCGGCCTACGCCGACGCCCACTCGCTCAACCTGCAGCGCTACTTCAACCTGCAGTGCCTGCTGTACGGCTCCGACCCCGAGCGGTTTGCCGACATCGTTGCCCGTGGCGACCTGCCCGAATCACGCGCCCGCACCTGTCCCGCCGAAGC
>JBOHYC010000440.1:0-1972 GCA_050737755.1 Lysobacter sp.
GTCGGGATCGTGCAGAACCTGTTCCCGGCATTCACCGCCGGCTACAGCCTGTGGCTGGACATCCGCCACCGCGGCTGGAATCGCGACCGCAATGAAAGCGACGACCACGCTGCGGCGGAATTGCCGGCTCAGGCCTTGCGCAGACGCGCGTAGAAGAACCCGTCCATGCCGTCCTCGCCGGGCAGGCGCTGGCGGCCGGCGCCGCTGGCGTGGCCGAACTTGGCGTCCAACGGCTCGGCGGTTGCATCGGGCGTGCGAGCGAGAAAGGCATCGACCTGCGTCACGTTTTCCGCCTTGAGGATCGAGCAGGTCGCGTACAGCAGCACGCCACCGGGGGCGACGGTGCGCCACAGCGCGTCGAGCAACGCGGCCTGGGTTTTGGCCAGTGCGGTGAGGTCGGACTCGCGCCGATGCAACAAGACGTCGGGCTGGCGCCGGATGATGCCGGTGGCCGAACACGGTGCGTCCAGCAGCACCGCGTCGAACGGGTTGCCGTTCCACCAGCTGTCGAGGTCGGTAGCGTCGGCGGCATGCAATTCCGCGTGGCCGGCCAGTTGCAGGCGTTCAAGGGTCTCGCGCACCTGCCTCAATCGCGCCGGGTCGATGTCGAGCGCGGTCAGTTGCAGGGTCGGGTCTCGTTCGAGCAGGTGCGCGGACTTGCCGCCAGGAGCGGCACAGGCATCCAGCACGCGTGCGCCGGGCGCCGGTGCGAGTGCGTCGGCGACACGCTGGGCGGCGCCGTCCTGTACCGATACCGCGCCGTCGGCGAAACCCGGCAGCGTGGCGACCGGCACCGGGGTGTCGAGCCGCAGGCCGTCGGCGAGGCCGGCATCCAACATCGAGTCGATCCCGGCCTGCTGCAACTGTTCGCGATAGTCATCGCGGGTGCCTTGCCGGCGGTTGACCCGCAGCCACAGCGGCGGCGCCTGCGTGCTGGCGGCAAAGATGGCATCGCTCTGTCCGGGCCAGTCGTGCTCGATCCGGGCGCGCAACCATTGCGGCCACTGTGCGCCGGGTTCAGCCGCCGGCAAACCGTCGCGCAGGGCGCGTCGCAACAGTGCGTTGACCAGCCCCGACTGGTGCTGGCGGCCGAGCACGCGCGCGGCCTCGACGGTCGCGGCGACGGCCGCGTGCGGCGGCAGGCCGATCGGATCGAGCTGGGCGAAGCCGGCCAGCAGCAGCGCACGCAATTCACGATCACGCTTGGCCAGCGGCCGCGGCAACCATGCGGCCAGCGCCGCGTCGAAACGTGCGCCCTCGCGCAGTACCGCGAAGCAGATCGCCTCGACCAGCGCGCGGTCGCGTGGATCGGGCAACTGCTTGAGCGAGGTCGCCAGTTCCGCCTTGAGCGACCGACCGTTGTGCAGCACCGCGTCGAGCACGCGGGTGGCGATGACGCGCGGCTGGGTTCCGACCGTCGGTTTCATGCGTTGGGGTTGCAAGGCGTTACGCACCCGTCGCCAGATCACGCCGGCCATTGAGGTAATCGGCGGCGGTCATTGCCTTGCCGCCGTCGCGTTGCAGCACGCGGATGCGCAATGCGCCCTCGCCACAGGCGACGTCGATGCCATCGCGGCCGGTGAGCAGGATGGTGCCCGGTGCGGCGCCGTGGACCAGCGGCAACGCCACCGCGCCATGCAGGCGCACGCGCTCACCGGCCAGTTGCGCCTCGGCCATCGGCCACGGATTGAACGAGCGCACGGTGTTGGCCAGTTCGGTTGCCGGGCGGTTCCAGTCGAGCCGGGCTTCGGCCTTGTCGAGCTTGTGCGCGTAGGTCACGCCCTCGGCCGGTTGCGGTTGTGGCACCGGACGGATGCCGGCGCGCAGCAGGCCAAGGCCATCGGCCAGCACCTGCGCGCCGAGTTCGGCGAGGCGGTCGTGCAGTTTCCCGCCGGTCTCGTCGGGGCCGATGTCGATCGCCTGCTTCAGCAGCACCGGACCGGTGTCGAGGCCCTTCTCCATCTGCATCAGG
>JBOHYC010000441.1:0-12680 GCA_050737755.1 Lysobacter sp.
AGGTCGATCAGCCACGGCCGCGCCGACACCGACGCCATCATGCCGACGCCGATGAACAGCATCGACACGATCATCAGCGCCATCGACCAGTGCAGCCAGCGCGCGGCGGCGTTGAAGTGGGTGGGCGTGGTCATTGCGCGTGCTCCGGTGCGGTGGCGGCATCGCCGCGGCCCAGTGCGATCTCGCGCTGGCGGCGGTTGAAGGACTGCGAGTAGGCCGCCGAGCGTGCGGCGAGGATCGGGTCGTCCGACGCGGCGACGCCCGGTGGCAGGATCAGCGGATCGAAATTGACGTCGCGGCATTCGCCGGTGGCCTGCGGTTCGGCGTGGACTAGGGTCAGCGTGCCGGCGACTACCTGCTCGCGTGTACCGGGCCACGGGTGCGACGGGTCGTCGACCGCATCGCCGGGTGCGGCGAGCGTCACCACCATGTCCCAGTACACCGGGCCATGGGCCAGCTGCGTATGCAGGTCGGCGGCGAGGAAATCGGCGTCGGCCTGCTCGCGTTCGTCGGCGTCCAATGCGTGGAACGGCTGGCGCGGCCGCATCGACCAGCGCACGAAGCGCCCGGTGCCGTCGGCATCGATGAAGCGGAACGCGTTGACGCTGTTGTATTGCGTGCTGGTCCAGCTGTCGGACCACGGGGCGGTCTTCGCCCATTTGCCGAACTCGCGGGCCTGCGGGTGGGCCGCGAGGAACGCCTCCATCGCGGCGGAGTCGGGCTTGCCGGTCGCAGGATCCGGGCGCTTGGCCACGGTCTGCTCATGGAACGCCTGCGGCGTCGCCACGGCGAAGAACGGGAAGCTGTTCAGCGCCATGCGCCATTGCGCTTCGCCGGGGCCGCCGAACTGCAATGCCATGCTGCGCACGCGCGCGCTGTTGTCGGCCCCGTGCGGGTTGGGGCCGCCGATCGAGAACCTGCCCAGCACCGCTTGCGGCGTGCCCGAGAATACCCGCGCGCTCGACAGCGCCCGACCTTCCGTGCTGCCGAGAAACGTGCCGCTGACGCAGACGCCCTTGGCATGGTTGCGACGAAAGCCCGGATGCGGCGGGCCATTGGCTTCCATCGCGCCAACGATGCGCTGTGCGGTCAGGCGGTCGCCGCCGAGCCAGCCGGCGGTCCATGCGAAGGCACTGGCGGAACCCAGCGCGATGGCGCCGATGCCGGCCAGCGCGAACAACTGCCGGCGCCGGTCGCGCTTCGCGACTGCAGCCGATGTGTCGACCAGCGGGACTACGGGGGGATGGGATCGCTCTGATTCGTTCATTGCACGCTCGTTTTGCGGGATCCACGGTGTGACGAGCCGCGCGGGGATATATTCCCCGCATGCGGCACGTCGGCCGCTTGGGAATAAGCCGCGCGTCCGTGCGTCCCACTTGCATGAACACGCGTCCGCGCCACACGCCCGCCATCAACATGCTTCCCGACCCGCCCCGCACCGTGGATGCCTGCGCCATGGATGAACTGGACGAAGACCGCCTGCACGAGCTGATCCCGCGGATGCGCCAGTTCGCACGCGCGCTCACGCGTGACGCCACGGCCGCCGATGACCTGGTCCAGGCCACGCTGGAGCGCGCGCTGCGGGCGTGGTCGTCGCGCAGCAAGCAGGACGCGCTGCAGTCATGGCTGTTCTCGATCCTGTATCGACAGTTCATCGACGAGCAGCGACGCGCCAAGCGCTGGCGCCGCGTGCTCGACGTGGTGGGCGTTGCCGACGAGCCGCATGCGCCGTCGGCCGAGCGGGTCAACGAGGGCCGCGACGCGCTGGCGGCATTTGCCGAGTTGCCGGACGAACAACGCGCGATCCTGCTGCTGGTGGGCGTGGAGGGTTTCAGTTACCGCGAAGTCGCGGACACACTGGCGGTCCCGCTCGGCACCGTGATGTCGCGCCTGTCGCGCGCCCGCGACAAGCTGCGCCGGCTGTCCGAAGGCCGTGCGCCCACCCCTGCATTGCGGATACTCAAATGAACAATCCGGCCCCGCATCCCGATGAGCTGCACGCCTATGTCGACGGCCAGTTGCCCGCCGGGCGCCGCGCCGCGGTGGAAGCCTGGCTGGCCGCTAACCCCGATGACGCCGCCCGCGTGCGCGGCTGGAAATCCGACATCGAGGCCCTGCGCTCAGCCTGGGGCACCGCCGCCGCATTGCCGGCCGAGCCGCGGCTGGACCCGGCCTGGATCCGGCAGCGCCTGCACGCCAACCGCTGGACCGGACTGGCCCGCGCGGCGGTGTTGGTGCTGGCGCTGGGACTGGGCGCCGGCGGCGGCTGGCTGGCGCGCGACGCACGCGACGGCTACGGCACCCCACCGATGGCCGACGCGGTGACGGCGTACCGGATGCTCGCGGACCAGCAGGTGTCGATGGACTTCGAAGGTGACCGGATGGGCGGCCTGCAGGGCTGGCTGGCGCGCAACTTCAGCGAGGCCGGCCGCGTGCCCGACCTCAGCTCGCAGGGCTATTCATTGCAGGGCGCGCGCATGTTGTCGACGCCCGAAGGCGCCGCCGCGATGCTGGTCTACGAAGATGGCCAGGGCGGCATGCTGGGCGTCTACCTGCGTCCGCGCACGCAGCGCATGCGCGATGGCGAGCGTCGCGACGGCGGGCTGATGGCACGTTACTGGGGCCAGGGCGATACCGCGATCGCGGTGGTCAGTTCTCGCTTTGACGAGCGTGCCGAGGCGATTGCACCGATGGTGCGGCGCGGCGGGTAGGCGCGGGGTTCAGTCGCTGCCGAGCAGGAACCGCAGCGGCTCGTCGATCCGCGCCCGCCACGCCGCCTCGTTGTGTCCCGCGCCCTCGAACACCCGGGTGCTCCAGTTGTCGCCGTCGACATAACCGGCGGCGCGCAGTCGCTGGTCCATGCGTTGCTGGTACGGCGCGTAGCCGGCGTCGAGGGTGGTGGTGCCGTGGTCGAAGTAGAGCCGGTGGGTGGCCGGGTCCGGCAGGTGCTCGCCGAGCCAGTCGACCACGATGCCGTCGCCGACCGGCCAGTGGGTCGACAGCGCACCGACGCCGCCGAACGCGTCGGGATACTCGGCGGCGGCATACAGCGAGATCAGCCCGCCCATGCTGGAGCCCATCACCAAGGTGTCGTCGCGGCCCGGCCGGGTGCGATAGGTGGCGTCGATCCACGGCTTGAGCTCGTCGACCAGGAAGCGCAGATAGGCATCGGAGGCGATGTCGGCGGTCGGCAGCGGCGGCACGCTGTCGACGCCGGACGGCAGTGCGTCGCCGGTGACCGGTTTGCAAGGCATGTATTCCTGGAACCGACGCGGCGTGTTCCAGATGCCGACCACGATCGCCTCGCGCACCTCGCCGTCGGCGATCAGCCGGGTCATGGCTTCATCGATGCCCCAGTCGACGCCGGTGTACGACAGCGCGGGGTCGAACAGGTTCTGGCCATCGTGCATATACAGCACGGAGTAACGCTGGGTCGGGTTGTCGCCGTAGCCCGGCGGCAGCCAGACGTCGACGTTGCGCGGCGCGACGTGGGCGGACGGCACGTCCTGCCAGCTGTCGACGCGGCCGGTGGTATCCAGCGCCGGTGCGCGTGGCGCGTAGGCCCAGCGCAGGAAGTGCGGCAGCATCCGCGCCCACGCGGTCTGGTTGTGTTCGCCATCGGGCAGCGACAGGTGGGCGATGTCGGCGCGGGTGGTGTCGTTGGCGGCATTGACGGTCGCGGGGTCGCTGCGGTAGCCGAGGTCGACCAGGCCGCGCATGTGGCGACCATCAGGACCGGTGTAACCGTCGATGAGGTCGCGGGCATCGTCGATCGGGTCGTTGATGCCGTCGCCGTCGCGATCGTCACTGTCCTCGTCGGTGCCGACGGCGAAGAAGAACTTGAGACCGTGGCGCGCCTCGCTGCTGTCGACCATCGCCTGGGCGAGGCGGGTGCGCTGGATCGATTCGACGTCACCGCGATCGGCGGAAATCCAGAACGACGGCGAGAACGCACCGACCCGCCCGAACACGTCGGGGTACTGCCAGCCAAGGTCGAACGCGTTGAGCGCGCCGAGCGACCAGCCGAGGATCGCGCGCGCGGCCGGCGTCGGATTGCTGCGGTAGTGCGCGTCGACGTATTGCACCAGAGTGTGGGCCACCCACTCGGAGTAGTCGTGCGCGCGCGCGCCGACCGGGCCGTACTTCGTCTGCGCGACGATCGCGTGGCCGGCTTTGCGGTCGGACAGGCCATAGGTGCCCATGCGGTCGGGCAGCACGTGGATCGCGACGACGATGACGGGCCGGATGGCGCCGTCGGCGTGGAGTCGGACGAGGGTGTTGGCGAGCTGCACCGCGTCGGCGTCCTGGCCGTCGTTGAGGTACAGCACCGGGTAGGCGTGGACGCCGCTGGCGTCGTAACCGGGTGGGAGGTGGATCGCGACTTCGACCTGCTCGGGGGCGAAGGCGGGGGCGTCGAGGTGCAGTGTTTGGATGGAGGCGGGTTGCGCGGCTGCCGACTCCGCGGCCGCCGTGGGGACAGTGAAGCAGGCGGCAAGCAGGACGGCGGCAATCGAGTTGGCGATGAGCTTCATGGAGCCTGGACCACTCGCTTCGATGTAGGAGCGACGTAAGTCGCGATTTCACTGATGACCGGGATCGCCGTGCATTCGCGACTTACGTCGCTCCTACGTCGCAAGGGACGTGCGCCTGGCGAACACGGAAACGTACGCCCGAATGTCACTGCGGCTTCGCCACGAACCGGACTGCCTGGCCACCGCCGGCGGCAAGACGAATCGTCAACACGTCGGCGCTGGTGACTTCGCGCGTCTCCCGCTCGAATTCGAACGGCGCATCCTCCCAATGCGCACCCTCACCGTCTCGATAGATCTGCGCGGTATAGCCGCGGCCGGGCTCGAGAAACGCCAGCGGCACCTGCAACACCCGCCCGTTCTCGTCGGTGATGCTGCCCAGGTACCAGTCGTCACTGTTGCGATCCTGCCGCGCGAAGGTGACGTAATCGCCTACCTCGCCGTTGAGCACTTCGGTGCGCGCCCAGTCGGCCGGAACGTCCTTGATGAACTGGAACGCGTCCATGTGCCTGGCGTAGTTCTCCGGCAAGTCGGCGGCCATCTGCACCGGGCTGTACAGCACGACGTACAGCGCCAGCTGCTTGGCGATGGTGGTCTGGATCGTCTGGCCGCGGCCCTGCAGGCTGAGGATGCCGGGGGTGTAGTCCATCGGGCCGGACAACATGCGGGTGAATACCAGGTTGGCTTCATGCTCGGGCGGGTTGGTCGGGTTGGCCCAGGCGCCGTACTCCATGCCGCGTGCGCCCTCGCGGCTGACCCAGTTCGGATACGTGCGGCGCAGGCCGGTGTCCTTGATCGGTTCGTGCGCGTTGATCGCGACATGGTGCTTCGCCGCGGCCTGCAGCACGCGCAGGTGGTGGCCGGCGTTCCACTGTCCGTCGTGCCACTCGCGGGCGATCGAACCGTCGGGCAGGCGTCGCTCGATGCCGCCGGCGTCGCAGACGTAGCCGGTCTTGACCACGTCGATGCCGAGCCGCTCGTTCATCGCGAACGCGTCGGCCATCTGGTCCTCGTAATGGCTGACCGCACAGCCGGTCTCGTGGTGGCCGATCAGGTGCACGCCTTTCGACTTCGCGTAGGCCGACAGCGCCTCGATGTCGAAGTCGGGTGTGGCGCGGGTGAAGTCGAAGTCGTAGCCGTTGCCGAACCACTGGCCATCCCAGCCCGGGTTCCAGCCCTCGACCAGCACGCCGCGGAAACCGTTGTCGGCGGCGAAGTCGATGTAACGCTTCGTGTTGGCGGTGGTCGCGCCGTGCTTTTTGCCGGTCGCCCAGCTTTCGGTCTCCAGGTGCAGTGACCACCAGATGCCGACGTACTTGGCCGGCGTGAACCAGCTGACGTCGCCAAGCTTGTTGGGCTCATTGAGATTGAGGATCAGGTCGGACGATTCGTACAGCGCGGCGGCGCTGTCGGCGATCTGCAGGGTGCGCCACGGGGTGTTGAACGGCAGCGCGCGACGGACCTTCCAGCCCTCCGACGCCGGGGCGAGCTGGGCGCGGAAGCGGCGGCCTTCGGTGCGGCGCAGCCACATGCCGGCGTAGTCGACCAGCGCGGCTTCGTGGAATGCGATGTGCAGGCCGTCCTCGGTGCGCACGGTCATCGGCGTGTGCGCCATCGTGACTTCGTTGAGCGGCGTGCGCTGGTACAGGTACTCGTAGCGGTTCCACTCGCCGGCGGGGATCCACCACGCGGTGGCAGGGTCGGCGAGGGCGAACTCGGTCAGTTCGTCGTCGATGATGACTTCGCTGGCGGCCGCCTGTTCGGGGAACTCGTAGCGGAATCCGATGCCGTCGTCATACACGCGGAACACCACGTCGAAGGTGCGCTTCGGGGCGATGGTCTCGGTGAGCGTCGCGCGCAACTCGTTGTAGTGGTTGCGGACGAAGCGGTCCTCGCCCCACGGCTGCTCCCAGGTCTCATCGAAACTGCGGGTCGCCTTGTCGGTGAGCGCGAGGTTGCGCTCGAGCTTGCCGCTGCCGCGCAGCATGAAGCCGAGCGCGGAGGTCTCGATCACCGGCTCGCCGAAGCGTTCGACGCGATAGCCGACGCGCCCCTCGTGCAGGTCGAGCTCGACCGTGAGCACGTCGTTGGGCGATGCCACGGTGGCGACGGTTTCGGCGTGGGCGGCGGGCGCCAGAAGCGCGGCGGCGAGGGCGGTGCTGATGAGGAGCAGGCAGAATTGGCGCATTACGTTTCCCCTTGCGGACAGCCCTCTCGCGCAAGCGGGAGAGGACGCATCTTCATTCGATCACGTAGACCATGGCGGTGCGGGCAGGCACGACGAAGCGACCGTCCCCGATGTCGTACTTGGCCGATTCACGCGGACGCGGATCGACGGCATTGTTGGCGCGATGCACCGGATGCAGTACGTAACGCTTGCCCGCGGCTTTCGGGATCACCAATGCCTGCGGCTCCGGTGACACATTGACCAGATACAGCAGTTCGGCGAACGCCGCGCCCGGATAGCCCGCACCATCAAGTTGCCCGGCGATCACGACCGGGTTCTGGTCGGGGCCGGTGTTGTGGAAGTGCAGCCGTTGCGCGACGTCATCGGCGGTGCGCAGGCGGAACAGGGTCGAGCTGTCGCGGATGCGCAGCAGGTCTTCGAATGCGCCGCGGGTCAACGCGATCTCGCGCGCGGTCGGCTTGATATCGGGATTGGCCAGCAGCGACGCCATCTGCGGCCAGCTTTCGCGGTTGTCGGGCGCCAGCGGCAGGCCGGTGCCGAAGTGGTTGTCGGCGCCGGCCCAGTCGATCCGGTTGAACCAGTCGCCCGAATCGAAGCTGTTGCGGTCCAGCGATTTGGAGCGCAGCAGCTCGCCACCGGCGTGGAAGTAGGCGACGCCCTGGCTGAAGGCGTTCAGCGCCAGCGCGAGCACCTGCACACGCGCGCGGTCGTCGCGGCTGGTGTCGAGCGGCAGCTTGAAGGCGTTGACGTCGAACAGGGTCTGGTTGTCATGGTTCTCGACGTAGTTGACGACCTCGCCGGGCTGCGCGGCATAGCCGGCCGGTTGGCCCTTGTAGTCGAGCTGCGACAGCGGGATGGTCGCGCCGCTGCGGTCGGTGATGACGTAGTCCGACAGGGTGCCTGCCAGTCCCGCACGCACGAGGTCGGCGGCATGCAGTAGCGCGTCGCGACCATCGTCATGGTTTTCACCAAGCGCGTGGAACGCGGCTGCTGCGGCCGACATGGTGGCATTGGGGGCGTAATGAAGCCCATTGACGTAGCCCTGCACATACATCGCGCTGCCCATGTCGCCGGCCCCGCCGCCACGGATCGCGTCGCGCGCGCGGTCGCTGAAGGTGCCGATGCCGGAGCCCTGCAACGACAGCTGCGAGGCCTGCACGAAGCGCGCGCCGTCGGCGACTTCGCCGAAGTCCCAGCCCTCGCCAATCAGGTTCACGTGGCGCCCGGCCGCGGCGTCCACGCGCGCCTTCAACTGCTCCATCACCGAGCGCGGCTGGTGCCCCATCAGGTCGAAGCGGAACGAATCGATCCGGTAGTCGCGCGCCCACAGGTCGACCGAATCGAGCATCAGCTTGCCCATCATCAGGTGTTCGGTCGCGGTGTTGTCGCAGCAGGTCGAAGTGGTGACCTTGCCGTGCGGGTCGAGCCGCTGGTAGTAGCCTGGCACGATGCGGTCGAGCACCGAGCGTTCGACCTGGCCCGATGCGGTGGTGTGGTTGTAGACCACGTCCATGCCGACCCGCAGCCCGGACGCGTGCAGCGCCTGCACCATCGCGCGGAACTCGCGGATGCGTACTGCGCCATCACTCGCATCGCTGGCGAAGCTGCCTTCGGGCGCATTGAAGTGGTACGGGTCGTAGCCCCAGTTGAAGCAGTCGCGCGCGGCGACCGCCATCACCGCGGCCTGTTGCGCCTCGCTGTCGGGAGCGGCGTCCGGAACCACAGGCTCGACGCAGCCGGCCTCGGGCACGGTGGCGAGGTCGAACACCGGCAGCAGATGGACGTCGGTCAGGCCGGCCTTGGCGAGCGCGCGCAGGTGGCGCATGCCGTCGCTGCCGTTTTCGGTGAAGGCGAGGTACCTGCCGCGGTTGGCATCGCTGACCGTGGCGTCGTCACGCGAGAAGTCGCGCACGTGCAATTCATAGATGACCATGTCGGTCTGTGCGGCGAGTGGTGCCGGTCGCGGCGCGTCGTCCCAGCCGGCGGGCTTGAGCGCGGGGTCGTCGAGGTCGGCGATATAGCTGCGCTTCGAGTCGGCGGTCAGGCTGATCGAGTACGGGTCGGTGACGCGGTTGCGGACCACGCCGGTGCCGGGCACGAACACGTCGACCAGATAGGTGTAGTAGTCGCCTGACAGGTCGGCGGACAACTGCGTCGACCATGCGCCGGTGGCGGGATCGAAACGCATCGCCTCGCGCGAACCGGCGTTGTCGTTGCCGTCTTCATACAGGCACAACGAGACCTCGCGCGCAGTCGGAGCCCACAGCTTGAAACCGGTGGTGTCGGTGGTGATGTCGACGCCCAGATCGTCGATCGCGCCGGCTGTCGCGTATACGTCATCAATCGCGCCGGGCGACTGCAGCATGGTGCTGGCGATAACGTTGCCATTGGCGTCCTCGCGCACCAACAGCAACTGCTGACGCAGCAGTTCCGGGAGGCGCGCGATGTCATCCGCGGCCATTTCCAGCACCACGCCTTCATCTATGAAGCCGAAGCGCTGGACCAGCGAAGCCGGTACGTCGTCGCCGGAAACCTGCAGCGCGACCGCGCCATCGGTACCACTCACCGCGCTGCCGACACCAGCGGTGATGCCACCGTCAGTCGCGTGATAAAGCTTGAATAACGCGCCGTCGTCCGCCACCTGCCCCGGCCATTGCAACCGTTGCCGGTCAAGCCAGTAGGCACTCGCATCAGTCGGCGAATCCGGCGCCGCGTGCAGCACGGTCGCGAATGCGTCGGCATCGCAGGCGGCGGTATCCAGCGTCGCGGCGATCCCCGGCGCGGCGAATCCACCCGCGACCGCCACGGCCAACGACGCAGCCAGTTGGCGCAGGCGGTGGGGTGCGAATGGAAACGGATCGGGCTGCGTCATCGCGCTGGTGCGTCCTCAGTCGAGCCGGGCGAAGAACACTCCACGCGCGGGCAGGTGCAACTGGCGGCCCTCGACGCGGCCTGAGAGCAGGCCGTGGTCGTCGATCGCGCGCGGCTCGAAGCCAACCGGCAACGTCCACTGCGCGGCGTCGGTCGACAGGTTGAACGTCACCAGCAAGCGCTCGCCTTGCGCTTCGCGAATGAACGCGAGTACCGGCTCGGGCGCATCGACAAACGCGATGTCGCCTTGCAGCAGCGCCGGCAATGACTGGCGCCAGCGCAGGAAACGGCGGGTCACGTTGAGCACCGAAGCCGGATCGGCGTCCTGCGCGGCGACGCTGCGCGCGCGGTGTTCGGCCGGGATCGGCAACCACGGCGGGCTGTCGGTGAACCCGGCCTGCGCGCTGTCGTCCCAAGGCATCGGCGTGCGGCAGCCGTCGCGGCCCTTGAAGTTGGGCCAGAAAGAAATGCCGTACGGATCCTGCAACGCCTCGAACGGTACGTCGGCCTCGGTCAGTCCCAGTTCCTCGCCCTGGTACAGGCACACCGAGCCGCGCAGCGAGCACACCAGCGCGACCAGCTGGCGCGCGAAGTCGTCGTCGCCGGCGCCGCCCCAACGCGTGGTCGCGCGCATGACGTCGTGGTTGGACACCGCCCAGCACGGCCAGCCGTGCGGCATGCGGGTCTCGATGTCCTCGACGGTCGCGCGGATGTAACCGGCGCTGAAATCCTCGACCAGCAGCTCGAAGCTGTAGCCCATGTGCAGGCGCTGGTCGCCGACGTACTCGGCCATCGTGCCCAGTGAATCCTCCGAGGAGATCTCGCCGAGCATAGTGCTGCCGGGGTAGCGGTCGAACAGCGTCCGCAGGTCCTCCATCAGCGCCAGGTTCTCGGGCCGGGTGTTGTTGTAGTAGTGGTACTGGTACGCGTACGGATTGTCGGCGCTGAAACCGCGGCCGGTACGCAGCTCGGCCGGCTTGGCCGGGTTGTCGCGCAGCTGCTCGTCGTGGAAGCAGAAGTTGATCGAGTCCAGCCGCATGCCGTCGACGCCGCGGTCGAGCCAGAACTGCAGGTTGTCCAGCATCGCCGTGCGCACGGCCGGGTTGTGGAAGTTCAACTGCGGCTGCGACGACAGGAAGTTGTGCAGGTAGTACTGCTCGCGTCGTGGCTCCCACTTCCACGCCGGTCCGCCGAAGATCGACAGCCAGTTGTTGGGCGCGCTGCCGTCGGGTTGGGGGTCGGCCCAGACGTACCAGTCGGCCTTGTCGTTGACGCGGTCCTGCCGGCTCTGCCGGAACCACTCGTGCTGGTCGGAGCTGTGGCTCAGCACCTGGTCGATCATCACCTTGATGCCGAGCGCGTGCGCCTTCGCCAGCAGCCGGTCGAAATCGGCCAGGGTGCCGAACAGCGGGTCGATGTCCCGGTAGTCGGAAATGTCGTAGCCGAAGTCGGCCATCGGCGACTTGAAGAACGGCGACACCCAGATCGCATCGACGCCGAGGCTGGCGACGTAGTCGAGCTTGTCGACGATGCCGGGCAGGTCGCCGACGCCGTCGCCGTCGGTGTCGAGGAAGCTGCGCGGGTAGATCTGGTAGATCACCGCGCCGCGCCACCAGTCGAGCGCGCGCCCGGTCGCCGCTGTCATCGGGTTGTCTGCCATCAACCCGCCCGTCGTCGCACTCGTCGCCATTCGCGTTCCCATGAATCGATCGGTCACCGGCGCTCACCACCGGCGTGGTGGCACTATTCCATGCCTCGCGATGCAGCATGTTGCCGTGTCATGCACTGTCCGGATGAATACGTTTGCAGCCGGAATGTGCAGTGGTGGCGATGACTACCATGGGTTCGGAACAAACAAATTTCGCTCAAGACGGGACCGCGCTCGATGAACCAGAAACCGCAGCTGTCGTTCTGGCAGATATGGAACATGTGCTTCGGCTTCCTCGGCATCCAGTTCGGGTTCGCCCTGCAGAACGCCAACGTCAGCCGGATCTTCCAGACCCTCGGCGCGCCGATGGACGACATCCCGGTCCTGTGGATCGCCGCGCCGCTGACCGGGCTGATCGTGCAGCCGATCGTCGGCTACCTGTCGGATCGCACCTGGACCGGCTTCGGCCGTCGCCGGCCATACTTCCTGATCGGTGCGGTGCTGGCGACGCTGGCGCTGTTCGCGATGCCCAACTCGCCGTCGCTATGGATCGCCGCCGGCATGCTGTGGGTGCTCGACGCCTCGCTCAACATCTCGATGGAACCGTTCCGCGCGCTGGTCGGCGACCAGTTGCCGGTGCGCCAGCGGCCGACCGGTTACGCGATGCAGAGCTTCTTCATCGGCATCGGTTCGGTGGTCGCCAGCCTGCTGCCGTTCCTGCTCGCGCACTGGGGCGTGGCCAATACCGCCGGCCCCGGCGAGGTGCCCGACACCGTGCGCTACGCGTTCTACTTCGGCGGCGTGGTGCTGCTGGTCGCGGTGCTGTGGACGATCCTGCGCACCCGCGAATATCCGCCGGAGCAGCTGAAGGCCTGGGACCAGGCGCCGCCGCTGGTGCAGCGTCATTCCGACCCGAGCGCGGCATGGCGACCGGCGCTGGCCTGGCTGGCGGTGGGCGTGGTCGCGATCGCGCTGATCGCCGGGTTCGACCTCGACAAGCAGCTGTACATCCTCGCCGGGCTGATCGCGTTCTATGGCGCCGCGCTGCTGGTGCGCACGCGCATCACCGGCGGTGGTGCATTCAGCAGCATCCTCGACGACCTGCGCGACATGCCCACGGCGATGCGCCGGCTGGCGGTGGTGCAGTTCTTCTCGTGGTTCGGGCTGTTCGCGATGTGGCTGTTCGCGACCGCCGCGGTGACCAGCGTCCACTTCGGCAGCAGCGATCCCACCTCGGCGCTGTACAACGAAGGCGCCAACTGGGTCGGCGTGCTGTTCGCGGCCTACAACGGTTTTGCGGCACTGGCCGCGGTGGTGATCCCGTGGATGGTGCGGCACTGGGGGCTACGGGTCAGCCATTTGCTCAACTGTGCGCTGGGCGGCGCGGGCCTGCTGTCGATGCTGGTGATCCGCGACCCGATGTGGCTGCTGGCGTCGATGGTCG